>NZ_ANAZ01000013.1:0-324865 GCF_000340985.1 Nocardiopsis valliformis DSM 45023
CGGGATCCTCCGGCCTGTGGGGACGGGGTCGCGTATCGCGGCCGGTCACCCCTGCCGGTGAACACCACGAGCAACCCGCCAGGCCCCCGGGCACGGTTTCGGCCCCTTTTTCAAAGATGATCTTGCTACCAGAAGCGAAATCGGCGCCGAACTTGCTTCTGGTAGCAAGATCACCGGGGATGGAGTGGTTTCGGAAGCAGCGGACAGCACCAGACGCGGGTTACGGACACCCTGGCTTGCCCAGGGCCGACACCACAACGCTGAACCCCATCCTCACCGCCGGGTGTCCGATGGCACGATTGACCGGCCGCGACACGCGGCCCGGTCCTCGCGGGGCTGGGGGTGCTCCGGCCGAAGGCCGAGGTAGTTGAGCTTGGGCTCCGACCACTCCTCCCCCGTTTCCCGGTAGCCGCCAACCGCCGTCGCATCGGGGGCTGCCGCTGCCGGGCGGATCGACCGCCCTCCCGAACGGGCGCACCGGCGGCTGCGGCGAGAGCTCCGGTGTCAGCCCATGGTGCACGGGCCGACACCGCAGCAAGCGGGACCGTGCCGGATCAACGACCGATGGTCCAGGCCCCGTCGGCCTTGATGTGGATGAACTCGACCGCTTCGGGGCCGTCGAGCAGCGGCAGGTCGCTCATCCTGGTGCTGCCTTCGTAGTCGCCGATCTCGTTGACCATGCTCGCGTAACGGGTTCCGTCCGCGCCGTAGGTCACGATGATGAAGTTGGCGCTGCCGGAGTGGGTGAGCTGCAGGGTCGTACTGTCCGTCAGCGTCCAGTCCAACCGGTAGAACGCGTCACCGGAGCCGCTGAGCCAGTAGTTGTCACCGGCCCAGGTCACGGCCTCGGCGGGGTCCATGGGGAGCTCATCCTGGGTGCCGTCGGCGACGGTCTCCTCGGGCTCGTCCTCGGCGATTCCGTCCTCCTCGGACTGCTCGTCGGTGTCGGTCTCCGGTTCCTCTGCGGAGTCCACTGGCGCGGGCGTGTCCCCGCCGACAGGCTCAAGGTCGCCGAGCTGGAAGGAACACGAGGTCAGGGCCGCTGCGAGAGTCAGGGAGGCGGCACCGGCGGCCGCCCGTGCCAGGAGGGTGCAGCGCGGGGAGCCGGGGTTGAGGTCAAGGTTCATGGTGATGTCTTCCAGGAGAAGTGCGGGGAGCCCGCTTCCCCAGGGCAGGGGGAGGCGTTGCATTGGGGGAAGTGTTGTGTCGGGGGAATCGGTCGTTTGCTGTGACGCGAAGGATCCGGATTCAGTTCCGGGTGTCCGACGGTGACGATCTGACGACCGTGTGCTCCTGTGCAGGTCGGGCCATGGTTCCGGAAGGGATGCTCCGCGCGACGCGGGGTGCGGGCCGCCGCGACCCACACCGAAGCGACCCGACCCACCCCTCTGGGGCCGACCCCTTCATCCCCAAAGGCACGAACCCCGGGGCAACGTTGGCGATCCCGACACGTACCCGCCGGAGCTATCAACAAGAGCACGCCCGCCTGCCGCTCCGGCGCTAGCTCCTCCCTAAGAGGAGCAACGCCCAACGCCTAGCCACGTGTACGCCCCGACAGCGCCCGTGGCGCCAGACACAGCAGTGCCAACCCACAAAGGAATAAAGTGAGAAGTACTGGGAGAAAGCAAAAGAGAGCGGCCCGAGTCCCCTTGACGGGGCCCCGAAAACGGGGTGGTACCCCAGGCCGCCCAGCAGAAGCCACCCACCCACACACATAGCAGGCCAGGAGACCCCACCGCTCTACCCGGCCCCACCCCGATTACGGGAACCCACATGGCAAAACCGACCGAGCCCACCCACCTGGTCACCCTCACCGAATGGGCCCAACAACACGGCTTCAGCGAAAGCTACGCCCTACGCCAACTTCCCTACCAAAACGAGAACTTCCCCGAACCCGAAACCACCCGCACCCTCATCCGCTACCAACACCCCACCCCCATCGACCTCCCCGACCACGACCCCGACACCGCAGTCACCCTCAACGGATTCGCGCGCATCCTCGACGTCTCCGCCCACCTGATCACCCAGACCCGCGACAAGGACCCCAACCTCCTACCCTCTCCCCTAACGAACCCGCCCCGCCCCACCCGAGGCCGCCCCACCCACCACTACCGCCTCGGCGACCTCCTCACCTGGTGGAACAACCGACCCCCCATCACACGCGGCAGCGTCCAAGTCGGCCTCTACGACCCCGCCAAACTCGCCCCCTTCGAACCCCGACGCAACAAACCCGCAGAGCTTCCCGGCCACGACCCCAACAGCGAGGTCACCCTCGGCCGCTTCGCCACCCTCATCGGCGTCAACCGCAGCACCGTCTCCCAGTACAAACGCAAGACCCCCGACGCCCTGCCCGACACCATCGAGGGCTACCGCCCCAACCGACTCCCCCCGCACACCCGAGCGAAGTTCCGCCTCGGTGACCTCCTCGCCTGGTGGAACAGCCGCCCCGGAAGCATCGCCGGATACCGCTCCCCCACCGGAGGCACTGCCTCCCCACGCCACCCCCCTATAACCGATTCGGAGGGTGAATATTAATGGGTGATTTGTCTTCGCTGTCCAAGTGTCAGCAACTTACAGATACTGGTTTCTTGGCCCACTGAACGAGTAGGTCACCGAGGCTGCTCCCCTCGCACGCGGGGATGGGCCCGCCATGTACGCCGGGCCCATCCCCTTTACTTGAACGCTGCGCTGTAGCTGCGGTGGTTAGAGCGGGAACCCGGCCTGGAAAATGGTTTCGCCGAGCGATTCAATTTGGGAGTGGACGAACAACAACGCGGCGCTGATGGCCACGGCGGGCCAGGACCACCACCGACGTGGAGCACGGTGGCGGCCCCGGTTGGGACTGGGCAGGGGCGGGTCTGGTCGACGGGGTTCCCGCTTGACCTGTTCGCGGCGTCGGCGGGTGACCTTCGCCCAGTGCGGCACAGCGTGGTGCTGGAGCCGGTAGGCCAGGTGGGGATCACCTTCCATCTGGCGCAGTAGCCGTTCCTGGCGGTCCTGGTGCGACTCGGGCGGAGCCACCAAGCGGCGGTTGGCGCCAGGGCGGGAGAAGCGGTGGCCCCGGGGCGCGGACAGGCGTTGGCGTACCTCGGGACTCACATGGTGCGGACCGCTCACCGGGCCGCCTCGGGGAGAGCGGCCTCGGGGAGGGTGAACTCGGCCCAGGTCACGGTGCCCAGCCCTTGGCAGAAGGGGAAGTCCAGCACCGAGCGGGTACCCCACCGGTCGGCGAGGTGCCCGATCAGCAGCAGGCCTCGGCCGCGTTCGGCCTGCTCCCACTCCTCGATGGTGTGCTGCGGGGTTTGCGGAGCCTGGAACTCGGCGTGGTCGGTGCGCTGGCCGTCGTCGATGATCGCGACCTGGAGGGTGGAGGCGGTGGGCATGTGCAGGGTGCGGATGACCCGGCCCTCGACGTCTTCCCCCGAGAGGCTGTGATCGACCGCGTTCGAAAACATCTCGCTGGCGCACAGGACGATGTTCTCGCTGGTCTCGGCAGGCAGTCCGACCAGGCGGTGCAGGTCGGCGGTCAGGTCCGCGCGCACCCAGCGGGTCTGGGCCAGGTCGCCGGGGTAGAGGCGGGAGGGCCAGCGACGTCCCGCGAACGGGGGTGTGGGGGTGTGGATGTTTGACACAATGGCCATGTCGGCAACTCGCTTCCTGTTGCAATCGGGTTTGGTTGTCGGCCTGCTCTGGGGGTGTTGTCGCACCCGCCAGAGCTTTCTTATGAGTGCTGAAGGCCTGGAGGGTTCAGCGTGTGGCGGTGATCGTGTGCCCGCAGTAGCGGCAGGTTGCGGTGGCCGTGTTGCCGCGCTTCACGGGTGGCTGGTCCGGGATGTAGTCGTGGCCGTTGCGGTCTGAGCAAGGCGTTTGGTTGTCCATCGCACCCGAGTCATGGGGGTGGGCCGCGCGCCCGCCGGGCCTTGGGGACCGGTGCCACAGCGGGCGCGCGGGGTTGTGAGGGTGAGCCGGACTCAGTTGGCAGGCGGGTTGGTTCCCAGGAGCCGGTAGCCGAGCAGGCGCAGGAGTTCGTGGCGGGTGGGCGCGGTGACACGCTCCCAGCGGTCGCCCTCGCCCGTCCAGTCAAAGGGGCGCCGAGCCACATAGACCTCGTGGGGCGGCTGACCCTCGATGGTCAGGTTCCAGTTCAGGTAGAGCAACGGGCACAGGATGTGCTCGGGGATGGGCAACTCCCCCTCGGCGGGCGAGGGTTGCTGTGCGGGCGTGGGCAGGCTCGCCCCGTCACCGCCGACTACTCGGATCGCGCCGGGCGGGTTGGGGTGCTTGAACATGGCCTGATCGACGAGCTCGGTAGCCAGCTCGGTGTCAGCCTCCTCGTGGGCGATGCGCAGCGCTTCCCTGATCAGGGGTAGCCGGTTGCGCAGGGTGTGGGAGTGCCACTCGGCCCTCTGGGAAGCGGTCAGGTGCGCGGGTGGCTGAAGGGCTTCGTCGATGACGGTGAGCAGGTCCCTGGAGTAGATGTCGCGCATCAGACCGTCACCCCCAGCCGACGCAGCCCCGCCAGGAGCAGCTGAAGAATCTGGAGAGGTGCGGAGTCCAACGGCCGCCGGGGCGCCGGGACCCGTGGCGGTCGAGGTGAGCACAAGGGCTGCCCCAGGATCAGGGCCCGGGGAACCGGGGCATAGGCCCGGATACGTCCGGCCCGACGGGGACGACAGCGGAGCCCGGCGGGAAGGGTGCTCCACGCGTCGTTGATCCTCGAATGGGGCCAGGGGATAAAGTCGGTCATGTCAGCGCTCCAAAGCAGCGTTGGCCAGGCCCCGGACGTGCCAGCGTCGCGGGGCTCTTCTTGCCGCATCGCGAGGGAGACCAGCAATCGGGTCAACCACTCCCCGGTTTGCGGAGATTTCAGTTTCCACCGCGCCTACAAAAAAAGCAAGTGGCTTACACAACTTGATGAAGCTACTCTGTTACGCAAGTCCGTTTCATCCCCTTGTGGCATCCTGGGGGCATGAGCAGCAAGGAAAAGCCACCGCCCACGGTGGCGCGGTGGGTTTTGGCCCGAGAGTTGCGCCGTCTCCGTGGTGATAGGTCCTTCACCGGCGTGGCCAAAGCGATCCGATCCCAAGGCTCATCACTGGCACGTTGGGAGTCAGGGAAGGCCGACGGCCAAGTCCCAGGTGTGCACAGCCTCGAGAGACTCTTGGCGCACTATGAAGTGACCGAAGAGGAAACCGCTCGCCTCATGGACCTCCGAGGCATCGCCCGCACCCCCGGATGGTGGCAGGGGCGCGATATCGGACGGCCCTACGGAACCTTCATTGGGCTTGAAGCGGCTGCCAGCGAGATGGCCGAGTACGAATCCCAGATCATCCCCGGCCTTCTCCAGACCGAGGACTACGCTCGCGCGGTGATCAGGGCAGTGAGCGCACCGGAGCGAGTGCGAGCAGAAGAGGTCGCCGACCGCGTCGCCGTCCGCCTGCGCCGACAAGAAGAGTGGCGCACTCGGAGAACACCTCATCTGTGGGCAATCATCGCGGAGAGCGCGCTCCGGTCCAGAGTGGGTGGGCCCGAGGTGATGCGCGAACAGTTGAAGCAAGTCCTGAGCTTGTCTGAGGAAGAGGACATGTTCACGCTTCAAGTGCTGCCGCACGACACCGGCGCGCACGCGGCCATGGAGATCAGTGCGTTTACGCTGATAGACGTATCCGACGCTGGTTTGGCATCTGTGTATATCGAGGGGCCAACCGCCGATATCTTCATGGACGACCCAGGCGACGTCACAAGTTACCGCCGGGTGGCTGAGCACCTGCGCAAGGCCGCGCTGAGCGGGCCCGGTTCTCGGGCCCTGATTTCACAGATGTTGGAGGATCTTCCCTCATGAGCACCGACCCGAAGTACCACAAGTCCTCGTACAGCGGCGGCAACGGTAACTGCGTCGAGGTCGCCGAGCTGCCTACTGGTGCTGCCGTTCGCGACACCCAGAACCGGCAGGCCGGTCATCTGTCCTTTACCTCCCAGGAGTGGGCAGCGCTGCTGTCCACCATGCGCCCGTAGCCACACACGGGAAAGGGGCCCCTCGTTCAGTGAGGGGCCCCTTCTCAGTTCCTGGACACTTCGCCCTGGGCTGTCCTGGGCGGGAAGTGGGCTCTACTAGCCGTAACTGGTCAGGAGTTCGGGACGTTTTTCTCTGATTCCGGGGCGCAGCAGTGGGGCCGAGACCGTCAGAGGTTGGTGACCTCGGGGTGGGCGGCTCGGCGGACGATCTCGCGTGAGCGCTCTGGGCTGTCGGCGGCCAGGGCGAGCTCGGCCAGGCCACGGCACTCGGCTTTGGAGTGGTGGGCGAGGGCGAAGCGCACGGCGGGGAGCGCCGGTGAGGCCGTGGAGAGGCTGGTGACGCCCAGGCCGACGAGGACCAGGGCGAGCAGGGGATCAGCGGCGGCCTCCCCACAGACACCGACGGATCGGTCGGCCCTTCTACCGGCGTCGCCGACGCTGTCGATCAGGCTCAGCAGGGCGGGCTGCCAGGGGTCGAGCAGGTCGGGCAGCGCCCCCAGGGTACGGTCTGTGGCCATCGTGTACTGGGCGAGGTCGTTGGTGCCGATGGACACGAAGTCCACGTGGTTCAGCAGCCGGTCGGCGAGCAGGGCGGCGGCCGGGACCTCCACCATGACGCCGATCTCGGCGGTGGTGCCCAGTCCGGCGGTGCGTGCCAGGGATGCGAACTCTTCGGCTTCGGCGGGTGTCGAGACCATCGGCGCCATCACCCGGACCTTGGCCTGGTGGTCGGGCTCGCGGGCGGCCGCCGCGATGGCGGTGAGCTGGTCGGAGAGCAGGGTCGGGTGCACACGCGCGGTGCGAAAGCCCCGAACACCGAGGGCCGGGTTGTCCTCCGGGCCGGTCTCGGCGAAGGCCAGGGGCTTGTCCGACCCCGCGTCAAGGGTGCGCACGGTGACGGTTCGGCCGGTGAAGGCCCGGAACAGGCGGGTGTAGGCCTCGGTCTGCTCGGCGATGGTGGGCGGCTCCGCCCGCTCCAGGAAGAGGAACTCGGTGCGCAGCAGGCCGATGCCCTCGCTGTCGTGGGCGGCGGCCTCGTCGGGGTCACCCTCACCGGCGTTGAGCAGCAGGGACACAGGGACCCCGTCGGAGGTGCGGCCCGGTCCGGAGGCGGCGGAGAGCACGGCCCGGCGGCGTTCGACACGTCGGCGGACCTGTTCGGCGACCTCGGGGGCGGGGTCGACCTCGACGGTGCCCGCGTCGCCGTCCACCGCGACGGTGGTGCCGTCGGTCAAGGTGCCGGCACCCACGCAACCCACCACGGCGGGCAGGCCGAGTGAGCGGGCCAGGATCACGGTGTGGCTGGTGGGACCGCCCAGGCGGGTGACGATGGCCAGGACCTGGGAGGTGTCGAGCCGGACGGTGTCGGCGGGCGCCAGATCCTCGGCGACCAGCACGTGCGGGTGGCCAGGGTCGGGCAGTCCGGGCATCGGCAGTCCCAGGAGCACCGCGACGGCGCGGTCACGGATGTCGCCGAGGTCGGCCGCGCGCTCGGCCAGGTAGCCGCCGGCGGCCAGGAGCAGATCCTGGTACCGGCCGCAGGCGTCCCGCACCGCCCAGGCGGCGGCGCGGCCGTTCTGAACCTCCTCCTCCACCTGACGCCGCAGTTCGGGATCGCGGGCCATGAGTGCTTGGGCGTTGAGCACCGCCGCCGCTTCGCCGTCCAGTTCGGCGGCCCGCCCCTCCAGATCCGCGGCCACACTGACCAGCGCCTCACGGGCGACCGACTGCTCCTCGACCGTGTCGGCGACCTCGGGCTCACGTTCGGGGAGCGAGGGCGGGGCCGCCATCCGAGCGACCGGGGCGACGGCCCCGCCGGGACCGGCCGCGATGCCCTTCAGCACAGGCGCGGTGGGGTTCGGGGCGGATTCCGTCTGCTCCATGAGTGCTCTCCTGTGACGGCTGGGGGTGCTGCGGTCGGTCGGGGTGGGGCCGGGTTGGTGGTGGGCATGGCGGTACTGGCGGGACCTTGAGTCCCCCAATAGGTCAAGACAACCCGGAAACGGCCCGGGGCGCCAGACCGGATTCCGAATCTGTGGATAACCGGTCCGGGTGGCACCCGCGGGCCGTTCGGTCAGGGCTGGATGGTCACCTTGACGGCGGTGCCCGAGGCGACGGTCTCGATCGCCTTGTGCACGTCGGACAGGGACATCCGCTCGGTGATGAGATCCGCGACCGGGACCTCGCCGGTGGAGATGAGTTCGAGGGCGCGCTTGTTGTGTGCCGGGCTGGAGCCGTTCGCGCCGAAGATGGAGATCTCCTTGTAGTGCACGACGTTGGCGTCCAGCTGGATGATCGGCGCGTCCTTGGGCAGTCCGCCGAAGAAGCTGATCCGGCCGCTGCGCGCCACCATCTTCAGTGCGTCCTCCTGGGCCCGGCCCGAGGCGGCGGCCGTGATGACCAGGTCCGCTCCTCGGTCACCGGTCAGGCGCAGGACCTCGGCGACCGCGTCGGTCTCCTCGCCGCAGATTGCGGCGTCCGGCTCCACGAGGGCGGCGGACATGTCCAGTCGGCCCCGGTTCAGGTCCACCAGGTACACCTTGGCCGCGCCCTTGGCCCGGGCCAGACGCACGTGCAGGCAGCCGATGGGACCGGCGCCCATGACCACCACGGTGTCTCCCTCGCCGACCCCGGCGATCTCCTGGCCGTTGAGCACACAGGCCAGCGGCTCGGCCACCGACGCCTCGGCGAGGTCCACGTTGTCGGGCACCCGGTTGACCCCGTCCACGGCCAGAACCGCCTCGGGGATGATCATGTACTCGGCGAACCCGCCGTCGTAGTGGTAGCCCATGGACTCCTGGTTGGAGCAGACCGTGAACCGGCCGTCCGCGCACTCGACGCACTTGCCACACGGGATGGCCGCGATGACCTGGACGCGGTCGCCCTCGGCCCAGCCGGTCACGCCCTCGCCCGCCTCGACGATCCGGCCCGCGATCTCGTGGCCGATCACCCGGGGCGGTCGGATGTGGTGGTGGCCGTGCCGAGAGATCTTCACGTCGGTGCCGCAGGTGGAGCAGTTGGCGACGACGATCTTGAGCTGCCCCGGTCCGGGGGTGGGCTCGGGTGCCTGCTCCAGGCGGATGTCACCTGGGGCGTAGAAGCGGGCGACGAGCATGTTCGGGCCTTTCTGGTGGGGCTTGGCCGGGGCGGGGTTCTCCGCCCCGGCCGGTGGGGCGACGGAGTCGGTCAGTGGCGGGTTTCGGGTAGTGACCGGGCTGCGGTTGGTAACCGGGCTGCGGTTTCTCAGCCCGTTGCCGGGGCGAGGAGTTCGAGGACCTCGTCCACTCCGGCGGCGGAGCGCAGGCGGGCCGCGCGTTCGGGGTCGGTGAGCACCCCGGCCAGCGAGGACAGCACCTGGAGGTGTTCGTCTCCGGAGGCGGCGATGCCGATGGCGACGTGCACGGTCTGCCCGCCCCAGTCGACCCCCTCCGGGAACTGGATTACCGCCAGGGCGGTCCGTTTGACCAGCGCCCGGGAGGCGTCGGTGCCGTGCGGGATGGCCACGCCCTCACCCACGAAGGTGGGAATGGAGGCCTCCCGCTCGTGCATGGCGGTCACGTAGCCGGGTTCCACGGCACCGAGCTCCACGAGGAGGGCGCCGCACTGGTCGATGGCGTCGGCCCGGTCCCGGGCGGCGCCGCCGAGCCGCACGGACTCGGCGGTGAGGGTGAGGTCAGTCGGCAAGGGTGCCACCGTCCCGGATCGCCGCCTCCACGCGGGTGAAGGCGGGGTCGCCGAGGAACATCTGGAAGGCCACGACCACCGTGTCGTCGACCCGGTGGCGGGCCCGGTCGACCAGGCCGCTGTGGCACAGGACGAGGTCGGCGTCGTCGGGGATACGGTCGACCGGCGAGTGCTCGACGGTGACCCCGTACGGGGACAGGCTCTTCTTGAGCTGTGTGGTGAGCAGGACGCTGCTGCCCATCCCGGCGTCACAGGCGACGACGACCTTCTTGATGTCGGAGCCTTCGATGGTGGCCATGGGTGCTTCTCCCGGTTCTGTGCTGCTGCCCAGTGGTGGTGTTCGGTGCTTTGTGGTGCTGCTGCGCTGGTGTTCGGAGGGCTACTCGCCCTTGCCGGCCCCTGCCTGCTCGGCCGCCTGGGCCGCCTCGCGTTCGGCCTTGCGCTCGGCCCGGCCGAAGCCGAGGAGGAACGAGGCCACCACGAACGAGGCGATGGTTCCCACGGCGACACCGGCCAGGACACCGAGGTGGTCACCGCGCGGGGCGACGGCCATCAGGGCGAAGATGCTGCCGGGCGCCGGAGTGGCCAGCAGCCCGACGTCGAAGATGAGGAAGGTGGTGATGCCGGACATGCCGCCGGCGATCGCCGCGAGGATGAGCTTGGGCTGGGCGAGGATGTACGGGAAGTAGATCTCGTGGATGCCGCCGAAGAAGTGGATGATGATCGCGCCGGGGGCGGTGGCACGGCTGAGCTTGGGGCCGAAGAGCATGCAGGCCAGCAGGATGCCCAGGCCCGGGCCGGGGCTGGTCTCGATGAGGAACTCGATGGCCTTGCCCTGCTCAGCCACCCGGGCAACGCCCAGCGGTCCGAGGACGCCGTGGTTGATGGCGTTGTTGAGGAACAGGACCTTGGCCGGTTCGACCAGGATCGACACCACCGGCAGCAGTGACATGTCGATGAGGAACTGCACGCCCCGGCCGAGCCAGCCCGCGACGGTGGTCACCACCGGGCCGATGGCGAAGAGCCCGATGATCGCCATGACACCGCCGAGGATTCCGGCGCTGAAGTTGTTGACCAGCATCTCGAAACCGCTGGGGGTCCGGGGCTGGACGAGCTTGTCGAACTTCTTGAGCAGGTACGCGGCGAGCGGGCCGACGACCATCGCGCCGAGGAACATCGGGATGTCCGCGGAGACGATCACACCGACCGTGGCGATCGCGCCGACCACACCGCCGCGCTTGTCGTAGATGAGGTAGCCGCCGGTGTAGCCGATCAGCAACGGCAGCAGGAAGGTGATCATCGGGCCCACCAGCTCGGCCATCTGCTCGTTGGGCCACCAGCCGTCGGGGATGAACAGGGCGGTGATGAGGCCCCAGGCGATGAACGCGCCGATGTTGGGCATCACCATGCTCGCCAGGAAACCGCCGAAGCGCTGGACTCCGGATCGCACGGAGACGAGTCTGCCTTGCTCAGTGGACATGGGGGGGAACCTCCTGGGAGGTCCGGCGGGCGGTCAGCCTCGGCCGGGGTGGGATGGCTGTGGAGCGCGGGCGCTCTGGCTAGACGGCCCGGACGGAGAGTCCGGTCGCCTCCAGTTCGTCCGCGAGCCCGTCTGCGAGACCGTTGTCGGTGATGACCAGGTCGAGGTCCTCGACAGCGGCGAAACGGGCGAAGTGGTCGTTGCCGACCTTGGTGTGGTCGGCGAGCAGGACGGCGCGCCGGGAGGAGGCGATCATGGCCCGCTTGACCTCGGCCTCGGCCGGGTCCGGGGTGGTCAGACCGCGTTCGACGGACACGCCGTTGGTGGCCATGAAGGCCACGTCCACGTAGCACTCGGCGAGGGCGCGCAGGGCCCAGGCGTCGACGCTGGCCTGGGTCCTGGTGCGCAGACGGCCACCGAGCAGCATGAGGTTGATGTTGGTTCGGGGAGTGAGTGTGAGAGCTATCGAGAGCGAGTTGGTGACGACGGTGAGCTCGCGGTCCGTGGGCAGCTGTTCGGCCAGCCGGCCGGTGGTGGAACCCGCGTCCAGGAGGATGGCGCCCTCGTCGGGAAGTTCGGCGAGCGCGGCCTTGGCGATCCGCTCCTTCTCCTGGGTCATGACGGAGTCACGCACGTTGAGCGCGGGCTCGAAACCCAGCCGCTCGACGGGGATCGCGCCGCCGTGGACCCTGCGCAGGACCCCGTGCCGCTCAAGGGCGGTGAGGTCGCGACGGATGGTCTCGTAGGTGACGTCGAACTCAGAGGCGAGCCCCGTGACGTCGACCCGGCCTTCGTGGCGGGCGCGTTCGAGGATCACCTTCTGGCGTTCTTCCGCGTACATGTTGGATCACCTGTGTTTCGGTGTGGTTTTCGGTGAGCTTAATGGTGTTGCCTGGGACACACAAGGGGTATCTCCACCTAATATCCCAGCAACCCCACTCAGGCCGCCAACAGGGGGATCATCCGACATGTAGCTAGCGTGAACAGGAAGGGACATGGCTTGGCCACCCCCCGGATGCCCCGTCCGCGCACCGCCCGACCCGGGCAGCACCATTGACACACACAGGCAAACACACATAATCAAAGGCAGAACCACACCATCGCAGCGTGGAAGCAGCTCTGGGTTGGAAGCAACACAGCACGGCACCACGGCAGAGCCGTCTTCCGGACCGGGCGCGTCACACCCCTCGAAAAGAGCACCCATGATCCTGACCCTCACCCCGAACCCGAGCGTCGATCACACACTGGAGGTCGACAGCCTCGTACGAGGCGAGGTCCTGCGGGTGCACGCCACCCGTGCCCAGGCGGGCGGCAAGGGCGTCAACGTCTCCCGTGCGCTGCTCGGCGCCGGCGTCCCCACCCGGGCCGTCCTCCCGGTCGGCGGTGGCGGCGGCGCCGAGCTCACCACCCTCCTCGGCGACCTGCCCAGGGTCACCGTGCCCATCGACGGAGAGACCCGTGGGAACGTCACCGTCACCGAGGCCGACGGCACCACCACCAAGCTGAACGCCGCCGGGCCCGCCCTCTCCACCGAGGAGGTCGAGGCCCTGCTCGCGGCCCTGGATGACGAGCTCTCCCACTCCCCCGACTGGGTGGTGGCCAGCGGAAGCCTGCCCGCCGGGGTCCCCGACGACCTCTACGTACGCGTGGCCCGCCTGGCCGCCTCCTACGGGGTCCCCCTCGCCCTGGACACGTCGGGCGCACCGCTGGCGGCCGCCGCCTCGGCCGGTTCGATCGCACTGCTCAAGCCCAACCACGAGGAACTGTCCGCGCTGGTCGACCGTGCACTACCCACCGTCGGCACCGTCACCGAGGCCGCCCGCGAGGTGCTCTCCTGGGGCAACGAGGCCGTGCTGGTCACCCTCGGCAGCCACGGGGCGCTGCTCGTCACCGGACAGGACGTGCTCTGGGCGCGCGGCCCCCGGGTGCGCACCCGCAGTACCGTGGGCGCGGGCGACAGCGCGCTCGCGGGCTTCCTCTCCCGTGAGGACACCCCCCAGGAGCGCCTCCGGCAGGCCGTGGCCTGGGGCACCGCCGCCGTCGCCCTGCCCGGAACCACCGTCCCCCAGCCCGACGACGTGGCCACCGACAGCGTCAGCCCGGTGACCGAGCCCGACCCCCTGTGGCGAATCGACAAGCTGTGACCGCCGCACGCTCCACCAGCACCACAACCACCGCCCGCCGCGCACGGGGCCGGACCGCCCGGCCCCGCCCGACACCCTCCAAGGAATGACATGCCCGAGCGCACCGTAGTCATCGGCTCCCTCCTCGGCCTGCACGCCCGACCCGCCGCCCTGTTCGTCCAGGCTGTCAACGAGACCGGCCTACCCGTGAAGGTCTCCCGCGACGACCACAAGCCGGTGGACGCCAGCAGCGTGCTGGCGGTGATGTCGATGGGCGCCGCCCACGGCGAGGCCGTCACGCTGACCTGCGACGAGGAGGGTTCGGAGGAGGCTCTGGACGGCCTCGTGGAGATGCTCGGCAAGGAACTCGATCCGAGGTAGGCACCGAAACCGGTCGCGGGCACCGCCAGAGGCTCCCGGCAGTGCCCGCGATCGTCTTTCGCCTCTTCGCCCGGCCGTCAGTCCGCGTAGCCGTCGAGCATGGGGCGGGTCGGGTTCCAGCCCTGTCCCCGGCGACGCGCGGCGATCCCCGACAACGCCTCCAGCACGACCCGGTTGCCCAGCATCGCGGTGATGTCGGCGTGGTCGTGGTCCGGGGAGACCTCCACGATGTCCAGGCCGACGACCGGCAGCTCCACACAGATCCGGCGCACCGCGTCGAGCAGCTGACGAGATGTGAGCCCGCCGGGTTCGGGAGTGCCGGTTCCGGGCGCCATGCCCGGGTCGACGACATCGACGTCCACCGACAGGAACACCCCCTCGCACTCGTCGGTGGCCAGGGCGAAGGCCTCGTCCAGACAGGTGTTGAGACCCCGGGCGTCCATCTCACTCATCTCGTAGCAGCGCATCCCCTGCCGAGCCATCCAGGACAGGGTCTCCGGCTCAGGCCAGTACCCGCGCAGACCCATCTGGATGAACCGGTCGCCGCGCACGGCGCCGGACTCGATCAGCCTCCGCATGGGCAGGCCGTGTCCGAGCAGGGACCCGAAGTCGATGTTTCCGGTGTCGGCGTGCGCGTCGAAGTGGATCACCGACACGCGGCCCCAGCCGTGGTGGCGGGCGACCCCCTGCACGTCGGGCAGGGCGATGGTGTGGTCGCCGCCCAGCATCACCGGGATCTTGCCGGCGGCGGCGACCCTGGTCACCGCATCGCCGACCTTCTCGACCATCCCCTCGATGTCACCGTTGAAGCACTCAATGTCGCCCGCGTCCTTGGTGTTGAGCTCACGCAGGCCGTCGGTGCGCAGGGCCAGGTGCGGACGCTGTCCGTCGTGGGGCAGGTAGTCGGTGCCGCGCAGCGCCCGAGGGCCGAACCGGGTACCCGCCCGGTAGGAGGTGCCCCCGTCGAAGGGCACCCCCATGATGACGGCCTCGGCATCGGCCCAGGTCTCAGGCCGGTCCAGGTCGCACTCATCGACCCCCAGGAAGGTGTAGTCGGGGCCGAACATCGATCCGTAGCGGGTCATTCCATCTCCGTTGTCGTTGTGACGGGCTGGTCCGGGACCTGGGCGAACGCCGGTCGGCCCCGTACGAGCAGGTAGTAGACGAGCGCGGCGGCGGGGCCGCCGAGCAGGGACAGGTCCGCGCCGAGGGCGGCGGCCAGCGGCCCGACCCACAGCACCGAGTCGGCGGCCAGCGCCGACAGGGCGGTTCCGGCCACCAGGGCGGTCAGGCCGGCCCGGTGGAAGCCCCGCGTGTAGCGGTAGGTTCCGCCCTCGCGGTCGTAGAGCCCCGTGATGTCGAAGCGGGCGCGGCGCAGCCACATGTCGCAGAGGAAGACTCCGGCCCAGGGGGTGAACACGACGACCATCACCGACAGGAAGGCCAGGAGCGCATCGGTGAAGTCGACGACGAACAGTGCGACAGCCGAACCGGCGGTGACCAGGACGACCTGGATCAGGACTGTCCTGGCCCGGTTGAGGGGGACGCCGAGGATCTGCAGGTTCAGGCCGGACGAGTACAGCGTCATGATCGTGTTGGTGACGCAGCCGCCGACCACCACAGCCAGGAAGGGGACCTGGAACCACACGGGCAACAGGGTGGCGACGGCGGTGACCGGGTCGGTGGCCTCGACGACCTCGACCCGGGTGGCGGCGGCGATCCCGATGACTCCCAGGACCGTGGCCGGGACCATCGCGCCGAACCCTGTGGCCAGGGTGATCCCGCGCGCCCGGGAGGCGCGCGGCAGGTAGCGGGTGAAGTCGGCGCAGATCGCGATGTAGGACAGCGGTCCGCCCGCGACGGCGACGAGCAGGCCGACGGACCACGCCCACAACCGCGATCCGTCGGTTCCGCCGTAGGACAGGTCGGCCTGCGGCAGGACCAGGACACCCAGCACGACCGTGCACACGACCAGGCCGATGGCGAGCCAGCGCTGCATGACCTGAACGGTGGCGTGGCCGAGCACGGCGACGCTGGCCGTGCAGGCGATCATCACGACCAGCCCGGCCACCAGCACGGGCGCCCCGGTCCCCAGCCCCGCGGCGGCGCCCAGGACGGCGAGCGCCAGGACGCCCACGACCGTGTTGAGAATGATGTAGCCGACGCTGACCAGCCAATTGAGGACGGCCGCCGGGTAGTTTCCCCACCTCCCGAAGGAGGCCCGGGCCACGACCAGGGTCGGTGCTCCGGCCCGGGCCCCGGCGACCGAGGCAGCACCCACGAGGAAGAACGCCAGGTTTCCGACGGCGAAGATCGCGACGGCCTCCCAGAAGCGGAGGCCGAGGCCGATCACCAGGGCCCCGTTGATGACGAAGGTGAAGGTGAGGTTGGCGCCGAACCACACCCAGAACAGGTCGCGCGGCCCGCCGTGCCGGTCGGTGTCGGGAATCTGGTCCATCCCGTGCGCTTCGACACGGAAGACCTCGTCGGTGGCGACACCGGTGGTCGGCGGGCGGATGCCGTGGGGGTCGGACATGCGGGCTCCTCCGGTTGCTGACTTTAAAATCAGTTACCTGATGTTAAAGTCAGCACCCTCGGCGAGACAAGGGGCAAGTGGTAAAGAATGGGCCCATGACCAGTCCCGACACCCGCACACGCATCCTGGACGCCGCCGTCGAGCTCATCGCCCGCGACGGCTACGACGGCGTACGCCTGGCAGAGATCGCCAAGCGCGCGGGCGCCTCCACCGCCCTGCTGCACTACCACTTCGCCAACCGCGCCCAGCTGCTCGCGGCCGCCATCTCGCACTCACTGGACCGTGAGCGCTCCCGGGCCGAGCGCAGGGCCCACGCCCAGGAGCGCTCCTCACCCGCCGAGCGCGTGGCCGACCAGATCGATTTCTGGCTGCCCATCAGCCCCGACGACGTACGCGAGTGGCTGCTGTGGAGTGAGCTCGAGGGCCGCGCGGTGCGCGACCAGGACCTCGCCAAGGCACTCACCGACCTCTACACGCGGCTACGGGCGCCACTCGTCGAGGCCATCGCCGACGGTGTCGCCACCGGGGACTTCGGCCCCTGCGACCCGGAGGAGAGCGCCGCCGTGGCCCACGCCCTGCTCGGTGGGATGACGGTACGCCTCCTGGCCCGCGACCCCGGGCTGACCCTGCCCTGCGCCCGGGGCCTCGCGGGCCGCCACGTGGCACTCACCGTCGGTTACCCGGGCACGCTTCCCTTCGCCGACCGCGACATCCCCCTCCACGTCCCCGACCCGGGGATCGAACCGGCGCCGCCACGCCGTCGCGCCGCCCGCGCCACACGCTCACAGGGGTGAGCGGCCCCGCCCCGAGGCGGGCGGCGACGCCGAACGGCCGCCCCCGAGGGGACGGCCGTTCGGTGCTTCGGGGTCACTCCGTGCCCGTCGCTACTCCTTGACCCGGTGGATCTTGTGCTGCGCGGCCTGGGCGCGCGGGCGGACCACGAGCAGGTCGATGTTGACGTGCGGGGGCCGGGTGACCGCCCACACGATGGTGTCGGCGACGTCCTCGGCGCTCAGCGGGTCGGGCACCCCGTCGTAGACGGCCTCGGCGCGGTCGGCGTCCCCGCGCAGGCGGTTGAGGGCGAACTCCTCGGTCTTGACCATGCCGGGGGCCACCTCCAGCACCCGGACCGGTTCCCCGCACAGCTCCAGGCGCAGGGTCGCGGCGAGCGTGTGGGCGCCGTGCTTGGCGGCCACGTAACCGCCGCCTCCCTCGTAGACCACGTGCCCGGCTACCGAGGAGACGACCAGGACGGTGCCGTCGCCGCTGGCGATGAGCTTGGGCAGCAGCGCCTGGGTCATGTTGAGCACGCCTAGGACGTTGACCTCGTACATCTTCCGCCAGTCGGCGGGGTCGCCGGTGGCGACGGTCTCGGTTCCGATCGCGCCGCCCGCGTTGTTCACCAGCACGTCGCAGGCGTCCAGGGTCTCGGCGAAGGCATCGACCGCGGCGCGGTCGGTGACGTCGAGGACCTGGGCCCGGGCCGAGTGGCCGCTCTTGGCGATCTCCTCGGCCAGCGCCTCGATCCGGTCGGCGCGGCGGGCGACCAAAACCACGTCGTAGCCCTCGGCGGCGAGCCCGCGCGCGGTGGCGGCACCGATCCCGCTACTGGCTCCGGTGACGACCGCGGTCGCTGTCATGTGGTTCCTCCCAAGGTCAGGTGTCGCGCCGAGCGTATCCGGGTGGGCGGGACGGAGTGCGCGTCGGGCGGACCTGGCGCCATCGGGGGAGGAACACGCAGTTCAGCACAGGGCACTCGAAGCTCGCACTTAGGAAACGTTGCGTTTTCTACAAGACCCGCCTAGCATTAGGGAACGAAGCGTTCTCTAATGATCTGGGAGGTAGGCTCCGATGACCGGTGGGGGCAACGGGGTGGGCACAGCGCGGCGCCGCGGGTCGGTGGCTCCCGTCCTGCCAGGACTCCTTCTGGTGATGCTGCTGGCCCCGCTGGACCAGACCTCCGTGATCCCGGCGCTGCCGGTGATCGCCGGGGACCTGGGCGGACTGGACCAGATCCCCGCGGTCATCACCGCCTACCTGGTGGCTGCCACCGCGGTGCTGCCGGTCTACGGCAGACTCGGCGACCGCTTCGGCCGAAGACCCCTCCTCCTGATCGCCCTGTCCTTCTTCGTCCTCGGCGCCCTGCTGTGCGCCCTGGCCGCCTCCTTCCCGATGTTCGTGGCCGCCCGGGTGCTCCAGGGGGTGGGCGGCGGCGGGCTGATGATCGGTGGGCAGGCCACCCTCGCCGAGATCGTCAGCCCCCGTGAGCGCGGCCGGTACATGGGGCTCATGGGCTCGGTCGCCGTGCTGCCCGCGGTGGGCGGCCCCCTACTGGGCGGGGTGCTGGTCGACCTGTTCTCCTGGCGGTGGATCTTCGCGGTCCACATCCCGCTGGGGGCGGCCGCCTTCGTCCTCCTCGCCCTCACCCTCCGCCTGCCCCGGCCGACCACCCGGAAGCCGGTCGACCTGTTCGGAGCCGCCGCGCTCGCCGCGACCGTGGTCGGTGCCGTACTCCTGGCCGACCTGCTCGCCGGGAACGGGGGACGGCCGGGGTGGGCGGTCCCGGTACTGGCCGGGGCCACCCTCGCCGCATCATCGCTGTGGCTGGTCTCTGCCAGGCTGGCGCGCGACCCCGTGCTGCCCGCCCGGCTGCTGCGGCAGCGGGGGGTCGCCGTACCGGTCCTGCTCAGCTTCGCCGTGGGGTTCGCGCTCTTCGGCATCCTCGCCTACGTGCCGACCTTCGCCCAGGTGGCGCTGGGCACCACCGCCACCCAGGCGGGGTTCCTGGTCACCGCGCTGATGGCGGGCGCCCTGGTCACCATGAACGTCTCGGGAAAGCTGATCACCCGCAGCGGCCGGTACTGGTGGTCCCCGGTCACCGGCACCGGACTCATGGCCCTTGGCCTGCTCCTGTTCGGCCTGCTCGGGGCGTCCGGCGGCGTACCGGGCCTGGTGGCGGTGCTGTTTCTGATCGGCCTCGGGGTCGGGATGGTGATGCAGGTGGTGCTGCTGGCCGCGCAGAACGCCACCGACCCCGCCGATCTCGGCGCGGTCACCTCCTCCGTCCTGTTCCTGAGACAGGTGGGTGCCAGCGTGGGCGTCGCCCTGATGGGTGCGCTGGTCACCCGATCCTTCGCCGCACACTCCCCGGCCGGGGTCGCCGACCCCGGCGACCTCACCCCGGAAGCCATCGCCGCGCTGCCCCCCAACACCCGAGAACTGGTGGAGACCGCCTTCGGTACCGCCGTACCGGCGGCGACCCTGACGGTGGCCCCGCTGCTGGGGCTGGCCTTCCTCTTGGCACTGTTCCTGCCGGCGCTCCCCCTGCGCACCAAAGCACTGACCGACCTCGATCAGGAGAATTCATGAGCTCAACCGCTGTCACTCCAACCCCGTCCGTCGCCCCGCTGACCGCCTTCGGCGCCGAGGACCTGCCCGTCGCCGGAGGCAAGGCCGCCAACCTGGGCGAACTGCTGCGCGCTGGGCTTCCGGTACCCGAGGGCTTTGTGGTGACCACCGAGGCCTACGCCGCCGTCGCGGAGTCCGCGGGCCTGCAGGATCTGGTAGCCGCACTGGAAAGAACCCCGCTGGCGGAAGGCGCTCCGGACGGGAGCGCCCCGGAGAGAAGCGCCGAGGAAGAGGAAGCCCTCAGCCGAGTGGTGGGCGACGGGACCGGAAAGGGTCCCGCTCCCGCGGACCTGCGGGCTGCGCTGGTGGGGGCGGTCGTTCCGGACGCGCTCAGGGAGGGCATCGTCGCCGCCTACGGGCGGTTGGGCGCGGACGTTCCCGTGGCGGTGCGGTCCAGTGCCACCGCCGAGGACCTGCCCGGTGCGGCCTTCGCCGGGCAGCAGGACACCTACCTCAACGTGATCGGCGCCGAGGCGGTGGTGGACGCGGTCCGCCGGTGCTGGGCCTCGCTGTGGACCGACCGTGCCGTGGCCTACCGGCGCGAACGGGCAGTGGACCAGGCAGAGGTCCGGATCGCCGTGGTCGTGCAGGTCATGGTGGACTCCGAGGTGGCCGGGGTGATGTTCACCGCCGACCCGGTGAGCGGGGCCCGGGACCGGGTCGTGGTGGATGCCGGGGCGGGGCTGGGCGAGGCCGTGGTGTCCGGGCTGGTCACCCCCGACCACTACCTGTTGGACCAGCGCGGACGGGTCCTGGAGTGGAAGCCGGGGCGCGGCGAGGTGGTGATCCGCTCGGTCGAGGGCGGCGGGGTCCGGCAGGAGAGTGAGCGGGCGGAACCGTCCGAGGGCGGCGGAGGCGGGGGGTCGCGGAAGGCGCTGCTCTCCGATGACCAGCTGACCGTCCTGGCCGCGCACGCGCGGACCGTCGCCGAGCACTTCGGGCGGCCGCAGGACATCGAGTGGGCCCTGTCCGACCAGCGGTTCCGGATCGTGCAGGCCCGACCCATGACCGCACTGCCGCCGCCCTCCGTCCCGCTCAACCGGCGTCAGCGACTGCAGGCCTCGGTACTCACCGAGTACCTGCCCGTACGCCCCTACCCCATGGACGTCAGCACCTGGCTGGGGCGCGGCCCCACCGAGATGATGCGTAAGATCGCCGAGTACTACGGCCTGGTGGGCACCTTCCAGAACTACCTGCGCGAGGAGGACGGGGTGGTCGTCCAGCTCGTCCCACCCTCCCCGCACCCGGCGCCGCGTGTGGTGCTCACCCCCTGGAAGCTGGCGCGCAAGGCCCTCAGGTTCCGACCCGCCGACTGGGCCAGGGACCCGCGGTTGGCGGACCTGATCGCCGAGGCCGACACCCTGGACGCCCTGGACCTGCCCGCCCTGCCCTGGGCCGAGCTGCTCCAGGTGCCCGAGCGGGCCCTGCGGCTGATGGTTCCCTGCCAGGAGCTGCGGACCGACTACCTGCCCGGCAGCGGCCTGGCACTCGCCCGGATGGCGGTGACCACCGGCCTGCTGGGCCGCCGGGAACTGCTCGCCGACCTGCTGGGCGGGGCCCGCACCCGGACCGAAGACTCCAACGGGGCGCTGCGCGCGCTGGCCGAACGGGTCCGCGCCGAACCCGAACTGCTCCGGCTGTTCAACGACCGGGAACCGGCCGGGGTCATGGCCGCGCTGCGGGAGGAGACCGGGACCAGGTTCGCTGAGTTCCGTGCCCGGCTCGACGCCTTCCTGCGTGAGTACGGCCGGCGGGAAACCGCCTCCCCGCTGCTGGTCAGCCCGCCGACGTTGGCCGAGTCCCCCGAGGTGGTGCTGGGGCTGGTGCGTTCCCAGCTGTCCGAGAGCGCGGGGCCGGAGGACGGGGCCTCGCGGTCCGCGCAGGCGTTGGCGCGGTTGCTTGAACACCCGTTGTTGCGCGGGCGCCGGGCTCGGGCCAGGGTCGGGCGGTGGCTGCGCGCCGCCCAGGACGGGGTGGCCTTCCGCGAGGACAGCCACTTCTACTTCACCGCGATGCTCCCGGCTCTGCGCCGCTCCCTGTTGGAGATCGGCGAGCGGCTCCGGCGGGCCGGGGTTCTGGAAGAGGCCTTCGACCTGTTCCACCTGCGGTTGGAGGAGGTTGGTGAGGTCGAGGACGTCACCGCGATCCCGGCTGGGCAGGCCGAGCGGCTGAGCTCCCTGGTCCGGGATCGGGCGGCCAAGCGCGCCGAGCTGGCCGGGGTGCCGATGATCGATCCGGCCCGGGTCTTCCCGCGCGGGGACACCGGGGACGCCGTGGTCGCGGGGTCACCCGCCAGTTCGGGCACGGTGACCGGTCCGGTCCGGGTGGTCCTGGGCGCCGATGACTTCCACCGGCTCCGGGAGGGCGACGTCCTGGTCTGTCCGTACACCAACCCGGCGTGGACCCCACTGTTCCAACGGGCCGCCGCGGTGGTCGTCGATTCGGGGGCGATCGCCTCGCACGCCGCGATCGTGGCCCGCGAGTACGGCATCCCGGCGGTGATGGGCACCGGCACCGGAACGGCCGTGCTCGCCGATGGAGAGGTCGTGACCGTGGACGGCGGCAGTGGCAGAGTCACCAGAGCTTCGTAGGATGCGAACATGTCCGTCGAGAGCACCGACCACCGCAAACGCCCCCGCCGCAGAGGGGAGGCCCTGGTCAACGCCATCCTCGAAGCCACCATCGAGGAACTGGCGGAGCACGGGTACGCGGCACTGACCATGGAGGGGGTCGCCGAGCGGGCCAGGGCGAGCAAGGCCTCCCTGTACCGGCGCTGGACCTCCCGGTCCACCCTGGTGATGGACGCGGTGTACCACCTGCTGCCCAACCCGTCGGACATCCCCGACACCGGTGAGCTGCGCGGTGACCTGCTGGTGCTACTGCGCCAGACCGCACAGACCCTCTCCGGGCCCGCCGGAGCGGCCCTGCGCGGGCTGCTCGGGGAGGCCCTGCCCTACCCGGAGCACGCGGTGGAGATCCGCTCCCGTTCCCAGGGGATGGGTCGGCAAATGATGGCGGAGGTCACCCGCCGGGCCGTGGCCCGGGGGGAGATCCCCGCCGAGGCCGCCGTGGGCCCCCGGTTGGAGGTGGGGCAGGCGCTGCTGCGCAACCACTTCCTGTTCCGGTTGGAGCCCATCCCCGACAGCCTGGTGGTGGAAATCGTGGACACGGTCCTGGTCCCGCTCTTCCACACGGTGCCGTACACCCCACCGCACAGCACCCGAGGTCCCGCGCCCGGACCGGCCTCGGAACTGGGCGCGTAGCCAGGTCGCAGCCGGGTCCAGGGCCGGGTCCGGGGCCAGGCGCCATGAACCGGTGGCAGGGGCCGGTTTAGGGGCGCCGCTGGAAAAACACGTGGAGTAGTCAGGCACGGGCTGTTAGCGTCGGCAAAATCCCAGCGGCCCCCGGGCCCTGACGGAAGCGGACCGCCTGTGGCCTCCACACCCCCTGCCAGTGAACCCTCTCCAACCGAACCCGCGGCCGCTGCCCCCCTACCGCAGGAAGAGCCTCGGTCCGCTCCCCCAACACCCCCGCCCGTCATCGAAGGCGGCCGGTTCTCGCTGCTGTCCAGGCTCAGCGTCTACACGCTGATCAGCACCGCGGCCGACTTCGCGTTCGGCGCGGTCTTCGTCACCGTGATCCTGGCACGCGGCGCCGACCCCTGGGCCGTGGGGCTGATCCTCGCCGGGGGCCACCTGATAGGCCTGGTCATGGAGGCGCCCAGCGGTGCCCTGGGTGACCGGTACGGCCACCGGCGGCTGCTGACGCTCGGCCTGCTGGTGTGGGGTACGGGTTTCGTGACCCTCGGGCTGACCGACGGGCTCGCGCTCACCGTGGTGGGTGTGTGCCTGGGCAACATCGGGATGTCGCTCAAGTCCGGCACCCTCAACGCGATCCTGATCAACCGGGTCGGTGAGCACGACCGGAACAACCGCATCACGCGGATCGTCCGGGTCGGAGCGATCTCCACCCGGGTGGGTTCGGTGCTGGGCGCGGCCTCGGTGATGGTGGCGGGGACGTGGGTGACCGCGGACGCGATGATCGCCGTGGGCGGTGTTCTGGTGCTGCTGCTGGCGGTGCTGGCCCCGGTGTGCTTCCCGCCGACCCCGGGGCAGTCGGACCGGCGGATCGGGACGATCGTGCTGGAGTCGGTGCTGCTGGTGGCCACCCGGCGGTTCGTTCCGCTGGTGGTGTTGGCGCTGTCCCTGATGTCGGCCACCATGCTGCTCGTGGTGTCCTGGCAGCCGATGCTGCTGGCCGAGTACGGCGGCGAGGACGTGCGGCTGAACGGTCTGGTCATGCTGCTGATGACGGTGTCCCTGACCGCCGGGGCGGTCTGCGCGCGCTGGGTGAACAAGGACCGCCCGCACGTGTGGGGTTCGGTGGCCTCGATGGGGATCGGGCTGCCGCTGGTCCTGGCCGCGTACGAGGTCGTCCCGCTGGTGGTGGGGCTGGTGGTGGCGGAGTTCCTGATCGGGTTGGGCGGCGTGCTGTCCGGGGTGTGGGCGCAGTTGATGTTCACCGACGCCAACCGGAACACCATGTTCTCGGCGGTGACGGTGGTGACCCTGCTCGGCAGTGCGCTCACGACCGGTTCGTTCGGCTGGATGTGGGATGTGTGGGGTATCTCCACCGCGGTGTCCGTGCTGGCGGTATTCGCCTTCGTGTGCTCGCTGGTCGCGCTGTTCCTGGCCCGAATCTTCCCGGAGTCCGCGGACTTCACCTGGGCGGTTCGGCAGAACCGGGCCGCCGCCCGGGGCTGAGCGCACCGCCTGTTAGCCTGCGGCCCAGTTCGCGAGTGAGAAGGCGAGACACCATGAACCTGCCCGAACTCCTCAGGGCGCGTCCGATCCTGCAGGCCCCGATGGCCGGGGGCACCTCCACCCCCGCTCTGGTGCACGCTGTGTCCGGGGCGGGCGGGCTGGGTTGGCTCGCCGCCGGGTACCTGTCCGCCCAGGCGCTGTCCGAGCAGATCGACGCGGTCCGGGAGCTGGGCACCGAGGTGTTCGGCGTGAACGTGTTCGTGCCCTCCGGCTCCCCCGCGCCTGCGCCCGCGGTCGAGGCCTACCGGGCCGAGCTGGCTGAGGACGCCCGCCGCCGCGAGGTGGAGGTCGGCCCGGCCACATATGACGACGACGCGTGGGAAGCCAAGCTCGACCTCCTGCTCTCCGCCGCCGTCCCGGTCGTGAGCTTCACGTTCGGCTGTCCGTCCGCTGAGGTTCTGGAGCGGCTGCGAGGTGCGGGGACGGCGACGGTCGTCACCGCCACCACCGTCGAGGAGGCGCGGACCGCGGTGGCCCGGGGTGCGGACGGGGTGTGTGTCCAGGGGGTGGAGGCCGGTGGGCACCGGGCCACCTTCGATCCCGCGCACGGCGATGACCAGCCGCTGTTGCAGCTGCTGCCCGAGGTCGTCCGTGCGGTGGAGGTGCCGGTGATCGCGGCTGGGGGCCTCATGACCGGCGCTGACATCGCAGCCGCGCGGGCCGCCGGGGCCGGCGCAGTCCAGCTGGGGACAGCCTTCCTGCGCTGCTCGGAGAGCGGTGCCCAGGCCGCGCACAAGGCCGCGCTGGCTGACCCCGCCTTCACCGAAACCGCGTTGACCTGGGCGTTCACCGGGCGTCCGGCCCGAGGGCTGAGCAACCGGTTCATGGGTGAGCACCGTAACGCCCCTGGGGCCTACCCCGAGGTGCACCACATGACCAAGCCGCTGCGGACCGCGGCGGCCAGGGCGGCCGACCCCGAGGGCATGGCCCTGTGGGCGGGCACGGGTTTCCGGCAGGCCGGGGAACTCCCCGCCGCGGACCTGGTCGCCCAGCTGCGCGCTGAGGCCACCGAGGCGGGCGCCCGCTTCTGACAGGCTCTCTCCCCCGGTGATCTTGCTACCAGGAGCAAGTTCGGCGCCGAACTTGCTCCTGGTAGCAAGATCACCGAAGGGGTGACGGTCAGAGTTGACCTGGGGCGGGCGGGCTCGCCGGATTCACCCTTCCCTGAGCGCTCCCGGGTTTGTCAGAGGCGAAAGTTAGGGTGGCGCCGCCCCGGCGACCACCACAGCGAGGACCCTCGTGACCGAGACCCCCGTCCAACGCCGTTCCCTGTGGCGGTTCAGCCGCGACGAACGCACCCTCGTCCTGGGTTCGCTGCTCAACTCCATGGCGTTCTTCGCGGCCCTGCCGTTCGCAGCGCTCTACCTGGCGGACCGCACGGAGCTGTCCGCCGCGGGGATCGGCGCGGTCGTGGGCGGTATTCCGATGATCGCGGCCTTCGGCGGGCTGCTGAGCGGGATGGTCGCCGACCGGTTCGGCGCGGTCCGGCTGATGCGCCTGGGTCTGCTGTTGAACGTGGTCGTCTACGGAGCTCTAGCCTTCGTCGCCGCGCCCGCCGCCGTCGTGATGCTCTTCCTGTCCCTGGGACTGGCACGCACGATGGTCGAGCCGAGCATGAAGAAGCTGCTGTCCCTGGCCGACACCGGTGACGGGCGCATCTTCCGGATCCGCTACATCACCCTGTGCATGGGTGCGATCGTCGGCCCGGCCGTGGGCGGTGTGCTCTACCACGCGAGCCCGGCGGCGTTCTTCCTGGCCCCGGCGGCTTTCTTCGCCCTGTACCTGGTGGTGGTCCTGGTCCGCGGCGGTGAGCTGTGCCGGTTGGAGACCGTCTCGACCATCACCGCCTCGGTCCCGTGGACGAGCGCCCTGCGCGATCCCCTGCTGATGGCCGCGATCGGCGCGGGCACCGTGGTCTTCCTGGTCATGGCGCAGATGGACACGTCCATCCCGCTGTACATGAAGAGCACCTACGGGGACAGCACGGAGTACCTGTTCGCGTCGCTGCTGGTGGTGAACGCCGCCCTGGCCCTGCTGGTGCAGCCCCCGGTGATCTGGCTGTCCGAACGCCTCGCCCGCGGCCCCCTGGTGCTCCTGGGTTGCGTGTTCTTCTCGGTCGCCTTCGTCTGCATCTGGCTGGGCACGACCAACGTGGTGCTGCTGTACGTGGCCATCGTGTTCTGGACCCTGGGCGAGGCGATCCTGCTCCCGCTGCCGGACATCGCGGTGCACTCCCTGGCCACGGACGACCGCAAGGGCACCTACTTCGGCCTGTCCGAGCTGCGCTACCTGGGTTTCTTCGTCGGCCCCGTCATGGGCGGGGTCCTCCTGGACCTGTCCGCGGCGGCCTACTTCGCCACCATGGCCGCCGTCGTCTTCCTGTGCGTCCCCCTGCTCCTGCGCTTCCCTAAGCCGGACCTACCAGTTGGTAACAATTAGAAAAGGGGAACACTGAGACCTAGAGCACGTGAGCCAGGACACCCTAAGGTTCCATCATGGGTGTATTGCGGAAGCGTGTCCTTCTTCGTGTTCTTTTGGGCCTTGTGGCCACTATTGCGTCCCTTGCGTTGATCGCATCGCTTCTGGGCGTTTGGGCGGTGCGGCAGTCGTTTCCGACGACCTCCGGGGAGCTGACCCTCTCCGAGCTCAGCGGACCGGTGACGGTGCTGCGGGACGGGCAGGGGGTGGCGCACGTGTACTCGGACAACGCCGAGGACCTGTTCGTCGCCCAGGGGTTCACGCACGCCCAGGACCGCTTCTGGGAGATGGACTTCCGCCGCCACGTCACGGCCGGGCGCACCGCCGAGCTCTTCGGTGAGGGTCAGGTGGAGACCGACATCTACCTGCGCACCATGGGCTGGCGGCGGGTCGCCGAGCAGGAGTACGACCTCCTGGAAGAGGACACCCAGCGCTACCTGGACGCCTACGCGGCCGGGGTGAACGCCTGGATCGACGACAACCAGGGGCTTTCAGCCAGCCTCGAATACGGGCTGCTCGGGATCACCGCGGACAACTACACCGTGGAGCCCTGGACGCCCGCGGACAGCCTCGCCTGGCTCAAGGCCATGGCCTGGGACCTGGGCGGCAACCTCCAGGCGGAGACCGAACGCGCCCAGCTGCTCGCCAAGGGGCTCGACCGGGAGATGATCGAGGAGCTCTTCCCGGCCTACCCGACCCAGCTGCACGCGCCCATCACCGACACCGACGGGCACAACGGGGCCGAGGTCGAGGCCGACCTGGGCCGCGCCCCCGAGCTTCCGGAGGACGCCCTCGCCGCGCTCGACGGGCTCTCCGAGATCCACGCGGCCATCCCGGACCTCCTGGGCCCGTCCACCAGCCCCGACCTGGGCTCCAACTCCTGGGTGGTCTCCGGAGAGCACACCGAGACCGGCTCGCCGCTGCTGACCAACGACCCCCACCTGGGCGCCTCCATGCCCTCCACCTGGTACCAGATGGGCCTGCACTGCACGGAGCTCACCGAGGCCTGCCCGTTCGACGTGAGCGGCTTCAGCTTCTCCGGCCTGCCCGGGGTGATCATCGGCCAGAACGAGTCCATCGCCTGGGGCTTCACCAACCTCAACCCCGACGTCATGGACCTGTACCTGGAGCAGGTAGACGGCGACGAGTACGTGGTGGACGGCGAGAAGCGACCGCTGGACGTCATCGAGGAGACCATCGTGGTCTCCGGCGGCGCCGACCGCGACCTGACCGTCCGCTCCACCCACCGCGGACCGATCCTGTCGACCACCGCCACCGGGTCCAACCTGAGCGAGATCGGCCAGAACCCGGGCGAGGGCGACGACGGCCCCTACCAGGTGTCCCTGCGCTGGACCGCGCTCCAGCCCGGCAGCGCCGCCGACGCCATCTTCGACATGAACCAGGCCCGTGACTGGGACGGCTTCCGCAGCGCGGCGAGCAAGTTCGACGTGCCCTCGCAGAACCTCATCTACGCGGACAACGAGGGCAACATCGGCTACCAGGCGCCCGGTCTGGTCCCGGTCCGCGGCCAGGGCGACGGCCGCTGGCCCGCCCCCGGCTGGGTCTCGGACTACGACTGGGAGGAGGAGTTCCTCCCCTTCGACGAGCTCCCCAGCGTGTACAACCCCGAGTCCGGGGTGATCGTCACCGCCAACCAGTCGGTGGTGGACGAGGACTACGAGCACTTTCTGACCGCCGACTGGGACTACGGCTACCGCGGCCAGCGCATCAACGACCTGATCGACGAGGCGATCGCCGAAGGCCCGGTGGGCGTGGCCGACATGGAGCGGATCCTGATGGACTCCCACCACGGGGCCGCCGTCGCGATCACCCCGTACCTGCTGGACACGGACGTGCGGGGGAGCACCGCCGAGGCCCAGGCCCTGCTGGAGGACTGGGACCACTTCAACGAACCCGACTCCGCCGGGGCCGCGTTCTACAACGCCACCTGGCGCCAGCTCCTGCCGCTGCTCTTCGACGAGCTCGGTGAGCTGGACATGAACAGCAGCTCGCGCGGCATGTACGTGGTGACCCGGCTCCTGGAGGACCCCGACAACGCCTGGTGGGACGGCAGCGGGGCCAGCGGCCGCGAGGAGGTGCTCGCCGCCGCCATGGACGCCGCCGTGGAAGAGCTCACCGAGCTTCTCGGCGACACCCCCGCCGACTGGCGCTGGGGCGACCTGCACACCCTCACCGCGACCCACGACTCCTTCGGCACCTCGGGGATCGGCCCGGTGGAGTGGCTGTTCAACCGCGGCCCGGTAGAGAGCTCGGGCGGTTCCAGCATCGTGAACGCGACCGGTTGGGACGCGGCCAAGGGCTACGGGATCACCGCGGTGCCGTCCATGCGCATGGTGGTGGACCTGGCCGACCGGGACGCCTCCACGTGGATCCACCTGACCGGTAACTCCGGGCACGCCTTCCACCCCAACTACGACGACCAGCTGGAGCTGTGGGCGCGGGGCGAGACCCTGCCCTGGGCGGTGACCGAGGAGGCGGTCCGGAAGGCCAGTACGGACGAGCTCACCCTCGTTCCGTGACCCTTGGCCCGACCGCGTAACCGAGACACCCGCCGACGAACCGGCCCCGGAGACACCCTGACCGTCTCCGGGGCCGTTCGCTCTTCAGCGCGAAACCGAGTTCTCCGGCGGAACACCGATTCCTACAGCGGGCAACCGGGTCCTACAGCGGGAACGAGGTTTCGGTCAGCTTCTCGGACAGCTCCCACAGCTGCCTTGCCGCTTCGGGGTCCTGGGCTGCCGTGCTCCGGCTGGACGGTCCGGGGGCGCCGTTCATGAACAACCCGGTGGGCCCGGCGAAGGCGGCGCCGGGAACATCCTGGGTGGCGGCGTAGACGGTGGGCAGGGCGCCGGCGGCGGCGCTCTGGGCGACGATCCGGTTGAGGACCCCCATGAACCGGTCCTCCAAGGGCTTACCGGTGCGGCCCTGGAGGTTGGTGGCCGCGTAACCCGGGTGCGCGGCGGTGGCCAGTACCGAGGAGTCGGCCGCGTCCAGCCTGCGCTGGAGTTCCAGGGTGAACAGCAGGTTGGCCAGCTTGGACTGCCCGTAGGCCCGATAGGGGGTGTAGCGCCCCTCCAGGTTCGGGTTGTCGAAGTCAATACGGTTGACCGCCCGGTGCATCCCGGAGGAGACGGTGACGACCCGCCCCGTGACGTGCGGAAGGAGGAGGTTGGTGAGGGCAAAGTGGCCCAGGTGGTTGACGCCGAACTGGGTCTCGAAGCCGTCCCTGGTGCGGCCCTCCGGGACGGCCATGAGACCGGCGTTGTTGATGAGGAGCGCGAGGTCGCCCTTCCACCCGTCGGCGAACTCGCGGACCGAGGCCAGGTCGGCCAGGTCCAGGCGGCGCACATCGGCCTCGCCCTCGACCTCGCGGGCGGCTTCCTCCCCCTTGGCGGTGTCGCGGACGGCCAGCACCACGCGAGCGCCGCGCCGGGCCAGGACCTTAGCGGTCTCCAGCCCCAGGCCGCTGTTGGCACCGGTGATGACGGCGGTGCTTCCGGTCAGGTCGGGCAGGCTCACGTTGGTTTCGCTCATACCGCAAACGTAGGCCCCGTTTCGGAAGTTGTCAATGACAACAATGATGGCGTTGTAAACATCCCGCTATGCTGGTGGACATGGCTGAACGTCCCTACCATCACGGCGACCTGCGCTCCACCCTGCTGACCAGCGCCGAGCGCACGCTCGCAGAGCGCGGCCCCGCGGCGCTCTCCCTACGCGAACTGGCCCGGGAGGCGGGCGTCAGCCACGCGGCTCCCGGCCGCCACTTCAAGGACAAACAGGCCCTGCTCGACGCCCTGGCGCTCAGCGGGTTCCAACGCCTCCAAGTCGCCCTGGAGCAGGCCAAAGACGCCCAGCGACAGGACTCCGCCGGGACGGACGGGACGGACACCGAGGGCTACCTGCTAGCCCTGGCCCGCGCCTACATGGGCTTCGCGCTGCCCAACGCCGCCCTGCTGGATTTGATGTACGCGCGCAAGCACGACAGCGACATCTCCGAGCAGCTCGCCGCCGCCGTCGGCGACCTGCTCGCCATCGTCCTGAACGCCATCGCCGAGGGCCAGCGCGCCGGGGAGATCGTCGAGGGCGACCCCGGGGCCATCGCCTTCACCGTGGCCTCGACCCTGCACGGCTTCGCGTCCTTCAGCGCCAACAACACCGTGGAGGACGTCGACGGGAGCCTGAAGGACGTCGTGCACTTCCTGATGACCGGGCTCAGCCCACGCTGAGTGACGCCCCCGCCTGACCCCGCGGGCGGAGAGCGGCGCCGAGGCCGCCCTGGCGCCCACCTTCCGCGCGGCCCCGAAGGGGTGACGCGACGAAGGCCCACCGGGTGTTCCCGGTGGGCCTTCGTGATGCTGAGGGGCCGGTGCGGCGGTCGCCTCACGGCGGGTGGCACAACAGGGCTCCTGCCACCGCTAAGGTGCGGTATTCCCTGAAGGCGTTGTTTAGAGCCCGGGGGACACTTAAACCGCACCGACCCGCCTCGTGTAACGGCAGTACCCATGGAGCTATTCCGCGACCCCGGAGAGTTTTCTGGAAATCTTGGATCGCCCCGTCGGGATGTCGGCGATGCCCCCCTTTCACCCTTGCGTGGGTGCGGTCACCCGCCTGATTCCGGCTGACGATCGCCTCACCCCGGCTGTTGCTCGAAAGCCTGGGCTGACGGCGCAGGACAACGAGGCCAGCGCCCAGATCAGCGAAGGGTCGGGCAGGCCCTCGGGGCGGCCTGGACCGTGAAACGGCACGACAACTCCTGTGGTGAACGCGAGCGAGCGCGGGTGGCCGGGGCAGGAACCTTCCTACCGTGCCGCGCCGACACCCAGCCGCGCCCACCGACCACCGCCCGTCTCAGGCTCGGGCCCAGTTCCGGTCAGGCGCTGCTGACGGACAGTTTCACCGCGAACCCCAGGAACAGCGCGCCCGCCGCCGAAGTGGCCCCTGCGGAGAGCCGCCTGCGCCGCCCGAAGGCGGCGGCCAGCCGGGTCCCGCTGAAGATCAGCACGGACAGGTACACGAAACTGAGGAACTGGAGCAGGAAGCCCAGCACCAGGAAGGACAGCGCCGGGTAGGCGTAGGCCGGATCGACGAACTGCACGAAGAAGGAGATCAGGAAGAGGATCACCTTCGGGTTGAACAGGGACACCACGAGCGCTCTGCGGAAGGGGCGCTCCCGGTCGGCCGGGCCCGTCTCCGCGTCAGCGGCCCGTTGGTCCTCGGCCCGCTGGTACCGGGAGGTCCACATGGCGTAGGCGGAACGCAGCATCCCGATCGCCATCCAGATCAGGTAGGCGGCGCCCACGTACTTCACTATCGCGAAGAGCAATGGGTTGGTCTGGAGGAGTGTGGCCGCACCGGCCGCCGCGAGCAGCATCAGTACCGTGTCGCCGGTGAAGACGCCCGCGGCCGCCTTGTACCCGGTGCGGGTACCGCTGCGCGCGGCGACGGAGAGCACGTAGAGCGAGTTGGGCCCCGGCAAGAGGATGATCAGGATGAGCCCCGCCAGATAGGCCGGCAGGTCGGTGATACCGAGCATGGGCGGAGTGTTTCATCCGACCACCGGACGCCGGTACCCCGAACGCCTTTTTGTGACCGATCCCCTGGTCAGCACGGCCCGGGCCCGTCTGTCGCCCGGTGAGGCGGGTGCAATGCCTCCATACGAAGAGCCCTACTTCGCGGCCCGGGGACGGAGGCGTTCGCCGGTGCGCACGCAGTGCTCGGAACCGGCGCCGCGGGGGCACCTGACCACGTTCCGGTGTTCAGGCGCCCAGCGCGGGCCATCGTCGTCGACGCTCTGTCGGCGGCGCTCTGTCCTCGGGGCACCGGCACCGCCACCGGAAGGAGCCCGGGTGCCCGCAGTCACTCCGGGGCGGGCATCACCGGGTCAGACCAGCCACCGGTTGGTGATCGGCAGGCGCCGGTCCCGGCCCAGATTGCGTTTGGTGATCTTGGGGCCGGGCGGGTACTGGCGGCGCTGGTGCTCCGCCCGGTCGACCAGGCGTACGACGTGGCGTACCAGGTCGGGATCGAATCCCGCGGCGGTCAGCGCCGCGACGCCCTGGTCGGTGCCGATGTAGGCGTCCAGCAGCCCGTCGAGCATCTCGTGGTCCGGCAGCCCCGGGAACGCGTCGAGTGTCCCCCGGCCGCTGACGGGGTTACGGGCGAGGGAGCCCTCCGGAATCGGCGGCGTGCCGCCCCGGCGATCCTCCTCGGTGTTACGCCAGTGGGCCAGCTCCCACACCAGGGTCTTCCAACAGTCCATGAGCGGTGCGTACGCCCCCATGGCGTCACCGTGGTGGACGCACGACCCCGTCGCCAGTTCGGTCTTGTTGCCCTTGGCCAGGACCAGGTGCCCCTCCTGCCGGGACAGGGCCGTGATGAGGGTTCCCCGCGCCTGGTCCAGGAGGTCCTCCCGGCGGTCCCGTCCGACGTCGATCGTCGAATCCAACGCCTGAAGCAGCTGGCCCAAGGGGTAGAGGCGTCGGGTGAGGCCCAGCCGCTTGATCAGCTCCTCGGCGTCGTCCAGGCTCTCACCGCCGGATTCCGGGTCCGGCATGACCAGGGCGTGTACGTTCTGCGCCCCGATCGCGTCGGCCGCGATCGTCGCGGTGAGCGCGGAGTCCGCGCCGCCGGAGACGCTCACCAGGGCGGAGGTGAACCCGTTCTTGCCGACGTGGTCGCGTACACCCGTGACCAGCGCCGTGTAGATCTCACCGAGGTCGTTCATGGCCTCTCGGCGCGGGGTCACGACCGGGGGAGACGGGTCGTAGGGGGCGGGCGGCTGTTCCGAGACCGTGTACCGGACGACTCGGAAGCCGGCCGCGTCCGTGACTGCCGGCGCGGTGTCCTGCGCCTGGGGCAGGTCCATGTCGGTGACCAGCAGGGATTCCTCGAACTGGGGTGCGCGGGCGACGAGTTCGCCGTCGGCGTCGACGACGAGGGAATCGCCCTCGAAGACCAGGCCGTCCTGGCCTCCGGTCATGTTGACATAGCCGATGGCGGCACCGATCTCCCGTGCGCGCCGCTGGCACAGTACGAGCCGTACGTCGTCCTTGTGCCGCTCGTAGGGGGACCCGTTGAGGGTGACGAGCATCCCCACCCCCGCTTCGGCGACCGCGGCGACGGGGCCGCCGTCCTGCCACAGGTCCTCGCAGATGGCGAAGGCGATGTCGGCTCCGTGCAACCGGAGCACCGGCAGGGTGTCCCCGGGGACGAAGTACCGGAACTCGTCGAAGACCCCGTAGTTGGGCAGGTGGTGTTTGGCCGACACGAGCCGGATCCGGCCCCGGTGCAGCACCGCGAGCGAGTTCTGCGGGGCCCCTGAGGGCTGGCCGAAGCGGGGCCCCGGCCCCTGTCGCCGGTTCAGGAAGCCGACGACCGTCGGCAGGTGTCCGAGTCCTTCCTCGGCGAGCCTCTCGGCGAGCCGGTGGGTGGCCTTGGTGGAGGCGGAGACGAAACCGTCCCGCAGGGCGAGGTCCTCGACCGAGTACCCCGTGACGACCATCTCGGGGAAGACCGCGAGATGGGCTCCAGCGTCGCTCGCCTGACGAGCATGAGCGACGACGCTGTCGCAATTACCTTCCAGATCCCCCACAACCGGGTTGATCTGGGCCAGAGCTATACGAAGTTGCACCACGGCGGCGACAGTAGCGAATGAGTTAACACGGGTGCAACATGTCTCATATTTATAACATTGGAAATTTCGGACTAGCCAACTCGGGGCGGAACATGCATCAAGGCACCATTTTCACGGCACCAAAGTGATATGAACCACAACCCTTCTTTGCAGTTTTGGGCCTGCCGACCCCCTGGAACCCCACTCACCCGACCCCGTGCAGGACCGCCCGAAATACCGACAAACCCCCAGCCCAAAGGCGGTTCCTCGGATCCCGCCCCCGGCTCGCCGCCGACCACGGACACCCCGGGAGGCCCCACCGGGCATCACCCACGGGCCTTCGCACCAAAAATTCCGAATCCGATTCTAATGTGACCCATCTTGCAATTTGCGAGCTTTTGCTTTTATCTAGTCCACGGCCCGCCCACCTCTCGGCCGCCCAGGGCTCCCCGATCGGCGAAGACCTCGCCTATTCGGCATGCCCTGTGTCCGGACACCGCAGATCACAGCGCACCAAATCCCATCCCCCTCCCTGACAGCCGCGGAACACGAACCGGTCGCGGAGCGAGACAACGCCGTCTCCGCCGACGACGAAGGGAAGACCCCCTGTGGGTACCATCAACTCGGGCATCGTCGCCTTCAACGACGGGCTCTGGGCCTATCTGCTCATCCCCCTCCTGATCGTCCTCAGCCTGTACTTCACGGTGCGTTCGGGCGCCGTGCAGTTCCGGCTGCTCCCGGCGATGTTCAGGGCCATACGGGAGGACCCCGGCCTCACCAGCGACGGCGGCCGGCCCATCTCCGCCTTCCAGGCCTTCGCGGTGTCCGCCGCCGCACGCATCGGAACCGGGAACATCGTCGGAGTGGCCACCGCCATCGCGCTCGGCGGCCCCGGAGCGATCTTCTGGATGTGGGTGATGGCGCTGCTCGTGGGCGCGGCGAGCTTCGTCGAGTCCACGCTCGCCCAGCTGTACAAGGTCGGTGGGAAGGGCCTGTACCACGGCGGTCCCGCCTACTACATGGAACGCGGGCTCGGGTCCCGCTGGATGGGTGTGCTCTTCGCCGTCGTGATCACCGTGACCTTCGGTTTCGTGTTCACCAGCGTGCAGAGCAACACGATCTCCACCGCGATCGCCAACACGGCCTCCGCCGTCACCGGCGCCGAGAGCGCCTGGTGGCTCCCGTACGCGGTCGGCGTGGTGCTCGCCGTCTCCACCGGCGTGATCATCTTCGGCGGCGCCCGGCGGATCGCCCGGACCGCGACGATGCTGGTCCCCTTCATGGCGGCGGTCTACCTGCTCATGGGCCTGGCCGTGGTGGCGATGAACATCGACCAGATCCCCGCCGTGATGACCGACATCGTCATGCACGCCTTCGGGCTCCGCGAGATCGCCGCGGGCGGGATCGGCACCGCGATCGTGCAGGGCGTTCGACGCGGCATGTTCTCCAACGAGGCGGGGCTCGGCTCGGCACCCAACGCGGCCGCGAGCGCCTCGGTCAGCCACCCGGTCAAACAGGGGCTCGTGCAAACACTGGGCGTCTACTTCGACACCCTCGTCGTCTGTTCCACCACGGCCTTCATCGTTCTGCTGTCCGACCCGACCTACACCGAAGGGGCCGGTCCGACACTGACCCAGAACGCCCTGGAGGCCAACCTCGGATCCTGGGCGCTGCACCTGCTCACCCTGATCATCCTGCTGGTGGCGTTCACCTCGGTGCTCGGAAACACCTTCTACGGCTCGGCCAACGTGGGTTACCTGACGTCGAACGCGAACGTCATGACCGTGTTCCGCCTGTCGGTGGTCCTGGTGACGTTCCTGGGCGCGATCGGATCGAGCAGTCTGATCTGGAACCTGGCCGACACCACCATGGGGCTGATGGCCCTGGTCAACCTCGCGGCGCTCGCCCTGCTGGCCCCGACCGCCTGCCGGCTGCTCACCGACTTCGTCGAACAGCGCAGGAGGGGTGAGGACCCGGTGTTCACCAGGGACCGCATGCCCGACCTGACCGGTGTCGAGTGCTGGGACCAGGAGGAGTTGGCCCGCCTCAGGAAGGCCTCCGCCAGGGCCTGACCCTCACAGCGCAGCGCGGGCCCCGCTGTCCAGGGGTGCGGTGTCGCGGTGGCGACCCACTCCTCCGTCACTCGCCACCCCGGTCAACCATTGACCTGTCGGACCGCGCTCACGGGGCGGCCGGAGCGGGGGCCGTCCCGGTGAGGGCCCGGTTCAGCGGGGACGCGAGCCGGTTCTCCGGCACCGGGGCGGGCCTCAGCGCTGGCCCGGTGGCCCGGTGTTCTCGGGGTCAACGGCCTGGTCATCGGCGTCCCCGGGGGTGTCGGGCGCAACAGGGCAGGCTCCGGAGTCGGCGGAGACCGGCTCGTCCAGGGTGACCAGGTCCAGGAGCTGGCGGGAATCCGAGAGGGCTTCGGCCAGTTCGGTCTGTCCGGCCTCCGACATCTCGAAGAACGCGTTCTCGATCCAGCCCCGGGTGGTCGCCAGCCAGGTGACCACCCGGTCGTCGCGGGCCCGGGGCACGGTGTGCGCGACCTGGCCGACCAGGTCGGCCAGGGCCCACAGGGCCTGCGGGGTGTTCCGGCCCCACCAGGCATCCAGGTAGGGGGCGAGGTCGTCACCGGTCTCGGCCAGGGTGTCCAGGGGAGCGTCGGGGCGTTCCGTGCCGGCGAGTCCGTCCTCCCACCAGACGGACAGGCAGGTGCGGAGCGCGTCGCGTTCGTCCTCGGGCCAGTCCGTCCACCCGGCCTGGTGGAGTTTGGCAAACAGCCCGTGGAGGTCGCCCTCGCCGCGCAGGGCGAGTTCGAGCAGCCGGGGGAGGAAATGGCGCAGGTCGTCCACGTCGCCCCAGGTGTTGAGGGCCTTGTGGGAGAACCGGCGCAGCCGTTCGGCGTCCAGTTCCCGCAGCGGCGCCCCGAGCAGGTCACGGTGGTCGTTCTCGGTGACGCAGTGCTGGCAGCCCTCCACCCTCGCGGGTCGGGGGTAGCACGCGAACACCCGGTAGACGTTCTCGATCTCGCTCCGCACGACCCCAGGATGACCCAATCGCACCTGATTCCGCTACGGGTCGACCCGGGTGTTGGGGGTATCGGCCCCACCGGAGCCTCCCGTCGCCCCCGGTGCCTGCCCTCGGGGCCCGGTGTCCGGGGCGGTACCGCCGGGTCCGCCTGCTCAGCCCACGCAGTCGCAGTACGGCAGCACGATGTTGAGCAGGGTGGCCAGCGCGGTCAGGGCCAACGGCAGCACCACCACCAGCGCCGCGGCGGCGTTGGCGGCCCACCCCACCGGGGGCTGCGCGGGCTGGAGTTGGCGGCGCACCCGCCGCACCGGGCACGCTCCGGCTGCGGCCAGGGCCGGTTCCGTGCCCTGAGTACGGGGTTGGGCGCGGGCCATAACCCCCAGGGCGTGGGCCAGGACGTGGGGTCCGGTTTCCCGCGCCGCCTGGTCGTCCGCGGCCCACTCGACCAGTTCCGGGAGTTCGGACGCGGCGGCCCGGAGCAGGGGGACCGCGGGAAAGGCATGGTCGAGCAGCCTGGCCCAGCCCACGAGGATGTGGTGGCGGCCGGACAGGTGTGCGCGTTCGTGGGCCAGGACAGCGCTCAGCTCAGCAGGAGTGAGACTGTCCAGGGCCCCTTGGGTCACGACGATGCCGAACTGGCGGCCGGGCAGACAGTAGGCCGCCGTCTCGCTGGTGGGCAGTACCCAGACGCGGTCCGTGTGGACGGTGCGGAGTCGCCCACCCGACTGCAGCCTGCGTACGTGTTCCCTGGTCCAGGCGTTGCCTGCGGAACGGCGGCGCAGCGCCGTCCAGGTCAGCCGCGCCAGTCCGACCGCGCCCAGGAGCAGCGCGGTGAGGACACCGTTCTCGGCACCGTTGTCGTGGATCGCCTGGAGGAGGTCCACACAGGCGAAGACGAACGACTTCACCCCCGGCCCCATCACCCGGGTGACAAGGATGGCCAGCAGGAGGAAGCAGGCCAGGAGCCACAGTGCCGTGGCGAGGGTCCATAAGTGCACCATGACCCGTGCCGTGGGCCGCGCCCGCCTCTGGAAGCCCCGCAGGACGCGGGGCCCGACGACGCTCCAGAGCAGGAGGGCGGCCAAGGCGCCCAGGGACCAGATCATGGGTTCTCCCGCCGGGGGATGTCGGAGAGCAGGTCGCGCAGGACGTCCAGGTCCTGGGGGTCCATCCGGTCGACGAAGCGCAGGAGGGCGGTGTGTGCGTCACCGCTGTCGTCCAAGGCGCCGTGCATCCGGTCCGCGGCGTGTGAGGCGCGGTCCCGGAGCGGTCGGTAGAACCACAGGCGCCCGATCCGCTCCCGCTCGACCCACTCCTTGCGGCGCAGGTTCTCCAACACCGTGGAGACGGTCGTGTAGGCGGGGTCCCGGGCAGCCAGCGCCTCGACCACCTCGCGCACGCTCATGGGCGAGCCCCCGGCCCACAGGGCCTCGACCACCTCGGTTTCCAGGGGCCCGAGCCCCGGGGCCTCTCCACTCATGGACCACCACTTGTCATACGTTTCCTTCCGGCAGGATAGGCGGGAACCCCCGCGGCCACCAGTATCGCGTCACCGCCCCGCCAGGGGCGGCCGGTCCACCGCCAGGGGCGGGGACCGAACCACGCGGACCTCCCCTTCGGTCTAACCGGCGCGGTCATGCTCCTCCTCTTCCGTTGCGGCCCCTCGGCCACGGGTCTTGGACCGGGCCAGGAGCGTTCCGCCGACCGCGAGGGAGACCGTGAGCACCAGAGCGACCACGGCTACCGCGTCGGTGGTGCTTCCCAGCCGGGACAGGGGCGCCTGGGCGCTGAGCGCGAGGTCCTCCATCCACCTCATGCCCGGCAGACCGGAGATGGAGGCTGTGCCGTCGAAGACCAGGAAGAAGACACCGATGAGGACGAACAGGGTTCCCGACACCAGGGCCGTCGTGTGCGTGCGCACGGGCCCGAACTCCAGGCTCCGCCCCCTGAGCCAGCCCTTGCGGCCGAGGTCGAACCGGTCCCACAGCAGCGCCATGAGGAACATGGGCAGTGCCATCCCCAGGGCGTAGGCGGCCATGAGCAGCATGCCGCGGACCGGGGTGCCGGTGGCGGCGACCGTGAGCACCGCTCCGAGGATGGGGCCGGAGCAGAACCCGGCGAGCCCGTAGACGGACCCCAGGCCCAGCACAGAGAGGTTCCCCCGACCTCCAGCGAACCTGCCCTGGGCCCGGGAGAACACTCCGAAGGAGAAACCGATCCCCAGGATCTGTGCGATGCCCAGGACGATGATGAGGCTTCCGGCCACGGTGATGAGGATTTCGCGGTGCCCGTGGAACACGACGCTCACCAGTGCTGATCCCGCCCCCAGGGGAACCAGGGTGAGGCAGAGGCCGAGGTAGAAGACCGCGGTCCGGATCAGGAGGCGGCCCGCGTCGCGGAAGGCGTAGGCGAAGAAGGAGGGCAGGAGCAGGGCGCTGCAGGGGCTCAGCAGTGCCAGGACCCCTCCGACGACGGCGGCGACGAAACCGATGTCCATACGCTCACCCCTCCTGGGCCGAGAGGGCCTCGTCGATGCGGGCGGTGAACACGTCCAGGGGCTGGGCGCCCATGAGGGGTTCGTCGTTGATGAGGAAGGAGGGGGTGCCGCTCAGGCCGAGGCGCTGTCCTTCGCCGAAGTCCCGGTCGACGGCCTCGCTCAGGCTCGCCTCGTTCAGGTCCTGTTGGAAGCGCTCGGGGTCGAGGCCGATCTGCTCGGCGATATCCGTCATGACCGGTTCGGGGTCGCCCGCGGACCTGAGTTCGTCCTGACGCCGGAAGACCTCCTCCTGGTACTCCCAGAACAGGTCCTGCGCGGCTGCTGCCTCAGCGCCGACCGCCAGGGTGTGGGAGCGGTCGCCGAGGTAGGGGAAGGCCCTGGCCTCGATCCGCAGGTCACCGGAGTCCACGTAGCGCTCGGTCAGATCGGGCAGGGTCTCCTGTTCCCAGGAGGCGCAGAACGGGCACATGTGGTCGGCGTAGACGACCATGACCACGGGTGCGTCGGCCGCTCCCAGGCTCTTGGGGTCCTCGGACATAGGCCGCTCGGTCGGTGCCTCGTCTCCTTCAGCGTCTCGTTCCTGCTCGGAGGGGCCGGCGGTGGGTGTTCCCTCGTCCCGCGCGGTGGTGTCGCCTTCGAGGTTGAGGCCGACGAGGACGGCCACGATCAGGGAGACCAGGACCGCCGCGCCCAGCAGCAGGGGAGGAAGGCCTCGGCGTCGGGGATTCTCAGGCATTCGACTCCTCATTTCTATCTTGCGTAGAGAGTAAACTATGCAAGGTAGAAAGTGGAGGCCCCCATGATCCCGCATCGGCTTCGCGAATCCGGGTCCGCCCGCCGCAGAGCCGAACGGCGGCGCGGCGCAGACCTAAGCCCGACCAACCAGCGCCGAAAAGAGGCCGGGCACCGCCGCGGCAAGGACGGTGCCCGCGACCGTCACTCCCCGGCCGCAGCGAGGGCGGTGTCGACGCTTCGGACGAACACGTCCAGTGGCTGCGCGCCCATGACGGGGTCGCCGTTGATGACGAAGGCGGGGGTGGCACTCACCCCGATCTGCTGGCCCTCGACGAAGTCGTGGCCGACCGAGATCCCGCTCCGCTCAGCCCCCAGGTCCTCCTGGAACCGCTCACTGTCGAGCCCGAGCTCCTCGACGATCTCGTCGAGGACCCCATCCGGGTCCGAGGCGGACTTGAGCTCGTCCTGCCGGTCGAAAACGGCCTCCTGGTACTCCCAGAACGCGTCCTGCTCACCGGCAGCGACCGCCCCGACCGACAGTGTCTGGGACAGTTCGCCCAGGTAGGGGAACTCCCGCCACTCGATCCGCAGGTCGCCCGAGTCCACGTAGCGCTTGACCAGCTCGGGCTGGGTCTCCTGGGCCCAGGTGGCGCAGTAGGGGCAGGCGAAGTCGGAGTAGGCGACCAGCACCACGGGGGCGTCGGCGCTACCCAGGGCCATCGGATCGTCCGCGGTGCGCCGGGCCAGGGCCTGCCCCCACTCGCGCTGCTCCGCGTCGATGTGGTCGACCACCGATGCCGCGTCCGGGGACTCCCCGTCTGGGTCACCGCCCTCCAGGCGCAGCCCCACGACCACCGCGACGACAAGGGCCACGACGACCGCCCCGCCGATCAGCAGCGGCGAGACGCCCCCTCGCCTGGCGTCCTTCGGCTTGGCCGGGCCCCCGGAGCCCTTGCCCTTCGTGGCTTTCGCGCTCTTGGCGCCCCCATCGCTCCTGGCGCTCCTGGCGTCCTTCGGCATACCTCTCCCAGCCCCGTTTTCCATGGCAGGCAGAGAGTATCTCTATGCGCCATAGAAATAAGCCGCGGCGTGCCGTCGCACCACCCGAAGCAAACGGTCACGCGCGCGGCGGCCCCAGAGCGCGCCAGCGATGAGCGACGACCTTCGTCGGAAAGGGTGGGGACATCCACACGAGGTGATTCCGGAAGGCCACCGCGGAGAGTTCAGCTCGGGAAGGGCTGCGGGGGCCGGTTGCGGAATCGGCCACCGGACCGCTCGGCGGGTGAACCGGTCACTCGCCGGTGATCATCCGGGATACGTAGAGCACCGCCCCGGCGGCCAGGGCGGCGATACCCATCGACGCCACCAGGGAGGCCAGACCCAGGACCACGCCCTGCAAGGCGACCCAGGACTCCAGGAAGTCCCGGGTGGCGGTCCGAGAGAGCACGAACACACCCATGAAGACGACGAACGCGATGATCGGGGAAAGCTTGTTCACCCGAACATCCTAGGCACCGGCCCGAACCGGTCCGGCCGATGGTCCGTTGTTTCCCCAGGTTGCCCGGTTCATCCCGGCTTCGGGGCGGGTATCACCCGGCTGAGACCGGCCTGGGGGAGGCCGGTCGTCGAACCGCAGGGGAGAGCAGATGCGAGCGATCGTCGGGGACCGCCTGCACACGCACGGGGTCACCAGCTCCAAGGGCGAGCACGAAGCCGAGATCATCGACGTCCTCGGGGCCGACGACGGCCCGCCCTACATGGTCCGCTTCGCCGACGGCGAGGAGAGGGTCATCTACCCGGGCCCCAAGACCGTGGTGCATCCCAGGACGCCGAGCGACTGACCGAGAAGACAGACGGAGCCCCGGCAGACCGCCACCAGGGCGCCGCCGGGGCGCCGACGTGCGCTCTTGACAGTGCGTCGCGGGCAAACGTACCTTCACTGCAAGAAAGCGCTTTCCAACGAGCGGTCCGGGAGCCGCGGTGAGCCCAGAGGCCGAGACCACCCGCCCAAGCGGACCCCCTTCCCTCCCGGGCGGGGTCGGGCTGTCCCGGCTGCGCGTCTACGACTGGCCCGCCGCCCCGGGCTCCGACGGTTTCTGCGGCGGTTCCCCGCACATGCACCTGGCCTGCACCGAGGCGTATGCGGTGACCGGTGGTTCCGGCGCGGTACAGACCCTCACCACAGGCGGGTTCGCCTCCCACCCGCTCGGCGAGGGCGACCTCCTGTGGTTCACCCCCGGAACCGTGCACCGACTCGTCAACGACGGCGACCTGCGGTTGGTCGTCATCATGCAGAACGCGGGCCTGCCCGAGGCCGGTGACGCCGTCCTCACCTTCCCGCCCGACGTCCTGGCCGACCCGACCGCCTACGCCCGAGCCGTCGCCCTCGACCCCGCCGACCCCGAGGGTTCGGCCCGCAAACGACGCGAACTCGCCGTCGCGGGCTTCACCGAACTGCGCGAACGCCTGGACGCGGGTGACGTGAGCGCGATGACCGACTTCCACGCCGCAGCCCTGCGCCTGGTCTCCGCCGGTCTGCCCGCCTGGCGGACCCGCTTCGAACAGGGCCCGGCGGCCGACGTCGCCCGCACCGCCGCCCGCCTGGACGCGCTTGAGGCGGGCGACACCTCCCACCTGACGTCCGCTGCGGTCCTCCGGAGCGAGCCCGCCCCGGCCTGGGGCATGTGCGGACACCTCGAGAAGTTCGAGACCACCGAGCCGACCGCCAATCCCGAGTAGCCCGGGAGGGGCGAGTGCGCCAGGCCCCCTGAGCAAGGCGGGACGCCTGGGTAGGCCGCTCGCCGAACTGGAGCAGGAGGCTCTTTTCCAGCCTCGGGTTCCAGCCCCTACGGATCCCCTCGGTCCTGCGGACCGAGGCCTACGCAGGAACGGTCATGCGTGCGGTTACTCCGCGGCGCCCGGCTGAGATTCTTCAGAAGCTCCTGCAGGACCGTAGGGAGCACGCGAGCCGCTGCCCGGCGAGCGATGACCCCATTCTGGTGACGGTGATCAACTCAGCTGCCCTCGATAACCCCATCTGTATCGGCCCCGTCATGGGAACAGCTTGAGTACCTGCGCACCCTCGCCGCCAAGGAACGAACCACGCTGCGAGTGACCACCTGACGCAAGCACCCTGGCCGGATAGGCTCCTTAGGATGCGTTCCCTCACATCACACGGCCGAATTTCGAAGCCGCCAATCAGGCCACGGAAAGAGGCTCCCTACAGTCATCCGAATCAAGCAAGAGGACTCCACTCAGAGACAAATCAGAGATGTCATCAATGTAAGGACACTCCCCCTCCCTGGTCGCGCAGAATGTCACACTTCCAGTAACGATATTTTCATCGAAAAGCGTCGGTCCTATCGTTACGTACGCGACAGCAGATGGTGCCCCTGGAACTCGCCCCAAAGAAAACAGTGCACAATGAGCAAAAGAATACCCACGTCGAAACAACGTTTCAACTCGACGACTGTCAGCGAAATCGAGGTCAAGGTCAGGAATCGCCCTACCGTTCACCGAAGCCTCGTAGTCAATAAGATCAGAAAACTGCGATTCGACACCTGCATAACCTCCCCGAAGGGACCGGAGCACCCAAGCTCCACTATCTTCCTTGAGCCACCCCGCTTCAAGAACGTTCTTATGGAAATCGGTCAAATCGTCTTCCGAAACCGCACCAGAAAGACTCGTGTCAATCATACTCTCAAGCATCGAGTTGAACATCAAAACAATCGCCACCAAAAACGTCTTCAAAGTTCACAAGAACCGGGGAATTATGGAAACTTACTTCGACGGAGGATCGATAAGCAGACCTCCTCAGACCCGCGTCCCTGCCAGAGTCTGACCCCAAAACGCGCTGGCCTGGTCAATCTGCAACTCTGACACCAGAGAATACAGCAGAGCCATACATCCGGATAAATATAGCATCAGCATACTGCCACAAAACAACCCAGACGAAGGCCCCGAACTCGTGAGCATTATTAGATCCTGGATTGAAGCCGAGAGCGCAACGCGTCTCGAATTGTTCCTGCGCGAATGGTACGGAACCCCCACCGGGAAGCCGATAAATGAGACCCTCGCCAGAGAAATTCCCGAACCGCTGAGAAGGTGGCACGAACTATATCAACTTTGGGAAACCAGGATCACACACCAGAACCACGCAATCCCAGTAAATGAACTCGCGCCAGAGAGAGGAAAAATACCATTTTGGTCAGAAAACCAAGGGAACTTCCTGTGGGCCTTCGACCCAGAGAATCCAGATTCAAAAATATATGAATATCAAAGCGACAACTCCTGGAGAGGAACTCACGTCGACATATCCCGTTTTCTTGACGTTTCCACAGTGAATGAAGCCGCTTACGGGTCCCCCATCAAAAAATTCTTTGAGACCCGCGACCCTTGGAACCTCTTCTTCTCCGTTGAGGCTTTGCAGATCGCACCACTAAAACTCGGATGGCCCCACCCTGAATCCAGGACAGTCCTAGGTTCGGACTGGCTTGCCCTTGTCGATCCAGGACTGAACCCAGGAACATACGAAGTAATCATCGCCTCCAAATCAGAACGCTCACTTCGTAAATTTATGCCGAGCACGCAAAAAACATGATAGCTATTCTGGTGTCGCGAGAGCTGAGGCTTTGAAGCGAGCCCTAAGCAGTCAGCCACCTGCAATTAAAGTCTTTGGACTTCACTAGAACTAATCCACCTGTGAAGGCAATTTCATGGCTACATCCTGCGGAGTCAGGCAGCACCTCATCGAGCTTTACACTCCCGAGCCCAGGCGGAGGATATCCTCCCCGACTGAAATCTTCGGTCGACTCAACTTCAAATTTCGAAACGGAGAAATAATCCACAACCATCCCCGAGTCATGCTTGAAAGGATTCCCCTTGAACCGAATGGAAACATTCAAGACACCACCACCGACCGGGGAAAACTCAACCCCTTCCAACTCGAGATCCTTGACGCATCTGCGCCCAAAGAAATCATAGTGATCAGGGCTCGTCGCGTAATCACGAGCACCGGATGGAAGTTCAGCGGATATTTCAGGGAGGCTACTCAGGTAGGGATTGGGGTCAAGAAACCTGACCCGCCGACCATCTTCCTCTTTGTGGAGCACGATGAATTTCACTAAAAATCCTCTCCGACAACCGGACGCTTCCAATCATATCCCGGCTGATGTTGAATTATCGCAATTATTTCTCAAGGGGCAGTCCGAACCCGGCCAGACACCTGTCGAGCATCCCGGGACGGTACTGTCCGAGTCTGTAGTCAGGTACGAGACACGTCAGCAGTGGCAGGCTCGGGATTGCGCCTGTCGGGAGCGTCCAAACACTGACCGGGACGGCATGTGCTCCGCGTCTGGCAGCAAGCGAACAGGGCGTGCCAGGCCGGGGCGTAGGCCGGATAGACCACTACTTGGCAGCGCTCGATCCTTCCGGTAGCGCCCGAGTTACCAGGGGTTGTTTCACAAGGTGCAGGGGTCTGCGCTGGAGCAGCAAGAAACCCGGAAGCTCATTTAGCAGCTGCTGGACGAAAAGTACAGGTAGGGGCAGGTAGGGAAGAGACGACCGTGGAGAACGGGTGGAACAACTGGCGTAAGTCCAGCTACAGCGGTGGGCACGGCGGAGAGTGTGTCGAGGTCGCGGACCAAGGTGGAGATGTGGCGGTCCGCGGCACCAAACACCGCCAGCACGGCCACCTTTCCTTCCAGAGCACGGAGTGGACCAACCTGCTGAACACACTTCGGCGCTGACAGTGCGCGGGTACCCCGACCAAACACTCGGGGTACCCCGGCCCCCGCCGCAGCCAGGCAGCACGGAACGCCTTCAGGTTCGACGCCCGAGCCGGAGAAATCCGCAGCACGAGCCCGGAGGGAGCTGTGGTCGGCTGGCCCTCCGGGAACGGCCGGTCATCCCCCTGCCCGAGCCCGGTCGAAAGCGCGTCAGGCCCGCCGCGACCGGCTAACTCCTCACGCGGGGGCGCAGTCCGTACCGTCTTCGCAGCAGACCGTCTCGCCCGTGGTCAGGCCGACGCCCTGGCGCCGTTCCAACAGAACGGTGTCGCGCCAGTGGCCGTGGTGTCGGGCGATGCGTTCGCGTACGCCCACGGTGCGGAAACCCGCCTGGTGGTGCAGCGACAGGCTGGCGCGGTTCTCGGGGAAGACCGAGGTCTGGAGCGTCCACAGCCCGCCGGTGTCGGCCTCGGTGACCTGGCGGTAGAGCAGGGCCTTGCCCACTCCGCGGCCACGCGCCCCTTCCGCGACGTACACCGACGTCTCGGCCACCCCGGCGTAGACCGCCCGGTCGGAGACCGGTGAGGCGGCGGCCCAGCCCACCACGACCCCTTCTGCCTCGGCGACCCAGCGGTGCTCCGGGAGCCACGTGGTCTTCAGGTCCTCGACGGAGGGCGCCCGGGTCTCGAAGGTGGCGTGGCCGGTGGCGATGCCCTGCTCGTAGATGTCGCGAACCTTCTCCAGGTCGGCGTCGGCCATGGGGCGGGTGGTGATGTCGGCGGGCAGGTCGGTGGGGCAGCAGGGCCGTGCGTTGAGGACGCCCATGACGATGTCGGCGGCGTGCGGCAGGCCGGTGCAGCAGTTGGGGTTGACCGCGACCTGGGTGGAGGTACCCACCTTGGTCAGGGTCACGAACCCGACGTCGGCGAGCTTGCGCAGGTGGTGGGAGACGGTGGGCTGGCGGACGTTCACCATTGCGGCGAGCTGGCCCACGCTGACCGATCCCGGGGTGGTGGCGATGGCATGGAGAAGCTGAACGCGCATGGGTTCGGCCAGGCAGGCGAACCAGGCGGCGTAGGTCTGCGCGTCGGTCTGGGACAGCGCTGGCGCGGCGGGCTCGGATCGTGTCGCGGTCATGCCTCACATTATCGACCACGATCTATGGTTGCGTCCATCGACATAGATCGATAAAGTCCTCGTTCATAGACACCAATCGATGAAAGAGGTGTGTCATGACCGACGAGCGTCCCGTCGTGGTGATCGGAGCCGGACCCGCAGGGCTGGCGGCAGCAGCGGAACTGGTGGCCCGCGACCTTCCGGTCCTGGTCCTGGAGAAGGGCGACCGGGCGGGTGCGGCGGTGTCCGAGTGGGGGCACGTACGACTGTTCTCGATGTGGCGCGACCTGGTCGCCCCGGCCGCGGAGAAGCTCCTCTCCAGCACGGGCTGGCGGCGCCCGGACGACAGCGGATATCCGACCGGCCGCGAGTGGGCCGAGGACTACCTCGCTCCCCTGGCCGAGGCCCTCGGCGAGCGGGTGCGCTTCGGCGCACGGGTGACCGGGGTGAGCCGCCTGGGCCGGGACCGGGTCGTGGACGCCGAGCGCGCCGAGCAGCCCTTCACCGTTCGACTGCGCACCCGCGAGGGCGAGGAGCGGCTGTTGGCCCGCGCGGTCGTGGACGCCTCGGGCACCTGGGGATCTCCCAACCCCGTGGGCGGCGACGGCCTGCCCGCGTTGGGCGAGGCCGCCGCGGCCGGGCGGATCTCCTACCGGATCCCCGACCTCGGCGAGGAGGAGACCCGGAGCCGCTATGCGGGAAGGACCACCGCGGTGGTCGGGAGCGGCCATTCAGCCCTGTCCTCCCTCGTCTCCCTGGCCGCGCTGGCCCAGGAGAGCCCGGAGACGAAGGCGCTGTGGGTGCTCCGTCGCGGCGAGGTCGGGGACGCCTTCGGCGGAGGCGCGGACGACCAGCTCGCCGCGCGCGGCGCCCTCGGCCAGCGGGCCCGCGCGGCCATCGAGGCGGGACATGTCGAGGTGGTGACCGGGTTCCGCACCGTCGAGGTACGACCGGCCCGAGACGGCCTGGTCCTGGTGGGCGAGGACGGCCGCAGGCTGGAGCAGGTGGACGAGGTCGTGGCCCTGACCGGGTTCCGGCCCGACCTGTCCCCGCTCTCCGAGGTCCGCCTCGGCCTGGACCCCGCGCTCCAGGCGCCGGTGGAGCTGGCCCCGCTCATCGACCCCAACCAGCACTCGTGCGGCACCGTCTACCCGCACGGCGCGGCCGAGCTCTCCCACCCAGAGGAGGGGTTCTTCCTGGCGGGGATGAAGTCCTACGGACGCGCCCCCACCTTCCTGGCCCTGACCGGCTTCGAGCAGGTGCGGAGTATCGCCGCGCATCTGGCCGGGGACCACGAGAGCGCGGCCCGCGTGGAGCTGGTTCTGCCCGAGACGGGGGTGTGCGGCGGCGCCGGTCTGTTCGACGACCCCACCGCCGCCAAGACTGACACCGAGGCCGACACCGAGGCCGACACCGTTGGCTGCTGCGGCCCGGTGCAGCAGGCGGAGCCGGGTGAACCGGTCCGGGTCCCGTGACACCGGTTTCCGGTCGGGTCTCCGGCGCGCCCTCCACTGCGGTGGTCGGGGCGCGCCGGGGCCTGGTGGCCCTGTGCGTCACCGTCACCACCGGCTACGGGGTGCTGTTCTACGCCTTCCCGGTCCTGGCACCGGGCATCACCGCCGACACCGGGTGGTCCCTGGCCACGGTGACCGCGCTGTTCTCCGCCTCGCAGGTCATCGCAGGGCTGGCGGGCATCCCGGTAGGGCGCTGGGTCCAGGCCCGGGGTCCGCGCCCGGCGATGACGGCGGCGGCCCTGCTCTCGGTCCCCGCCGTGGCCGCCATTGCACTCGCCTCGAACCTGTGGGTCTTCGCCACCGCCTGGCTGGCGGCGGGGGCCGCGATGGCCGGGCTGTTCTACCCTCCGGCCTTCGCCGCACTGACCCACTGGTTCGGGAAGGCCAAGGTGCGGGCCCTGACCGCGCTGACCCTGGTCGCCGGGCTGGCCAGCACCATTTTCGCTCCCCTGGCAGCGGTCCTGGAGGGGGTGTGGGGGTGGCGGGGCGCCTACCTGGGGCTCGCCCTCGTACTGCTGGTCGTGGTGGTTCCCCTGCACGCCCTCGCCCTGCCTCGCGATTGGTCTCCCGACGGTTTCAGCGAGCGCGGCGAGCGAGGGCCCGGAGCGCGTGCTGTGCTGCGCAGCCGGGCGTTCTGGGCTCTGACGACGGCCCTGACTCTGGGGTCCTTCACCGTCTACGCGGTCGTGGTCAACCTCGTTCCCCTCCTGGCGGAACGCGGTTGGGGTACGGCGGAGGCGGCCTGGGCGCTGGGGGTGGGCGGGATCGGACAGGTCCTGGGCCGTCTGGTCTACGCGCCCCTGGAAAGGCGGACCAGTCCGGTGGCGCGCGCCGTGGCCGTACTGGGCGCCTGCGCGGCGACCACCTTCCTCCTGGCACTGGTGCCGGGGCCCTGGGGACTGGTCCTGGCCATCGCGGTCCTGGCGGGCATGGCACGGGGCATCCTCACCCTCCTCCAGGCCACCGCGGTCTCCGACCGGTGGGGCACGACGCACTACGCCACCCTCAACGCCGTCGCGCACACCCCGCTCATGCTGGCCATCGCGATCGCCCCGTGGGCCGGGGCGGCGCTGGCCGGACCGCTGGGCGGTTACCCGGCGGCGTTCACCGCCCTGGCGGTTCTGGCGGCTCTGGGCGCGGTGACCGGTCTGGCCACCCGGGCCGAAAACCGGCGATCCCAGGTCTGCGCTTCCTCCTGAACACCCCCGCGTGTAGCCGCCGCAACGGTTCCGCGCTCACGAGAACGAAGGAGCCCCCGCATGGAAGAGACACCCCTCACCGTCATCGGTGCAGGTCAGGCAGGCCTGGCCACCGCCTGGGCCGCTAACCGCAGAGGGGTCCGCCCCCTGGTGCTGGAGAGGTCCGAACGGCCGGGCGGTTCCTGGCCGCACTACTACGACAGCCTGACCCTGTTCTCCCCAGCACACTTCTCCGGCCTTCCCGGGCGGGCGATGCCAGGCGACCCGGGGCGCTACCCCCTCAGGGACGAGGTGGTGGCGTACCTGCGCGACTACGCCTCCCGACTGGACGCGGATCTGCGCTGCGGCCAGCCCGTGGAGAGCGTCGAACGCGACGGGAAGGGGTTCGTCCTCACCACCGGCGACGGCTCCCAGGTGCGTTCTTCGGCGGTGGTCGCGGCCACCGGCGGCTTCAGCCGGCCGCACCGCCCCGCGCTACCCGGGCTGGAGGGCTTCACCGGGGCTGTGCTGCACACCGCCGACTACCGTTCCCCCGATCCCTTCGCCGGTCAGCGCGTGGTGGTGGTCGGTAGCGGTAACTCCGGGGTGCAGATTGCCGCCGAGCTCGCCGGGGCGGCCCGAGTCAGTCTGGCCTCCCGAGCGCCGGTGGCCTGGACAAACCAGCGGCCCCTGGGCCGGGACATCCACTGGTGGTTCACTCGCACTGGCCTGGACACCGCCCCGTTGCGCCGCGTCTGGGAGAAGGGCCCGACCCTGGTCATCGACGACGGCCGCTACCGCGCGGCCTTCGGCACGGGCAACCCCGACCGGCGAGAGATATTCACCCGCTTGGAGGGCGACAAGGTGACCTGGGGCGACGGAACCGTGGAGCAGGTCGACTCCCTGATCCTGGCCACCGGCTACCGCCCCGCCCTGGACTACCTCGCACCGACCGGCGCGCTCGACGCCCAGGGGCGTCCGCTCCATCGGGGCGGGATATCCACCACGGCCCCCAGGTTGGGATACGTGGGGCTGGAGTTCCAGCGCAGCTTCTCCTCGGCCACCCTGCGCGGGGTCGGCCGCGACGCCCGGTACGTCCTGCGGCGGCTCCGGCTGGGGAGGTGACCGAGCCCCGCCGTGACCGGCGGGGCTTTCGGGTTCCACTACGTCAGGGCGGTAGCAGGACGGGGACCTGCGGGGCCAGGGCTACTCCGCCTGCTCCAGGCCCCGCACGACCTCGGCGACAGCGCCCTTGGCCGTGCGTCCCGCGCCGATGATGGTGGCCGAGGCCGCGCCCGTCCAGTCCCCGTAGCCGAGCAGGTGCAGCCGGGGCTCGTCCACGGAACGGGTTCCCTCGACCTTGATCCGACCGTCCGGACCCGCCGGGACCAGCGGTTCCAGGTGGTCCAGGACGGGCCGGAACCCGGTGCACCACAGCACCGCGTCGCATTCCCAGACGGTGCCGTCGGCCCAGGCGACCCCGGTCGGTGTCAGCCGGTCGAACATGGGCTCGGCACTGAGCGCACCCCGGTCCCGGGCCCGGCGCACGCTGGGCACCACGACGATGTCGCCCAGGTCGGAGACCCCCTGGGCGGCCTCACCCCGTTCGGCGGCCTGTTGGCGGCGTGTGGCGATGGAGAACAGCGCACGGCCGTCGACATCGTCGGGCAGGAACCGGGGCTGGCGCAGCGTGACCCAGCGGGTCCGGGCGACCAGGGAGAGTTCCGCGAGGATCTGGGCGGCGGAGTTCCCGCCGCCGACCACCACGACGCGCTGACCGGCGAACTCCTCCGGGCCGCGGTAGTCAGCGGTGTGCGCCTGTCTGCCCCCGAAGAGCCCGCGTCCGGGCAGGTCGGGCACGTGGGGTGCCCGCCAGGTGCCGGTCGCGCTGATCACGTACCGCGCCCGCCAATCGCCGCGGCCGGTGTGCAGCAGCAAGCCGTCGGCGTCACGTTCGACGCGGTCCACGTGCACCGGCCGGTGGACGGGCAGGTCGTAGCGGCGCTCGTACTCGGCCAGGTACCGGGCCGCGTGTCGCGCCGAGGGGTACTCCTGCCCCTCCTCCTCGGGCATCCACCAGCCCGGCAGCATGCTGTGCCCCGCCGGGGAGAACAGCCGGAGCGAGTCCCAGTACTCGCTCCACGCCCCGCCCGGCGCCGCACCGTCGTCGAGAATGGCGAAGTCAAACTCCAGGCGCCGCCTGGCGCGGCGCAGGAAGTATCCTGCTGCGAGCCCGGCCTGGCCCCCTCCGATCACCGCGACATCGACGCTTTTCTGGGAGCTGCCCATTCCCGTCCTCTCCTCAGGTTCCGTACGGCCGCACCGGCTCCGCTGACCGCCCGTTCGGCCGGTCGCTCTGTCGGGACCGCGCCCCGGGGCACGGTCCCGACACCGCTGTCCCGTCTCCTACCGGCGTTCCGGCGCGAAGCGCTTGCGCCAGGCCAAGGACACGTAGACCAAGGCGATGAGGACGGGTACCTCGATGAGCGGGCCGACCACCCCGGCCAGCGCCTGGCCGGAGGTGACCCCGAAGGTCGCGATCGCCACCGCGATGGCCAGCTCGAAGTTGTTGCCCGCGGCGGTGAAGGCCAGCGTGGTGGTGCGGTCGTAGTCCATTCCGATCGCCTTGGCGAAGGCGAAGGTGCCGAACCACATCAGCACGAAGTAGACCAGCAGCGGCACGGCGATCCGGGCCACGTCCCAAGGCTGGCTCGTGATCCGCTCCCCCTGCAGGGCGAAGAGCAGCACGATGGTGAACAGCAGGCCGTAGAGCGCCCACGGCCCGATCTTGGGCAGGAAGTCGGCCTCGTAGCGCTCCCGGCCCATCTTCTGCTCGCCGAACCGGCGGGTGAGGAACCCGGCGGCCAGCGGGATGCCGAGGAAGATCACCACGTTCAGGGCGATCAGCCAGGGGGAGACGTCCAGGCCACCGCTGTCCAGGCCGAGCCAGCCGGGCAGCAGGTCCAGGTAGAACCAGCCCAGTACCCCGAAGAGCAGGACCTGGAAGACCGAGTTCAGGGCCACGAGCACGGCGGCGGCCTCGCGGTGCCCGCAGGCCAGGTCGTTCCAGATGATGACCATGGCGATGCAGCGGGCCAGCCCGACGATGATCAGGCCGGTGCGGTACTCGGGCAGGTCGGCCAGGAAGATCCAGGCGAGGGCGAACATCACCGCCGGGCCGACCACCCAGTTGACGACCAGGGAGGAAATGAGCAGTCGCCGGTCGCGGGTGACGGTGTCCAGGCGGTCATAGCGGACCTTGGCCAGCACCGGGTACATCATGACCAGCAGGCCCAGGGCGATGGGCAGGGAGATCCCGCCGACCTCCATCGCCGCCAGGAGTTCGTTCAGGCCGGGGACCACACGGCCCAGACCCAGGCCGACCGCCATGGCGAGCAGGATCCACACCGCCAGGAACCGGTCCAGGGTGGACAGCTTCGCCACCGCGGAGGCGCTGACCTCACGCGTGGTGTTCTCGGGGCGGCCCATCAACAGGCCCGCCTGTTCTGCGCGGCGTCCGTGGAGCGGGCCGTGGCCGCCAACTCGGACAGCCCTTCGGAGAGGGACTCCAGAGCTTCCGGGCGCAGCCGGTAGTAGGTGAACCGGCCGCACGGCTCGGTCTCCACCACCCCGGCCTCGCGCAGCAGGCGCAGATGGTTGGACAGGTTGGTCTGTCGGGCCCCGGTCTCCTCCATCAGATGGGTGGTGCACAGGGTCTCGCGGGCGAGCAGGGAGACGATCCGCATCCGGAGCGGGTCGGCCAGGACCTTCATTAGATCAGTATCGACTGACATCAGCATGCGCTGATACTATCTCATCACCCGATCCTGATGCATCGCCCGCCGGCCTCTTTCCTCCGGGAGCCCAGACCATGACCACACCCGATCCCCAACCCCTCCTGCACGAACGCGCCGAGCTGGGCGCCGCCCGTCTGGCGGCGCGCTACCGGGGACACTTCTCCGAGGAGACCGTGCGAGCGCTGATCGCCGACTCCTACCAGCGCCTCGCCCTCACCGCCACGGTGACCACCCACCTGAACGTGCTCGCCGAACACCTGGCAGCCGAACGCCTGGACGCCCTGGCCGCCGCGCGGCAAACACCCGCCGCCCGGCCGGTGCGCGTGCTGTTCGTGTGCGGACACAACTCCGGACGCTCCCAGATCGCCGCCGCCCTGCTCTCCCACCGGGCCGACGAACCGATCACCGTCTCCTCCGCCGGCACCGACCCCGACTCCGCACTCGAACCCCACCTGGCCGAGATCCTGGCCGAGGTCGGCGTGGACCTGGGCCGTGCCTACCCCAAGCCGCTGACCGAGGAGGTCATCGGGGCGGCCGACTTCGTCATCACCCTGGGCTGCGGTGACGCCTGCCCTGTGGTTCCGGGGCGCCGCTACCTCGACTGGCCCACACCCGACCCCCACGGGGCATCGCTTCCCGAGCTGCGCCGCATCCGCGACGCGATCGACGCCCACGTCAGCGACCTGTTGTCCTTGATCGCGACACCTACGTCCACGACCACCACCGACTCGAAGTAGAGGGACACCCGTCATGACCGGCACCGACAAGCCGTCCGTCCTTTTCGTCTGCGTGCACAACGCCGGACGCTCCCAGATGGCCGCCGCCTGGCTGCGCCACCTCTCCGAGGGTCGGATCGAGGTCCGCTCGGCGGGCTCGGCTCCCGCGGACACCCTCAACCCCGCCGTGGTGGAGGCCATGGCCGAGGTCGGCATCGACATCACCGACCAGAGTCCCAAGGTCCTGACGACCGACGCGGTCGAGGCCTCCGACGTGTGCGTGACTATGGGCTGCGGCGACACCTGCCCGTTCTTCCCCGGCAAGCGCTACCTCGACTGGGAACTCCCCGACCCCGCCGGACAGGGTGTGGCGGCCGTCCGCCCCATCCGTGACGACATCCGCAAGCGCGTCGAAGAACTCATCGGCGAGCTGCTCCCCGACTGATCTGCCGGGAGGCCTGCCCGCAGGTGCAATACGCGCGCCCAGGGCCGCGGATTGCTGTGCGAACAGCGGGGGCGGAGTGCGCGAAGCGCACTCCGCCCCCGCTGCCCGCACTCTCCGCGCTGTCCGCGTGAACGCGGGAATCAGCGGTGCGCCGGGGCTGTTCTCCACCGACATGACTGAGTCGTGGCAGGACCCGAAGACCATCGACCGCTTCCTCGACGACACCAGGACCTGGGCGATCGTCGGCCTGTCGAATGACACGGGGCGTACCGCCTACGCGATCGCCCAGTTGCTGCAGGCCAGAGGCAAGCGGATCATCCCCGTCCACCCCGGCGCCGCCGCCGAGGGCGTGGAGGTCCTCGGCGAGAAGGCCTACGCGACCCTGGCCGAGGCGTCCGCCGCGGTCGGGACCATCGACGTCGTCGACGTCTTCCGCCGCTCCGAGGCGGCCGGCGAGTTCGCAGACCAGGCTGTCGCGATCGGTGCGGGCGGTGTGTGGTTCCAACTCGGCGTCATCGACGAAGAGGCGTTCCGGCGCACGACAGATGCCGGGGTGCCGATGGTGATGGACACCTGCCCCGCCATCGAGTGGGGCAGGCGCGCTGCCTGAGCGGGCATGTTAAAGGTTCGGGTCGGAAAGCAGGGACCTCGTGCGTTGCAGCGCCATGCGGGATGAGGCGACCAGCTCCTCTGCGGCGGTGTCGCGGAGGCGAAGGTCGAGCGCGGTTTCGAAGGCCCGGGCGGCCTTCGGGTAGTCCCGGCCGACGAAGTGGGCCTTGCCGAGGTGCTGCCACAGGGCGGCCTCGCGCGCGGTGCCGCGGGCCTGTTCGATCAGTTCGTCGTACTCCTCGACGGCCCAGGTGATCCGGCCCAGGTCACGGCGGACGTCGGCCAGCAGGGCGCGGTGGCGGAGGGTCGGCTCGGCCCGCGCCAGGGCCAGCGCGAGCGGCTCCGCCTTCTCGGGCCTTCCGCTCCAGAGCTCCGTCAGAACCGACAGCGCCCTGTCTTCGGCGTGCGCGGTGTGGAACTCCTCCAGGTCCTCGATGACCGGGAGGAGGGTGCGGGCGTCCATGTACCATCCCGGCCCTCCCGGTATCCGTGTCTCGTCGGTTCCGGCGTCGGGGTTCGAGGCAGAGGAAGTCATGCGCGGCAGGCTATCCACCGCACGCGAACCCTCTGATCGCAGCCGGACCGCGTGCACGCGGTCCGGGAACCGCTCGGCCCGGCCGCACACCCGGTCGAGTGCGTGGCCGGGCAGCTCGACGCCCTACCGCATCACCGGGCACCGAGACGGCGGGCTCAGGTGACCCGGTGTTCGTCCGGCTCGATCGGCGTCGTGGCCGGGCCGGTCTTTCGGGTCCGGAACCACACGACCGCTGCCGTGCCGATGAAGGCGAGGGTCCCGGCAACCAGCAGGGCGGTGTCCAGGCCACCCGCCGAACGGTCGAACCTGACCGAGATGTCGGCGTTCAGGGCGATCCAGAAGATGAAGGTGAGGGTGTTGAGGGCCGCGTGGATGACGACCGCGATCTCGACGCCGCCGGTTCGCCAGGTGACGTACCCCGTGACGAAGGAGAAAAGGAGGTAGAACAGGTTCCACCACGGGTCGCTCGCGGTGTGGATGACGCTGAACAGGACGGCCGACACACCGATACCCAGGACCAGGGACGTCCACCGGCCGCGCCCCCAGCTGGCCGCGATACGGAAGACGAGCCCGCGCAGGCCGTACTCCTCGCCCGCCGATTGCAGGGGCACGAGGAGGATGGTCACGACGAGCAGCCAGACGACGTCGCCGTACTGCCATACGGCGGTCTCACCGGGGGACACGAACTCAAAGACGGCGAGCGCGATCAGGAAGGCCGGGGTCACCGTCAGCACCGCCCGCCCGAAGAGGTCGAAGCGGAAGCCCGACGCGACCGAGCTCAGAGTGGCGCCCCGCACCCCGTAGAGCCAGCGCTGGAGGAACATGCTCCACGGGATGACCAACCCGACGGCGATCAGACTGCCGGCGTGGGCCAGCGGGGTGAGGACCAGGCGCTCGTCGCCCGGAACACCCGGCCAGAGGATGCCGTCGATCCAGCCGCCCACGAGCTGGAACGCGATGATGGCGCCGAACATGCCCCCGATGAGCAGGACAATGGCGAGGATGCCGCGGCTGATGCGGCGCTCCTCCCCCGCCAGCACCCGGTGGTACTCGACCCCTGGCGGAACGGGCTTCGTGCCCCGGAGCTCTTGTGTTTTCGCGGTCATGGGGCTGCTTCTCCTCGGTTCGTCATTCTCGGGTCAGATCGAGCAGCGCTCAGTCAAATCCCCGACGTCGCGTCGGAGTCAAGACCGCATGGGGTGATCTGTGCCATTGAATCCGCGCCATAGGAAATGACGGGGTCAGGACGGGGGCGAAGCACGGGCAGGCGGACGGCCCGAAAACCGGCTGGGGTGAGAATGGGATCGGCGGGGACGAGGTCGGCCTCGTCCCCGCCGATCCCGGGCCGGAACCCGTTCCACGGCCGCGTCGGCCTCGGTGTCAGAGCTGGGTGGCCAGCAGCTGCATCTCCCAGGCGAAGGCGACGCCGCTGGCACCGCCGTGCTGCACCAGGATCTCGGCCTGGCCCGAGGCGGTCTCCTCACGGGCCCAGTCGCGCTGCCACTCGGCGACCACGGCCAGCCAGTTGAGCGGTGTCACGCCGGCCTCGATCATGCGCCGCACAGCCATCTCGTGCGCCTCCACCGACACCCCGCCCGACGCGTCGGTGACGGCGTAGACCTCGAAGTCCTCGCCAGCCGCCTGGATCGCGGGCATGGCCACACAGATCTCCGTCCAGAGACCGGCCATGATCACCTTTTTGCGGCCGGTCGCCCGGACGGCCTCGACGACCCGCTCGTCCTCCCAGGTGTTGATGAGCGTGCGGTCGATCGGCTTCTGCTCCGGGAAGACGTCCTGGATCCCCTGGATGAGGTGGCCGCCGCGCTCCGCGAGCACGGTGGTCAGGATGGTCGGGACGTCGAACAGCTTGGCGGCCTTGGCCAGGCCGACGGCGTTGTTGACGACGATGGACGGCTCGTGGCTGTTCAGGTTGGCGACCTGGAACGGCTGGTGGTCGATCAGGAGGAGGACGCTCTCCTCCGGGGTGAGCAGGGCGTCGAGTCCGTTATTGGACTTGGTGCTCATGGTGGTACCTCCGGGGTTTCGTGTTCTGGGGGCTCGGGCGGGAGATCGCGACCCAAGTAGATGACACATCATCTAAACTAGCATTTTTGGATGATGCGTCAACAAAATACAGACATGGATCCCGAATCCCCAGGCCAGCGGCAAACCTCGACATGAAGTTGACTCATCATCTACTATTTGGATGACGCATCAATCATCTTCGGGATTCGCGCCGAGCCGGGAGGGCCGTGGAATCAAGGCCCCGCAAGCAGGACACGAAACCCGCCCCCTGGTGACACCGTGAAGGAAGCGAGAAGCAGATGACCGACTCGTCGACCACGAACTGGCCAAGCCTGCGGGTCTCGGACTGGACCGACACCCGCGACACCCTGCACATGTGGACCCAGATCGTGGGCAAGATCCGCATGGCCCACGCCCCGTTGGTCAACCACTGGTGGCAGGTACCCCTCTACGTCAGCCCGCGCGGACTGACCACCTCGACCATCCCCTACCGTTCGGGCGCCTTCGAGATCGAGTTCGACCTCCTCGGCCACCGGCTCGAGATCCGCAGCAGCGAGGGCGGCACCCGCGCCTTCCCGCTGCGGCCCATGACCGTCGCCGTGTTCTACTCCCGGGTGCTGGACCTGCTCGACGAGCTCGGGATCCAGGCTCCGATCCGACCGGTCCCCAACGAGGTCGACCCGGCGATCCCCTTCGCCGAGGACCACGAGCACGCTTCCTACGACGCTGAAGCGGCCAGCCTGTTCTGGCGCCAGCTCCTGCAGGCCGACCGGGTGATCGGCGAGTTCCGCTCGCACTTCGTCGGCAAGGTCAGCCCGGTGCACTTCTTCTGGGGCGGGATGGACCTGGCCTGCACCCGCTTCTCCGGGCGCCCGGCTCCTGAGCACCCGGGCGGTGTCCCCAACTGCGGGGACTGGGTCATGGTCGAGGGCTACTCCCGGGAGCTGTCCAGCTGCGGCTTCTGGCCCGGCGGCGGCGAGGAGGGCGCCTTCTACTCCTATGCCTACCCCGCACCCGAGGGCTTCGACGAGCAATCACCCGGCCCCGAGGGCGCGTACTACAGCACCGAGTTCCAGCAGTTCCTGTTCCCCTACGAGGCCGCCCGCAGCGCGCCCGACCCCGACCGCGCCGTGGCCGAGTTCCTGCACAGCACCTACGAGGCCGCTGCGAACCTCGGGCACTGGGACCGCCCCGCCCTGGAGGACGACCCGCTGCGCTGGCACGCAACCCCCGTCCCGGGAAACGACGGAACCTGACCGGCGGCCAAGAGCAGCGAGCAAACACACATCCTGTTGATGTGTCAATAAAAATTCCGGAATTTACAGTTGACTTATCAACCGAAGGGTGAAGATGCGGGAAGTAGGAGCGACCAGGCCCTGCATCCCGCTCACCACGCCAGTCACCCAGCAACCACATGGAGGTGGGTGCGATGCAGTTCGGGATCTTCACCGTCGGTGACGTGACCACCGATCCCACGACAGGACGTACGCCGACCGAAGGCGAACGGATCAAGGCGATGGTGCGGATCGCCCTGAAAGCCGAGGAGATCGGACTGGACGTGTTCGCCACCGGCGAGCACCACAACCGGCCGTTCGTGCCCTCGTCCCCGACCACCATGCTCGGCTGGATCGCGGCGCGCACCGAGCGGATCATCCTGTCCACGTCCACCACCCTGATCACCACCAACGACCCGGTGAAGATCGCGGAGGACTACGCGATGCTCCAGCACCTGGCCGACGGGCGTGTGGACCTGATGATGGGCCGCGGCAACACCGGCCCGGTCTACCCCTGGTTCGGCAAGGACATCCGCGAGGGCATCCCGCTGGCGCTGGAGAACTACGCCCTCCTGCACAAGCTCTGGCGCGAGGACGTCGTCGACTGGGAAGGCAAGTTCCGCACCCCGCTGCAGGCGTTCACCTCCACCCCGCGCCCGCTCGACGGCGTTCCCCCGTTCGTCTGGCACGGCTCCATCCGCTCCCCCGAGATCGCCGAGCAGGCGGCCTACTACGGGGACGGATTCTTCGCCAACAACATCTTCTGGCCCAAGCGGCACTTCCAGAAGCTGATCAACCTGTACCGCAGGCGCTTCGCCCACTACGGCCACGGCACCGCGGAGCAGGCCGTCGTCGGCGTGGGCGGCCACATCTTCATGCGGGCCAACTCCCAGGACGCCGTCCGGGAGTTCCGCCCCTACTTCGACCACTCCCCCCTGATGGGCGGCGGGCCGTCACTGGAGCAGTACATGGAGGAGACCCCGCTGACCGTCGGCAGCCCCCAGCAGGTCATCGACAAGACCCTCACCTTCCGCGAGAACTTCGGCGACTACCAACGCCAGCTGTTCAACGTCGACGGCACCGGGGTCCCCCTGAAGACCGTGCTGGAGCAGCTCGACATCCTCGGTGAGGAGGTCCTGCCGGAGTTGAGGAAGGAATTCGCGAAGAACCGGCCGACCGACGTGCCCGACGCGCCCACCCACGCCTCGATGCTCGCCGCTCGTGAATCAGGAGAAGCACCGCGATGACCAACACAGAGACCCGTCCGGACACCTTCGTGTGCAGCGAGGGCGGCCTCCCCGGCCCCCTGGCCGCTTGTGAGGGCGGCGCTCCGGTCGAGATCATCACCGCCCGGACCGTCCCCCTGGGCGGGCCACGCGCGATCAACGTCCGCCGTACCCTGCCCCAGCGGCAGCGCTCGCTGATCGGCGCGTGGTGTTTCGTCGACCACTTCGGCCCGCACGAGGTGGCGGACACCGGCGGCATGGACGTGGCCCCGCACCCGCACACGGGGCTGCAGACCGTCAGCTGGCTGTTCGACGGCGTCATCGCGCACAACGACTCCGGCGGGAACGCCGCCACCATCCGTCCCGGGCAGATGAACCTGATGACCGCGGGAGCGGGCATCTGCCACTCCGAGACCTCCACCTCGGAGGCGGTCCGTATCCACGGGGTGCAGCTCTGGGTCGCCCTGCCCGACGAGGTCAGGCACAGCCCGGAGCGCGGGTTCGAGCACTACGTTCCCGAGCCGATCGAGTTCGACGCGGGCTCGGCGCTCGTGTTCCTCGGCTCGCTGCTCGGTTCGCGGTCGCCGGTGAGCATGTACACGCCTCTGGTGGGCGCCGAGCTCAGGCTGAACCCCGGCGGGGTCCTCGACCTGCCCGTCGACCCCGGGTTCGAGCACGGCCTGCTGGTGGACACCGGTGAGGACGTCAGGCTCGAAGGCGTGCACGTGCCCAAGGACGCCGTGGGCTACACCGGGGTGGGTGCCGAAACCCTGCGGGTGACCAACGAGGGCGACCAACCGGCCAGGCTCGTACTCCTGGGCGGCGCCCCCTTCGGCGAGGAGGTCCTCATGTGGTGGAACTTCCTGGGCCGCACGACGGAGGAGATCACGCGCTACCGGGAGGAATGGCAACACCACGGCGAGCGGTTCGGGCAGGTGGAGGGTTACGTGGGGCACGGCGGCCCGGGCCGCAACCGCGAGGGGATGTCGAGGATTGCGGCCCCGGAGCTGCCGCCGGTGCGGATGCGCCCCAGGAAGAACCCGCCGCCGCACGCACAGTTCAACGACTGACCCGCAAAAGCATCGACGGCTGACCGACAGAAGCAGAAGAGGTGTCCGACATGACTGAACAGCGAACGGACAAGACGGGTGCTCCCGTATCCATCGCACTCGACCAGAACCGCGCCATCAGCGCCTACACCGTGAGCGTGGACGAAGCCCTCGCAGGACGCGCGGACTTCGTCGACCCGCCGCAGACCGCAGGCGAGCGCGTCTTCTTCCACACTGAGGTCGGTGCGGAGTTCGGCGGCCGGGGCCTGGCCGGACTGCTCGTCCGCGAGGCACTGGCCGACAGCATCCACCGCAACCTCACCGTCGTGCCGGTGTGCCCGCTGTTCGCCAGTCACCTGAAGAAGCACGGCGACGAGTACGAGGCCGAGGGCGGAAAGTTCCGTCGACCCAGACCGGCCGACCTCGCCCTGGTCAAGGAAACGGTCGAGAACGCGGGTAACGCGTGAACGCCGAACGCCCCTTCATCGACAAGGAACACCCCAAGGTCTACGGGGCGATGCTCAAGGCGGCCAAGGCCTCCCGAACCGCGTCGCACGAGGCCGGTCTGGGCGACGACCTCATCGAGATGGTCAACATCCGGGTGTCCCAGATCAACGGGTGCCCGACCTGCCTGAGCATCCACTTCCCCAAGGCCCGCAAGGCCGGGGTGGAGCAGAGCACCCTGGACGTGCTGCCCGCGTGGCGCGAGACGAAGCTGTTCACGGATCAGCAGCGGGCCGCGCTCGAACTGGCGGAGTCCCTGACCGTGATCGACCCGGCCCTCGACAGGCAGGCCGTGAACGCCCGGGCGGCCGCCCACCTGACCACCGCCCAGATCTCCGCGGTGGAGTGGACGACCACCCTGATCAACGCGTTCAACCGCATCTCGATCGCGAGCGGACATCCGGTGGTCCGGTAGGGGTGGTCGGGAGTAGGCAACAGAGTCCGGTGGTTCCTACGGGTCCGGCAGTACCTGAGCGGTCGGACCGAGATCACCGCCAAGCCCAGTGTCGGTCCTGCGCCCGTGTTACTGCTCGCTGTCCGGGGCGGGCTGGCCCTGGCAGCGGAGCTCGGACTGCCCGTGGTGTTCGGCGGACCGGTCCTGCGCGACGAGCAGCGGCTGGCCGCCTCCACCAGCTCGTCACAAGTCGGCCACACCAGCTCCCCGCGTCAGCGAGCGGTGGCACCATCGGCACGAGTGGAGACGACAGCCGCTGAGAGCAGGGACCATGGCAGCGTTCGAAACCGTCTGGCGCAGCATCGAGGCGCACGCGGGACAGGTGTTCCACACCAAGAGGGGTATCCCGTTCAGCTATGCCGTCCGGTACGGACAGGTCCACCTCGACAACACCAACCGCATCCTCCCCCGCACCGACTTCGTCAAGGCGCACGGGCTCATGCCGTTGAGCGGCCCCGGGGAGCTCCCAGGCCTCCAAGGGCCGTCTTACATCTTCGGCATCCTCACCGACCGGCGCATCGGGGGACCCGACCCGGCACCTGTCAATGACCACGTCCCGCCCCGTGTCGGTAGCGGGCGGCGTTATCGCGGCATGAGCAGGGACGACAGCGACGAGGCTTATGTCATCGGCCTGTGCGACGAGGTACTCGGCGAGACCGGCCTACCCCAGCACCGGTTCGACTGGCTGCTGGGGGACCCGGGGGCAAACGGCAAGCGAGCGAAGCTGCCCGTTGACGCGTACTGGCCAGGGCACGAGCTGGTGGTTGAATACCGCGAACTCCAGCACGATCAGCCCATGCCGCACTTCGACAAGCCCGACAAGCTCACGGTCAGCGGCGTGCACCGGGGTGAGCAGCGCGCCCGGTACGACCGGCGGCGTGAGACCGAGATTCCCCCGCGCGGCCTGCGGCTGGTGGTGATCCGCCCAGCTGACCTCGATGCCGACAGCCGGGGCCGGTTGCGCCGAACCCGCACATCGGACCTGGAGGTGGTCCGGGGGCTATTGGCGCGCTCCAGCGACGAGGACCGTGTGCTGGATGCCTTTCGGCGCTGGCTGACCACCGAGGGCTGGACCCCCGCCACGCCGACCGAGCCATGGACCGGTATCGAGGCTGAGCGCGGCGGCGAGCGGCTGATCATTGAGGCCAAGGGCCGGACTGAGGAGCAGGGGACGGGCGCAGACGTCGCGTACGGCCGGCTGCTGCGCCGGATGACGGATCAGTCCCCGGCCACCCGCTACGCCCTGGTCTTGCCGACCGCGTCCGTACGGCACGCCGCACGCGTTCCCGCCCACGTTCGGTGCCTGCTCCGGGTCGACCTGTACGAGGTGACCGACGACAACCGCGTTCTCCTCCGCCCGGCCGCCCCGGGGTAGCCGCGCCGCGTGCGTCGCCGACGGCCGACGCGAAACCGGACGCGGACACCGCGTCGTCAGCGGTTCCGTCCCCGTTCAGTCAGCGACCGTGCTCCGGGAGCGGTAGACCAGGTCCCGGTACTCCGGATGACGGGCGATCCAGCCCGCGAAGTAGGGGCAGGTCGGGAGCACCCCCAGGCCCGCGGAGCGGGCCTCGTCCAGAGCCGTGCGCACCAGCGCCGACCCGACTCCTCTGCCCTCGTACTCCGGCGACACCTCGGTGTGCACGAACGCGACGAGCTCATCAGTTCGGATGTACTGGACCAGACCAGCGGCCCCGGACGCTCCGTCGACACGGGCCTCGTAGCGGTTGGCCTCGGGCACGTCACTCACTTCGACAGCCATGTGTTCTCCTTCTCCAGCCTTGTGATCAGGCGCAAACTTGCTTAATTTAGATGACTAGTCAACTATGCGGAGATCCGACGAGCCGCCCCGGTCCACGACAACGGATCCCGGTGCCCCGAGGGCGGCCTGAGGTCTTCGGCGTTCGGCGGGCGGCTGGCCGCTAGCCGAGGAAGTCCAGGAGCGCGGTGTTGACCTCGTCGGCGTGCGTCCAGAGCAGCCCGTGCGGGGCGTTCTCGACCTCCACGTAACGCGCCTGGGGCAGGAGCTCGCGGAAGCGGCGGGCCGTGGCGTCGACGGGCAGGATGTTGTCCGCGGTGCCGTGCAGGATCAGGGCCGGCTTGCCGCTGGCGCGGACCGCCTCGACATCGGCGCGGAAGTCCTCGATCCAGGCGGGGACCACCGCGTAGGCCGCCACCGGGGCACTGGAGAGGGCGACGTTCCAGCTGTTGTCGACCGCCTCCTGGCTGATCCGCTCGCCGAGGGTCTGGTCGAGGTTGTAGAAGTCGGCGAAGAACTGCGTGAACCAGGCGTAGCGATCCGCCTTCGCCGTGGCCTCGATGTCGTCGAAGACACTCTGCGGCACCCCTTCGGGGTTGTCGTCGCGGGCGACCAGGAACGGCTCCAGCGCAGCGAGGAAGGCGAGCTTGGCGACCCGCTCGTGGCCGTACCGGGACACGTAGCGGGCGAGCTCTCCGGTGCCCATCGAGAATCCGACCAGCACGACGTCGCGCAGGTCGAGGGTGTTGAGCACGGTGTCCAGGTCGGCGGCGAAGGTGTCGTAGTCGTAGCCGGAGCCGACCTTGGACGACCTGCCGAAACCGCGCCGGTCGTAGGTGATGACGCGGTACCCGGCCGCGAGCAGTTCCCGTGTCTGGCGCTCCCAGCTGTGACCGTTCAGCGGGTACCCGTGGATGAGCACGACGGGCTGGCCCGCGCCCTGGTCCTCGTAGTAGATCTCGACCGGGGTGCTGTTCTCGTTCCCGACGGTGACGTAACCCATGATCTGCCTTCTCCTTCAGTGTTCGGACTGTGCGGCGACAGGGCGTGTTCGCACCGAGGCCTTGTTCTCACCGGGTACTGCGAGTTTCCAGTGGGGCACTACGACCCATGGAAAACCCTGTTCCCGAGACCGGGTCAAGCGGAACTGAGCTGCGGGTCGGCACGGCTTGGTGCGCCGTTCACCCGGGCACGGGCTCACACCACGGGGTTTCCACTGGCCGTGGATTCGGGGAGGGTGAGGTCCTGGACGACGTCCCAGTGCTCGACGATGCGGCCGTCCTCCAAGCGGAAGACGTCGACGATCACCACCGGCCCGGGACCCCAGCCGTGGACCAGGCTGTGGGTGAAGACGAGGTCGCCCTGGGCCGCGGTGCGCTGCGGCTCCCAGGAGAACCCCTCCAGTCCGGGCACCACGGCGCGCAGCGTGTCGAGGCCGTCGGGCATCCGCGGGCTGTGCTGCACGTACGGATCGGCCCAGTACCGGTCCAGCGCGGTGAGGTCCTTCTCGACGAAGAGCTCCCGCATCGCGGTCAGCACGATCTCGGTGTTGTGCCCGGCCAGATCGGTTTCGGCAAGGGTGTTGCGGGTCATGGTCATGCCTCCGTGATGGTTCCGACGAGGTTGTACAGCGCGCCGTCGACGGTGACGTTGGAGTACAGCGTCGCGTTGGCGAAGTCCTCCACATGGGTCACGGTGGCGCCGCTGGCCTCGGTCCACGAGTTCAGGTAGACGCCCTCGCGGATCTTCCTCAGGTTGAGCCGGACGGTCTCGGCGTGGCCGTCCGGGGCGAGTCCGCCGCCCTCCTCGACCACGAAGCTGCCCTGCGACAGCGAATCGAAGGTGAACTTCACCTTCAACGGCCCCAGGTCGAATCTGTAGCTCTTGCCGACCAATTGCGCGGTCATGGATTTCCCTCGTCTCAGCCGACGCGGCGGTACTCCAGGGCTCCCGAAGGGCAGCGCCGGACCACCTCGGCAGTGCGGTCGGCGGCGGCGTTGTCCGGCTGGATCCACGGACGCCGCTCGATGTCGAACACCTCGGGCAGGCCGCGGACGCACTCTGCGGCGTGCTGACAGCGCCCCGCTTCGAAGGTGACCGCGATCGACTGCCCCTCGTACGTCTTCTTTCCGGATCCGCCGCTCATGGCTGCCCCTGTCTCTGCGTGCCCGTCTTCGGCTGGCCATCACGCTAGCAACATTTAGTTGACACATCAACACGCTTGCCAAAGACTGGCCCACTGTCCTACGACTTTCGCGGCAACGAATACCCAGTTCAGAACTGCTTTTCGAGACGCCGAAACCGAACCTAAGTTTGGTGATTAATCAACCAATACGGTTTACTCTTGCGTGTCAGGGCCGAGACACCGGCCGCACGGCTGCCAAGAGACCCGTTGAAGGGAGGGGCGATCCGACAGACGAGGTCAGCCGGACTCCGGCTCCCCCGGCCCCACCAGCCCGCCCAGGGCCGCGACCGCCTGAGTACCGAGCCAGGACTCGGCCCGCCCGTAGCCCCAGCCGCAGTCCTTGAGGAGGGTGCGCCAGGCGGCGATCCCGAAACAGAACCAGAGGCGGTCCGAGACCTCACCGACGTCCAGGTGTGCGGGCACGAACCCTCTCGCGACGAGGACGCCCGCGGCTTCGCGCAGCGCGCCGCGATAGCCCTCCACGACCTGCCGCCAGATCCGCTCGGCGCCCTCGTCGCCCAGCGAGGCGTACAACAGATCGATCGAGTCGCTGCTGCATCCGGGCGACGAGCAGCACCCGAGCAAGCTGAGCGATCTGATCATGTTGACGATGGCGGGCGGGAACGCACCGAGTCGGAGCACACGACCCTTCTGGGTTCCGCCGGGTTCGTCGTCGGCCGGACCCTCCTAGCCCCTGTCGGCGGTTACTGCGCCATCGAGGCGACCCCCACGGTCGCCTGACAACCACCCGACGAACCTCCGGAAGGACGTCCCATGACCGCACCAGTGACCGCGCCCGTGTCCGAGAAGCCCGACTTCAGCGGGCTGCGCGCGCTCTACGTCAACTGCACCCTCAACCGGTCCCCGCAGCTCAGCCACACCCAGGGGGTGATCGACCGCAGCGTGGCGATCATGGAGGCCAACGAGGTCAGCGTGGACCAGTTCCGCGCCGTCGACCACGACATCGCCACCGGGGTGCGCCCGGACATGACCGAGCACGGGTGGCCGAGCGACGCATGGCCCACGCTGCTGGAGCGGGTCCTGGCCGCAGACATCCTGGTCATCGCCGGATCGATCTGGCTCGGTGACAACAGCTCGGTGACCCGCCGGGTGATCGAGCGGCTGTACGGCTACTCCGGTGTGCTCAACGAGCAGGGCCAGTACGCCTACTACGGGCGCGTCGGCGGCGCTCTGCTCACCGGTAACGAGGACGGCCTCAAGCACTGCGCGATGAGCATCCTCTTCAGCCTGCAGCACATCGGCTACACGATCCCGCCGCAGGCCGACGCGGGCTGGATCGGTGAGGTCGGCCCCGGCCCGTCCTACCTGGACGAGGGTTCCGGCGGCCCGGAGAACGACTTCGCCAACCGCAACATCAGCTTCATGACGCACAACCTGATGCACACGGCCGCGATGCTCCGCCGCGCCGGCGGCTTCCCGACCTACGGCAACCAGCGCGCGGCCTGGGACGCCGGCTGCAGTCCCGACAACGCCAACCCCGAACACCGCTGAGCAAACGTGATCACCCGGGGGGTTTCGCGGAACCGTGCGGACGCCGTGTCGCCGGTTCAGTCCGGTTGCTTCTCCATGTGCTCCAGGACGCGCTGGGAGAGCCGGGCGAACGTGTTGAGCTGGTTCGGCGTCATGGCGTCGATGAACAGACGGCGGACGTGCTCGACGTGTATGGGAGCGGCCTCCTGGATCGCCTGGTAGCCGAGCGGAGTAGCGACGACGAACGCTCCGCGCGCGTCGTCGGGGCACTCCCTCTTGGTCACGAGTCCGCGCTTCACCATCCGCGTGACCTGGTGTGACATGCGGCTCTTCTCCCATTCGGCGAGTCTGGCCAGTTCCTGGAAGCGCATCTGCCCGCTCTCGGCCTCGGTGAGCCGGACGAGGACCATGTAGTCCGAGGCGGACAATCCGGAGTCGGAGCGGACGAGTCGGGAAAGCCTTCCGATGAGCGCTTCCTGCATGCGGATGAAGTTCTCCCAGGCCCTCTGTTCGTCCGGGCTGAGCCAGCGTGGTTCCCCATTCATAGGAGTAGTCTACAGAATTCGTTGACACTTCATCGAAATGAGCCGATGCGAAACCGGCGGCGAACCCCGGCGGCAGCTCTTCCCGCCCCGGGTTTCGTTCGGTCAGGGTAGGTGGGAAGAGCAGGGAAGGGTCAGGAGTCGCCTCATGCTCAGTAGTGAACTCGCCCAGCTGGCCGGTGTCACCGTCCGCACGCTGCGCCACTACCACCAGATCGGGCTGCTGCCCGAGCCCCCGCGCTCGGCCGGGGGCTACCGGCGCTACGACGTGGGCGACCTCGTGCGGTTGCTGCGGATCACGAGGTTGACCGCGCTGGGCGTGCCCCTGTCCGCGCTCCCGGCGGTACTGGATGATCCGAAGGCCGCGGAGGAGCTGCTGGACGAGCTCGACCGCCAGGCGGCCGCCGAGATCGAACGGCTCAACGCCCGCAGGGCCGACATCGCCGCCCTGCGCAGCAGCGGCTCCCCGCCCGACCTGGCCCCGGAGCTGTCGGTGCTGCGCTCCGGCCCCGAGGCCGGGGTACCCGAGGAGATGGCCCGGCACGAACACGAACAGCTGGTCCTGCTCGGACACCTGCTCGGCGAGGACGACCCGGCGGGGCTCGCCGCCCTGCTCGGCGGGGTGGACAGGGAGTTGCTCGCGGGGCTGGAACCGCTGACGGAGCGGTTCTACGCCCTCGGAGCCGACACACCGGACGACGAGGTCACGTCCCTGGTCGACGACTGGGTCACCGGGCTGGAACCGCTGTCGGAGCAGCTGGCCGCCGCGCCCGCGCCCGACCCGAAGGTCTCGGCCCTGATGGACGAACTGAACGAGCGGGCCCTCAAACCCGTCCAGCACCGGGTACTGCGCCGGATCCTGGAGCGGCTGGAGCACGGGCAGCGACCGACCGGGCCCTGACGCCGCCGGGCCCTGTGGTCCAGGCCATGCGACGCGGCCTTGACTCCGACGCGACGTCGGAGTTTCTACTGAGCGCTGTCCGAACAGACCGACGCTCAGGAGCCCACGATGACCAGCCCTCCCAAGGCCACAGCCAGGAGCTGGATCGGCCTCGCCGTCCTCGTCCTGCCGCTGCTGCTGATCACCATCGACGGAACCGTCCTCATCATGGCCCTGCCCGCGATCTCCGCTGAGCTGAGCCCCACGGGCACCCAGCAGCTGTGGATGATCGACATCTACTCACTCGTTCTCGCCGGGCTACTCATGGCGACGGCGACCCTGGGAGACCGTTTCGGTCGACGGCGGAACCTGCTCATCGGTGCGGTCGTGTTCGCGCTCGCCTCCGTACTCGGAGCGATGGCCACGGCGCCCTGGATGCTGATCGGAGCTCGCGCTCTGCTGGGCGTGGGCGGGGCGATCATGATGCCCTCGACGCTGTCCCTGGTACGCAACATGTTCCTCGACCGCCAGCAGCGCCGTTACGCGATGGCGGTGTGGGGCGCGATGGCCTCCGTCGGCGCGGCGGCCGGGCCGATCGTCGGCGGCTGGGTCATCGAGACGTTCAGCTGGCACGCGGCCTTCCTGATGAACATCCCCGTCATGCTGCTCCTGCTCGCCCTCGGCCCGGCCCTGCTGCCCGAGAGCCGCAACCCCGGCCTGCGCAGGATCGACATCCCCAGCGTCGTGCTCTCCTTCATCGGCCTGATCGGCGTGGTCTACGGCATCAAGACCCTCACCGGGGACAAGGGCCTCGCTCTGGGCATCGCCGCCACGGTCGTCGGGCTGATCGCGATCACCCTGTTCGTCCGCAGGCAGCTCACGCTGCCCACCCCGCTCCTGGACGTCAGACTGTTCAAGATCCGGTACTTCCGCGGAGCCGTCATCACGGACGTCCTGGCGATCTTCGCCATGGTCGGCGCCCTAGTCGCGCTCGTCCAGTTCCTGCAGCTCGTGCTCGGCCTCAGCCCGCTGCAGGCATCCGTCTGGCTCATGCCCCAGGCGATCATCGCGGCCACCGCCGCGTTCATCGCGGCCGCACTGGTCAAGCGCCTCCTGCCCGCCTACGTGATCGCGTTCGGGCTCCTGATCGCGATGACCGGGTTCGCGTTGACCGCCCTCCTGACCCCGACGTCGAGCCCTGCGCTGATCGCGGCCGCACTCGGCCTGATCGCTCTGGGCGCGGGCATGGCGCTCACCCTGAGCAACGACATCATCATGAGCTCCGTCAAGCCCGAGCGCGCCGGACAGGCCGCCGCGACCTCCGAGACCGCCTACGAGATCGGGACGACGCTGGGCACGGCGGTCCTGGGCGGGGTGCTGGTCTCCTGGTACACCCGGACCGTCCTCGCCGGAACCCAGGCGTTCGACCTGACAGCGGACCTGTCCGAACGGGTGTCCTCGACCATGGCGGAGGCCCTGCTGGTGGCCGCCGAGATCGGCGGCGACACCGGAAACGCGCTCCTGGAGGTCTCCAGGAGCGCCTTCACCGAAGCGATCACCGTCACCGGTCTCGCCGGTGCCGGGGTGATGGCCTTCGCCGCGGCCTGGGCCCTGGTCACGCTCCGGGGCGCGTCGGCGCACCAGGACCTGGCGGCCGAGCACGAGCGCGAGAACGAGGTCGAGGTCAGGCACTGATCCGCGCGACCGTCCGCTCACATTCGAAGCGGCCCCACCGACCCACCTTTTCCACCAGCCAGTGACGCGGATCGCCCTCTTGGGGCTTGAGTCCGCCGCGACGTCGGAGTTTGGACTGGGCCCCGTCCGCATCCATCGACCAGGAGGAACCACCATGACCACCACGTCCAAGCTGATCGCCGTCGAGGAGTTCCTCAACCCGCCCGCCCGCAGCCGGGCCGTGCTGTCCCCGGACACACCCCAGCGCGGCGGACGGTGGCACGACCACCGCCACGTTCTCAACGGCGTCATCTACCGCACCCGCACCGGTATCCCCTAGCGCGACCTGCCCGAACGCTACGGACCCTTGGAGCACCGTCCACTAACGCCTACCGCGCGGGCAACGGAAAAACCCTGGTCACCACCCTCACGCTCAGGGGTGCGTCGCCGACCAGCCGGACTGCGGCGTGCTCACTGCCCAGTAGCTCGCTGTCGGGGTTGAAGCTCAGTGCGAGGCACCCATACTTGGCGGCTTGCCTCAGCTTCGGGTTTGGTGGGCTCTGAAGTGCGCAAACGAGTGCAGTGAGCTCGAAAACCGATCGTGTTCGCCCTTCACCCCTTGCATCCCCTGAAGGTTCTGTGGCGCGCTTATTCGCAGCGGTAGCAGTGTATCCAAATAAGCTCGTTCCTCTCAGGAGCGAGCTTATTCTGTTCCAAAGTCGATGCGACCCTTTCAGTCCGAGACCCCTTCGGAGCGTCGAACGTTCTGAGCAGAGCCGACTGGATCCACAAAAGAGAATCTACTCCCCTTCGGTGTCTCCAAAATCACTGAAACATGGTGGAGTTCCATGCCTTCTGGCATCTCGCATCGATACTCGAATACCGCCGCTTCTCCCATCGAGCCATCCGACGGGTAAATTCCCGCATGATTTAGTGTTCGGACTGGCTCGGCGTGGTGCTCTCCATCAGGAAGGAGGCAGTATACATCCGGGATTGTATTTTCCTGGTATCGGTTCGAGTTGTTTGCCACCACCGCGTCAAAGTAAACGAATCTGGGGTCGCCATACCCCTCGCGGACTGAAGTGACAGTATAAACGAGACCTCCGCCAGACAGGAGGCCGTCGGACTCGCGCTCAAGTTCGCCAAAATTTTTGTGCGACCGAATATCAAATTCGACCACCCCCGCGAACAAGAAGCCAGCTGCTACTGCAGAAGCAGTGAGAAAACCGAGCACGGCACCCAAAGAAAAAGAAGCACCCTTCACCCTTCCCCCTTCGAATCAAAGATATTGGATTGAATAGTATATGGTACGCTATGTTCAGCGCAGCGAGTGGGGCGCAGACCCCAGCGGAAGGCCGGAGCACAACGGCCCCATCCATGCTCAGACCGGTGGCGTCTGCATCCATTACGTCGGCAGCCGCGTCTCCCAAGGCGTCAGCAACCACAATGAATGCAACAATATCGTCCGCGGAATTCAGGCCGGGCACCTCCAGGGCGAATACCGGGACATCGCATATAGCTTTCTGGTCTGCACCCACGGCTACATTTTCATCGGCAGAGGCTTTGAATACAGATCCGGCGCGAACGGGACGAATCTAGCGAACGACGCATACTTTGCAGTCTGTGGCCTGCTTGGGGTTCCCGACAACCCGAGTGCGACCATGCTCACCGGAATTCGCCAAGTGATTCGTGACTTGCGATCAATGGACTTGGCGGGGTACGGAATTATCGGCCATCAGAGTGTCGAAGGTATAGATACTGCTTGCCCAGGAAGCCTTCAGCCCTATGTTCAAGACGGCACTCTTAATCCCCCGGATACCCTGCCCCCGACTGATCCACTTCCGATCGTTCCGCCGGTCGACCCCCCTGGTCCTCCTCCTGGCGGGGGCGCCCCGACGTGGCCTGGAGTACTGTTCACCAACCCACCTCCGACCGAGCATGACGGGGTGATCCTCTGGCAGGGACGCATGCTCGAGCGAGGTTGGAACATCACCGTCGACGGCATCTACGGCGATCAGTCCCAACAGGTCTGCGAGCAGTTCCAGGCCGAAAAGGGGCTGGCTGTCGACGGCATCGTCGGCCCCCAGACCTGGGCCGCCACTTGGGAAGCCCCCATCACCTGATGAATTTTCGATGAAGGTGCGGCCGGGTCTTGAAACCCGGCCGCATACCTGACCTTTAAATCGGCCACGGCCTTGAGGCGGGTCTGAGCCCTTCAGGCCGGAGGTTAGGATTTCCCTGGCCCCAAGCGCTCAGGTCCCGCACCGCCACGGCGCAGCAGACCCATGATGTGGGCACAGAAGGCGGTGGCATGGTGCACGGTGGTTTCGGAAGCTGCGTGGATTTCCAAGACATGGGCGCCTCGGAACAGGTAGCGGTGCCGGGCGAAGCGGAGCGCGAAGACTCCGGTGACCCGAACGACCAACTCGCCACCCAGTGCGGTTACGGCTATGGCAGGGATGTTCGAGGTCAGATCGGTCAGCGTCAGAACCCACCCACCAGGTATGCGGGTTCCACGGGATCGGTGGTGATCAGCTGGTGTTCGACGGGTGAGGCCAGAGCTCTGAGCTGGGACGGCATTGGGCGAGAGAATCTGACAGGGCCCACCTGGAGCTGACAGCGAAGGGGTTGACCGAACAGTTACCGGTTTTCCTGGGGACGCTCTTGCGAGCGCCCCCGGGGCGGGTTCAACTGCTTTCGCACATCACCCGGGTCATAGTGCCGTTGGGCCCGCTCAGCCGCGGCGGAGCGGCCGTAGTGCCGCGTCATCTGCTCGGACTCCCAGCCGTTGAGCTCCATCAGGTCCCCGGGCTGTCCTCCCCCGGCGAGGTAGCGGTGCGAGAAGTCATGCCGGTACCGGTGGGTGTTGCCCTGCCCGACCCCGGACCGCCGGGCGCGGCGGTACAGCATCTGGTAGATCCCCGACGGGGTCAGCGCCTTCCCCTTCTGGGACAACCACAGGAATGGCAGGTGCGCGTCCGGGTGCTGGGCGCGCTGGCGCAGGTAGCGGTCCAGGGCCTTGGCCGTGGCGTGGGTGAACTTCACGTACCGGCTCTTGTCGCCCTTGCCGGTCACAAACGCCCGGCGCTTGTCCAGGGACACGTCCGTGAGCTTGAGCCCGGCCAGCTCCGCCAGGCGCACACCCGTGTCCCGCAGGAACTGGATGATGGCGGCGTCGCGCAGCCTGCAGGCGTCGCCGCGCTTGGCCGCTCCCCGGTCGTTCCTGCTCCTGGGCATCTTCAGGATGCGGTCGATCTCGCCGTCCTCGAACACCGGGACGGGCTTGGCCACCACCTTGGGCGCCTTGACCTTGCGCATCGGGTCGCCGATCTCCTCCTCGTCGGCGAGCCACTTGAAGAACTGCTGGAGACAGCGGTACTGGTTGTTCACGTAGCTGGACGAGTACTCGCGGCGGTGCAGCCGGGCCAGCCAGGAGCGGATGTGCACCCGGTTGACCAGTTCCCAGTCACGGACCGGCTCGAAGGTGACCATGTCAGCGCACGTGTCAGCTGACGTCTCGTACCGGTGGTCGATGTCAGTGGGCTGACCACCGGCCAACAGGTGCTCGGCGGCGAACCAGGCGACCGACTCGCGGTACATCGTGACGGTGCGGTCGCTCTTCTTCTCCGTACGCAGGTGCAGCACGAAGGACTTGATGTGGAGGTTCAGGGGACCAGCGGCCATGTTGCGCGGCCCCCGACGAACACGCTGGGTACCCATAGGCGATAGCTCTCCAGGCGTCGCCGCTAGTCAGTAGCGATCTCGCCCAGGGAGTTATCCCAGGTCAGGCAAAGAGAGAGCCGACGAGGGGACTTGAACCCCTAACCTATCGCTTACAAGGCGATTGCTCTGCCAATTGAGCTACGTCGGCCGACCGCCGAGGCCTGGGCCTTGGTGCGTCCAACCAGAATGCTACCGGGTCCGGTGCCGAGGGGCCTACTCGGCACCGGTGGGACCGGTTACTTGGCTTCGGCGCCGCGGCGGCGGGCGACCTCGTAGAGGGAGACACCGGCGGCCACGGAGGCGTTCAGGGACTCGGCACCGCTGATCGGGATGCTCGCGACCACGTCGCAGGCCTCGCGGACCAGGCGGGACAGGCCCTTGCCCTCGGAGCCCACCACGACCACCAGCGGGCCGGTGGCCAGTTCGAGCTCGGGGAGCTGGGTGTCGCCGCCCGCGTCGAGACCGGCGACGAACAGCCCGGCCTTCTTGTAGCTCTCCAGGGTGCGGGTCAGGTTGGTGGCCTGGGCGACCGGCAGCTTGGCCAGGGTTCCGGCGGAGGTCTTCCACGCGGACATGGTCACGCTGGCGGTGCGCCGCTCCGGGATGAGCAGGCCGTGCGCGCCGAAGGCAGCGGCCGAACGCGCGATCGCGCCCAGGTTGTGCGGGTCGGTGACCCCGTCCAGGGCGACGATCAGCGGCGGGGTGTCCGAGGCCAGCGCCTTGTCGAGCAGGCCCTCGGCCGCCCAGTACTGGTAGGGGCGGACCTGGAGCACGACGCCCTGGTGGGTGGCGCCGGGCAGGCCGTTGCTCTCGCAGCGGCGGTCCAGGTCGGTGCGGTTGACCTCGACCACGTCCACGCCCTGGGTACCCGCGAGCTTGGCGGCCTCGTTGACGCGGTCGTCCGGGTCCAGGCTGTTGGCCAGGAACAGGCGGGTGGCGGGCATGCCCGCACGCAGGGCCTCGACCACCGGGTTACGGCCGATCAGGAGGTCGGAGTTGTCCGGGCGGTCGGGCGAGCGGTCCTTGCGGGGGCTGTCCGAGGCGCCGGACGGGCCCCCGGTCTGGGCGACGCGCTTATTGGCCTTGTGCCGCTGCTTGCCGTCGTACCAGTGCCGCTCCGAGGCGGGCAGGGTGCCGCTCTTGGGCTCGAGGGAACGCCGGTTCTTGCCGCCGCTGCCCTTCGTGGGGCCCTTCTTACTCTTCTTCGCCGGCATGGTCGCCGCCTCCCGTTACGTGTTGCGAGCATGCCGGAAGAGCTCTTCCGGCCGATGGGGTAGCCGCGACGCCGAGGGGCGGCGGCAAACTCCCAGCCTAATGCCGACGCGCTACCACACGTGTCGGCCATCAGAGTGGGCCGGGCCGGGAAACCTCCGGTCCCGGCCCTGATCAGATCTTGTTGTACGGCCCGGGCTCATGGAACCCGGGCCCGACAGCCCTGCTTGCCGAAACCTCAGCTTTGGCGCAGGTCCCAACGCGGGCCCTGCGGGGTGTCCTCCACCACCACGCCGGCCGCGGCCAGCTGGTCGCGGATGGCGTCGGCCGCAGCGTAGTCCTTGCGTCCCCGCGCGGCCTGGCGCTGTTCGAGGGCGACCGCCACCAGAGCGTCCACGACCTCGGTCAGCCCCTGGTCACCGCCGCCGGACCACTGCTCACTGAGCGGGTCCAGACCCAGGACGGCCAGCATGGTACGGAGTTCGGCGGCGATCTCCTGGGCCTTCTCCTTGGCTCCGGAACCCAGCGCCGTGTTGCCCTCGCGCACGTGGCCGTGGATGACGGCCAGCCCCTGGGAGACACCGAGGTCGTCGTTGAGCGCCTCGGCGAACTCGGCGGGCACGTCCGCGGCCGGGGTGATGGTGCCCAGAACCTCGACGGCGCGGGTGAGGAAGCCCTCGATGCGCTGGTAGGCGACGGCCGCCTCCTGCAGCGCGGCCTCGGAGTAGTCGATGGTGGACCGGTAGTGGGCCTGGCCCAGGTAGTAGCGCAGTTCCACCGGGCGGACCTTCTGGACCATCTCCGGGACCCGCATCGAGTTGCCGAGCGACTTGGCCATCTTCTCGCCGCCGACCTTCAACATGCCGTTGTGCAGCCAGTACTGGGCGAAGCCGTCACCGGCTGCGCGCGACTGCGCCTGCTCGTTCTCGTGGTGCGGGAAGATCAGGTCGAGTCCGCCGCCGTGGATGTCGAAGCTGGGGCCCAGGTACTTGGTGGCCATGGCGGAGCACTCCAGGTGCCAGCCCGGGCGGCCGCGACCCCACGGGGTGTCCCAGCTGGGCTCGCCCGGCTTGGCGCCCTTCCACAGGGCGAAGTCGCGCGGGTCGCGCTTGTCCCGGTCCGGGTCGGAGTCGGAGGACTCCACCACCTGGTCCAGGCGCTGGTTGGAGAGCTCGCCGTAGGCGGGGTGCGAGCGCACGTCGAAGTAGACGTCGCCCGAACCGTCGTCGGCGGCGTAGGAGTGCCCGGCGTCGATCAGGCGCCGCATGAGCTCGATCATCTCCGGCACGTGGCCGGTGGCGCGCGGCTCGACGGTGGGCGGCAGGCAGCCCAGGGTGTCGTAGGCCCAGGTGAAGGCGCGCTGGTTGCGCTCGCTCACCTGCCACCACGGAACACCCTCCTCGGCGGCGACCCTGATGATCTTGTCGTCGATGTCCGTGACGTTGCGGCAGAACGTGACCTCGTAGCCGAGGTGGGTCAGCCAGCGGCGCAGGATGTCGAAGTTGACGCCTGACCGGATGTGGCCGATGTGGGGAGGTGCCTGCACCGTGGCACCACACAGGTACAGGGAGGCACACCCCTCACGAAGCGGGGTGAAGTCTCGGACCTGTCGGGCACTGGTGTCATAGAAGCGCAGACTCACGTTGTCAAGACTATCCGCTTTCCCTTCGCCCGGGCGTCACAAGCCATCAAGCGCCATCAGGTCCGGGGGTCCGTCTGATCGCGGCCTGGGTGCCGGCCCATTGCTGTCTGGCCTGCTCCGGACAGTACAGAGGACGCATATGGGGCGAGCCGTATTGGGCCCGCCCGCATGTGAGATGGACCGGCGTCCGGGGACGACCTCGGCGAACGATCGGCCGCCACGCTCCGTCAATTGCGGCAGAACACCACAGAGCACCCCTGCACCCCTGCGTCGAGAAGAGGCTGGAAGCAACCGGAATCGGCCGGAATCTCGTGTTAGCGGCACCGCCTCGACTACTCTTCGATGACGATGGCCCCTTTCAACAACGCCCCCGAGACAGGGACACGGAACGGTCGGACCGCGGGTCGCGGCGCGGGAGCCGGCGCTCTCGTCGGTGGTGCCGTGTTCGTCAGTGTCATCGCCCTGTGCGCCCTTGTCATCGCCTACAACGGCATCTACAGATTCGCCCTGCTCGTGCACGACGAGGGCGACTTCCTCGCGCACGTCTTCCCGGTGACCTTCACCCTGCTGGTCCTCATGGCCTTCTGGGTGAGCTACGTGCTCCGCGCGGCACCACCGCGGGAGCGCCTGTGGGTGGACGTCGTCCTCATTCCCCTGCTGATCCTCGCCGCGGCCGTGCCGATGGTGCTGAACAGCATGGGGCTCATCGAGCGGCTGGGCGCCGAGAACGAGCGGATCGTCCAAGTGGTGGTGGCGGTTGCCCCGCTGGCAGCCCTGCTGGTGGCGTTCCTGCTGTGGATCACCGTGCGCGCGCACATCCGCAAGCGCAACATCCAGGTGCGTCCGCGCCCGAAGCCCTCCGATGATCGCCCCACCGTGCTGCGGAGCCGTCCCGAGACGGTCGAGTCCGAGGTGGATGCGGAGTGGATGGACGAGGCACCGGCCCCGGACTCGCGCGAGCCGGAGGCGCTCAAGACCCGTCTGCTAAGGCTGGGCGCCGACGAGGACTACGACGACCAGCAGCCTGACGAGCGCCGCGCATCCGCCGGGGCCGACGAGGTCGAGGCACGTGCGGAGACCGGCGGCCATGTGAAGGCGGACGGCCGCGCGGCGGACGAGGAGGGCACCCTCCCCGAAGCGGCACCGTTGCCCGCCCGCACCTCCACTCTGCGCCGCGACCGCGCCGAGCAGCGGGAGAAGGAGCGCCTCGAACACGAGGAGCGCGAACGGGCCGCACGCGAACGCGACGAGCACGAGCAGCGTGAGCGCGAGGAGCGGGCGGCTCTCGAAAGGCGCGAGCTCGAGGAGCGTGAGCAGCGCGAGCGGGCCGAGCGGGAGCGGGAGGAACGCGAGGAAGAAGCGCGGTTCCGTGCCGAGGCCGGCCCCGACGACCCGACCGAGGTGATCCCCGCCGCCCGAGGGGCCGAGGCTGAGACCGCGGAGAGTTCGGGGAGGGGACGGCCCGAGGAGCCGGAGGACGATCTGGCCGAGGCCTCCGTACCCACTCTGCCGCTCCCCCGCCGTTCCCGTGGCGGCGGCAACCCGATCAAGCGTGCGGCCGCCGAGCCGCCGGTGGTGCCCGGCGCTGCCGCCCCCACGGCCGGGCCCGAGCCTGAACCGGAGCCTGAACCGGAGCCTGAGCACCGGGCCGCCTCCGGAAGCGGTTCAGGGGGCCGCGCCTGGGACGAGGGCGAGCCCGACGACGGCGCCGGGGACGGGCCTGTCGTGGTGATCCCGGACCACCTGGCCGACGAGGGCTTCGATCACGAGCCCCCGGTCGCCGACCCCGCCACGGACGAGGCCGAGGCGCCGATCCCCGTGCCGGTCGCCGTGGAAATCGCACCCGAACCCGTCGCCGTCGAAGCCGTGAGCACCGGTGACACCGATGACACGGTTGAGCTCTGGCCTGCGGGGGAGGCCGAGAGCGACCCGCTGCCCGAGATCGAGGACCTTCCCCGGGTGGAAGAGCTCACGGAATCCGCGGTGTCCGAGGGGCCTCGGGCATCCGAGGTTTCCGGCGCGGCCGCGCCTGAGCCGGAGGTCCGGCCGGAGACCGGGCCCGAGTCCGCCGACGCGGGCGGGACCGGGTCCGAAGCGGAGTCCCTGTGGGAGCCCCCAGCCGAGGTCGAGAGCGCCTCGCCGCTGGCCGACTACGTGCCGCCGGTGTGGACCCCGCCCGAGGAGGACACCCCGGCCGCCGCCGACACCGTCCCCCTGGTGGGGATGGGGACCGGGTCCGCTGAGGACACGACTCCGGCGCTGGACCACGACACCGGCCCCGAGGTGCGCGCCGCCTTCCGCTTTCGAACGAAGCGGCGCGGTGCGACAGGCACCGAGGTGGAATCGGAGCCGGAGCAGCTGCCCGAGCCCGAGCCACTGCCCGCCTGGGAGGAGCCAGCGCCTGAGGCGGAGCCCGAGGCCGCGCCGGAGCCCGAGGTTCAGCGGGAGCGGGAGCCCGAACCCAAGGCCCCACCGGAGCCGGTGAAGGCGGCCCAGGCGCCTGCGCCCGAGCCCAGGCCGAGGAAGCCGTTGGAGAAACGTCCGATGGTTCTGAAGCCCAAGCGCTCACCCATGCCGGACTTCGCCTCCGGCCCGCCCTCCCGACGGGTCCGCAGCGAGCCCCTGCCCCCGGACGAACGCTGATTCAGGACGCCGTCCGCACGATGTCGGCCCCGGAACCCCGATCTTCGGGTTCCGGGGCCGACGTGTGTCCGGAGCGCGTGCCCGGAGCATGCCCGGGCGCTGGCGTGCCGGGCAGGTTCCCGAGGACGGGTGCGGGGCGGCCTCGGAGTGCTTCGGGTGGTGTGGGGGCGGAGGGAGGGTGGTCGGAGGCAGCACGAGGCGGGCGGGAACCGAGGATCCTCCGAGATCGACGTTACGTGTGCGACGAGGGGCGCCGCCAGGCTGGCTCCTGAACCTGTGGATAACTCGTCATCCCGCCCCGGCGGGAGATATGCACAGCCTGTGGACAAGCCACCGGGCCCGCACCCGCCCGCCCGACGAAGGCCGGAACGGACTTTCGCTTGCTACCCGCGATGGCCCCGGCCCGGCTCCACCCACCCATCCACCCACCCACCATCAGGCGACCTCTTCGACCAACGGCCCGGGACCGGCCATGCACTTCCTCGCCCTGGGCCAGCGAGCCTCACCCCTCGTTAGGGGATGCTCTGTTCGAGGCACTCAGAGGGGTGGGTTTCGGTCCCATGGGTGAGGGCCGTGGCAGGGTCCGGATACCGGCTTCGGCAATGCGGTTGACCTGGGCGGTAACAGAATGGCCCCGACCCCGCGCACACGCTCGCGGCCGGGCGTTGAGGGCACCTGAGAAGCAGCGAAGCGGCCCCGCCGAGGCGGAGCCGCTTCGCTGTGCGTGCGTCAGTCCCTGGGGGCGCACAGGGCCGTGGCGACGGCTGCGATGCCCTCGCCCCGGCCGGTGAGGCCCAGCCCGTCCGTGGTGGTCGCGGAGAGGCTCACCGGAGCACCCACGACCTCGGAGAGGGTCTTCTCCGCCTCGTTGCGCCTGGGAGCGAACTTGGGTCGGTTACTGATGATCTGGACGGCCACGTTGCCGATCTCGAAACCGGCCGCGTGCACGCGCGCGACGGTCTCGGTGAGGAGTTCGGCGCCGGAAGCGCCCTTCCACCGGGGATCGGAGGTGCCGAAGTTGGATCCGAGGTCGCCCAGTCCGCAGGCGGACAGCAGGGCGTCGCACGCCGCGTGGGCGGCGACATCACCATCGGAATGGCCACTGACACCATCTTCTCCCGGCCATTCCAAACCGGCGAGAAAAAGTGTTCGTCCAGGAGAAAACGGGTGGACGTCGGTACCGACGCCCACCCGAGGCATTTTCGTCATGAATTACGTGATTCCGCGACTATCAGCTCGTCAGAACCTCATCGAGGAGGGCTTCGGCCTTGTCCTCGTTGGTCTTTTCCGCGAGTGCGAGTTCGCTGACGAGAATCTGCCGAGCCTTGGCCAGCATCCTCTTCTCGCCCGCCGACAGACCGCGCTCCTTGTCCCGGCGCCACAGGTCCCGAACCACCTCGGCAACCTTGTTGACGTCGCCGGACGCCAACTTCTCCAGGTTCGCCTTGTAGCGCCTGGACCAGTTGGTGGGCTCTTCGGTGTGAGGCGCGCGCAGCACCTCGAAGACCTTGTCCAGGCCCTCCTGCCCCACCACGTCACGAACGCCGACATCCTCGGCGTTCGCAGCCGGCACGCGCACCGTCAGATCGCCCTTGTCAACCCTCAAAACGAGGTAGGTTCTGTCCTCGCCCTTAATGGTGCGAGTCTCGATCGCTTCAATACGAGCAGCCCCATGATGGGGGTAGACAACAGTGTCGCCGACCTTGAAAGTCATGTGACAGGTACCCCTTCCGCTACCACAAGGATACCACGAATCTGTGACTTAACGTACCTATTAGGTTTGCGAACACGCAGGTCAGGCCACACTTTTTAGGGCTTGACAAAGTGTACCCGAGGAGTACTGGACAGCTGGCCAGGGCGGCTTCGGAAGCCTTCCACCCCCACTGGCCAGCCGAAGTGCGACCCCAACCGAGCCCGGTTCGGGATAGGGTTCTCCCCCGCTCGGACACGCTCCGCGAGCAGCCATAGCGATATAGGTCACGATTTCGGATCGGGTTGACCCGCCCATGACCCGTCCGGATCTCCAGCGGTTCCGCGAGTGGGTCTCCGGGTGGACCTCAGGGCCAGCAAACCCGACCACACGATGCGTTCGAACCCCGGGTGCCGGCAGCTCCGGCACCCGGGGCCGAGCGCATCAGCCTCGGACGTCACCCGCCCGTCATTCAGGCCTCGGGCTCGTAGTCCTCACGCTTCTCACCGGTCACCATGTAGACCAGGTTGTCCGCGACGTGCACCGCGTGGTCACCGAAGCGTTCGTAGAACCGTCCGACCAGGGTCACGTCCATGGTGGCCTCCACCCCGTACTCCCACCCCGGGGCGAGGATGCGCTGCAGCAGCTTGCGCCGCAGCCGGTCCATCTTGTCGTCGTCCTCGTCCAGTTCCAGGGCGGTGTCGGGGTCCCGCTCGACGATCACCTCGCCAGCCTTGGTGACCAGCAGCTCCGCCTGGTGACCCATCTCCAGGACGATGGAGCGCACCGGCTTGGGGATCGCCGAGTCCGGGTGGCGGCGCCGGGCGATCTTGGCCAGGTGAACGGCGTGGTCGCCCATCCGTTCGAGATCTCCGCGCATCGCCAGGGACGTGATGATGGTCCGCAGGTCCGAGGCGACCGGCTGCTGCCGGGCCATCAGGCTGAAGGCGGTGTCCTCGATCTCCTGGTCGAGACGGTTGAGTGCTTCGTCACCCGAGATCACCTCCTGGGCCGCGTTCAGGTCGCTGTCCAGCAGGGCGGTGGTGGCACGCGCGACGGCGTGCCTGGCGAGCCTGGTCATCTCGACGAGGCGGTCGCTCAGGCTGTCAAGGTCGTCATGGTAGGTATCGCGCATGGCGTCAATGCTCCCAGTCTGTGTTTGAAGAATCGGCCAAGAATTGGTGAACGATGGAAGAACCTCGGTTGTGTCGCGTGCCCTGACCGGGTAAAGCCCCAGTCCGCACGTTTACGATCGAATCGTGCAAGGGGAACTTCTCGCCGCCGTTGTCGGCATCATCGGGCTCGTCGTGGGCGTCGTCATCGGCGTACTCGTCGCCAGCCCTCTCTTCCGTTCGCGAACCCCGGACGAGGAGCCGCAGTCGCCTCGACATGACGGCAACACCCTCCCGCCCGGGATCGCCGAGGTGCTGTCCGCGCTCCCCTCCTCCGCCGTGGTCCTGGACTCCGGTGACAGGGTGCTGCGCGCCTCCTCCGCCGCCCGGGCCTTCGGGATCGTGCGGGGAGAGGAACTGGTCATCGGCGAACTCCTCACTCTGGCCCGCAAGGTCCGGCGTGACGGAGTGATCCGTGAGACCGACATCGAGGTGGCCGTCCGCAAGTTCGGCCCCGACGCCACGTCCTTCGCGGTGCGGGTGGCCCCGCTGGGCGGTACCGGCCTGGTGCTAGTGCTGGCCGAGGACCAGACCGAGCACCGGCGGGTGGAGGCGGTCCGCCGCGACTTCGTGGCCAACATCTCGCACGAGCTCAAGACCCCGGTGGGTGCGCTGTCCCTGTTGGCGGAGACCGTACAGGACGCCAGCGACGACCCCGAAGCCGTGCGCCGGTTCACCGGGCGCATGCAGACCGAGGCCGCCCGGCTCACGGCGGTCATCCAGGACCTCATCACGCTCTCCCGTATCCAGGGCGCCGAACCCATCGCCGAACCCGCCCCGGTGGACCTCGGCTCGGTCGTCGAGGAGGCGATCGACACGGTGCGCATGCCCGCGGACGCCAAGGGGATCGAGCTGGTGGGCAGCGGTGCCGAGGGGCTGACGGTCCTGGGCGACGAGGCGATGCTGGGAACCGCCCTGCGCAACCTCATCGCCAACGCCGTCGCCTACAGTCCGAAGAACACGAGGGTCGCGGTGTCCGTCGGGATCTCCCGGACCAGCGTGGACATCAGTGTCGCGGACCAGGGGATCGGCATCCCCCAGCAGGACCTGGAAAGGATCTTCGAGCGGTTCTACCGTGTGGACGCCGCTCGGAGCCGGGCCACCGGTGGTACCGGTCTCGGCCTGGCCATCGTCAAACACATCATGACCCACCACCGTGGAGAAGTGACCGTGTGGAGCAAGGAGGGGTCGGGGTCGACGTTCACTCTTCGTCTGCCCAGACCCGAGAGCCGGGAGCTCGACGCGACCCGGAACGACAACCACCAGGAGACGGCACAGTGACGCGCGTACTCGTAGTAGAGGACGAAGAGTCCTACAGCGACGCCCTGTCTTACATGCTGCGCAAGGAGGGCTTCGAGGTCGCGGTGGCCCCCACCGGGACCGTCGCTCTGGAGACCTTCGACCGGACCGGCGCCGACCTCGTACTGCTGGACCTGATGCTGCCGGGGCTGTCGGGCACCGAGGTGTGCCGGACGCTGCGGCAGAAGTCCAACGTCCCCGTCATCATGCTGACCGCCAAGGACTCCGAGATCGACAAGGTCGTCGGTCTGGAGCTGGGCGCCGACGACTACGTGACCAAGCCGTTCTCCTCCCGCGAGCTGGTGGCGCGCATCCGCGCGGTGCTGCGCCGCCGGGGCGAGGACGAGGTCGTGCTGCCCGCCGCGCTGGAGGCCGGTCCCGTCCGGATGGACGTGGAGCGGCACGTGGTGACGGTACGCGGCGACAACGTCCAGCTCCCACTGAAGGAGTTCGAGCTGCTGGAGGTGCTCCTGCGCAACGCCGGACGGGTGCTCACCCGGATGCAGCTCATCGACCGGGTGTGGGGCGCCGACTACGTCGGTGACACCAAGACCCTCGACGTGCACGTCAAGCGGCTGCGCGCGAAGATCGAGGAGGACCCGGGCAACCCGCGCTACATCGTCACGGTGCGCGGTCTGGGCTACAAGTTCGAGCCCGTCACCGTCGAGGTGGAGTAGGGGAGGAAGCAGGGCACGGGAGATCCCCCTTCGGATTCCCCTCTTTCCCCTCTCTTCCCCTTCTGCTCCCGGCTCCCCTCGGGGGTCCGACGAGTCGACACCTCCCGTGTCCCGGGTGGCGGCCGCGCCGCACCCGGGACGCCGTGTTCTCCGGCTGTCTCCCTCTTCCGGCTGCCTCTCCCCCTCTTCCGGCTGACTCTTCTTCCGGTCGCTTCTCCCCCTCTTCCGGCTGACTCTTCTTCCGGTCGCTTCTCCCCCTCTTTTCCGGCCGTCCCACGCGCCGCTCCGACCGCCGCCCGGCTCACTCTCCGGTGTGCCGTTGCACCGCCCGGGCCAGGACCCCGCAGGCGCGCCGGAGCTCCGTGCGGTCCGCTGACCCGTAGCCGATGACCAGCCCGTGCACCCTCGGCGCCCCGTGGCTGGTGCGGCTGGTGTCCTCCACCAGAACCCCCTCCTCGGCCGCCGCCGCGATCACCGGAGCCACCGCCGCCTCGGGCAGGGACAGCAGCACGTGCAGTCCGGCCGTGTCCCCGCTGAGCCGGGGGCCGAGGTGTTCCACGAGCAGGGCACGGCGGCGCGCGTACTCCAGTCGCATCCGGCGCAGGTGCCGGTCCAGGTCCCCGCGTTCGAGCAGCAGGGCCGTGGCGGCCTGGACGGGGCCGCTGGTGCGGTCGGACAGGCCGGCCCGGATGTCGACGATGCGGTGCATCAGATCGGGTTCGGCGACAATCCAGCCGATGCCGAGGTCGGGGTCGAGGGTCTTGGAGAGGGTGCCGAGCAAAACGACCCGGCCGGGGTCGAGCCCGTACAGGGCGGGCAGGGGCGCGACGTCGTAGCGGAACTCGGCGTCGTAGTCGTCCTCCACCACCACGGCACCGGTCCGACGGGCCCAGGCCAGCAGGCGTTCGCGGCGGGGCAGAGGCAGGCGTCCGCCCAGCGGGTACTGGTGGGCGGGCGTGGTGTAGACGAGGGAGAGGTCGTCGGGCAGGTCCTCGGGGCGGATGCCGTCGCCGTCCACGGGGCAGGGGACGATCTCGGCTCCGCGCGCGGCCAGGATGGTGCGGGCCTTGCCGTAGCCGGGGTCCTCCACCCCCGCCCGGACGCCGGGGCCGGCCGTGGGTCGAACCATGGCGCCGACCAGGTCGAGGCCGTTGCCAGTGCCCCGGGTAACCAGGATGTTCTCGGGTCCCACCCGCACGCCCCGGGTGCGGCGCAGATGTTCGGCGAGCAGGGCGCGCAGCCGGGGCAGGCCCCGGGGGTCGGGGTCGTCCGAGGGTGGGTGTTCGGCGGCGTGCCGCCAAGCCCGGCGCAGAGCGGCGCGGTCGTGGTCGTGGACCCAGGGTGCTCCGGGGCGGAGGTCGACCGTCCCGGAGCGGCGGAGCTGCGCGCGCGAGGGACGTTCCCACACAGCCCCGGCCCCTGTGCCTCGTGGCGCCACCGGATCCCGTGGTGTCCCCGACCCCGGCAGGGGTTCGTGTTCGGTGACGAAGGTGCCCGATCCGTGGCGGCCGTCGAGCCAGCCCTCGGCGTAGAGCTGCTGGTAGGCGTCGGTGACCACGGTGCGGCTCACCCCGAGCTGGGTGGCCAGGCTGCGGCTGGAGGGCAGCCGTTCACCGGCGCGCAGGGTTCCGGTGGACATGGCCTCCCGCAGCGCGTCGGACAGCTGGGCGGTGAGTGGGGTGGAGGCGGAGCGGTCGAGGCGTACGGGCGGTTCGGCGAGGCGGTCGGGGCGTCGAGGCAAAGTGGTCTTTCACTTCCTGCCAGAAATGGCCATGGTTTTGATGTCCACTTCTTCCTACGGTAGACGCATGCTCTCCACCACAGAACGCACACGGCTCAACCGTGGCAAGGCCAAGGCCAGAACCGACCGCAACGAGCTGTACGACCTCCTCGACGAAGGGCTGGTCTGCCACCTCGGCGTGGTCGTGGACGGCTCACCCCGAGTACTGCCCACCGGCTACGGACGGATCGGCGACACCCTCTACCTGCACGGTTCGACCGGCGCGCGCTCGCTGCGGGCGGAGGCCGAGGTGTGCGTGACGGTGACCCTGCTGGACGGGATCGTGATGGCCCGCTCGGGCTTCCACCACTCGATGAACCACCGATCCGCGATGGTGTTCGGAACCCCGCGCGTGGTCACCGACGAGCAGGAGCGCTGGGACGGGCTGCGCGCGATCACCGAGCAGCTCGCTCCGGGCCAGTGGGATGTGGTCCGCCCGCCGAACGCCAAGGAGATGGCGGCCACCCGGGTACTGGCGCTGTCCCTGACGGAGGCGTCGGTGAAGGTCCGCACCGGCCCGCCCAACGACGAGGAGTCGGACCACCCCACCCCGATCTGGGCGGGTGTGCAGCCGGTCCGGATGGTGTTCGACCCCCCGGTGACCGACCCGGCGCTGATCCACGACCTCCCCGCCCCCGACCACGTCCTGGCCCGAGTGACCCGGGATGGGACCTGAAGGCCTTCCCAGCCCGGATCAGACCTCGACGATGACGGTGAAGGGGCCCTCATTGGTCAGGCCGACGGACATCTGAGCGCCGAACACCCCGGTGGCCACCTCCGCGCCCTGGTCGCGTAGTTCCTTGACGACCGCGTCCACCAGTGGTTCGGCGACCGGTCGGGGGGCAGCCGCCTGCCAGGTGGGGCGGCGGCCCTTGCGGGCGTCGCCGTAGAGCGTGAACTGGCTGACCACCAGGAGGGGGGCGTTGATGTCCGAGCAGGACTTCTCGTCCTCCAGGATGCGCAGCGTCCACAGCTTGCGGGCGACCTTGCGGGCCTCCTCCTCGGTGTCGGTGTGGGTCACCCCCACCAGGGCCATCAGGCCGGGCCGGGTGATCTCGCCGACCACCTCGCCGTCCACCGTCACCGAAGCGTGCGACACCCGCTGCACGACAGCGCGCATGGGTTCCCCCTTGATCATCGAAGTCTTCCGCCCCCGCTTTCCGCACTGGGCCGGGGGCGGTACTACCTCGATCGTTGCAGCTGGTTGAGCAGGCGCACCCGGCGGGTGTTGGTGATCAGGCCGGTGAGCGTGACCACGAACGTGCTGATGGAGTCCGAGAAGTCCTCGATCCGCCATTCGCTCGGCCCCGTGTACCAGGCGAGTCCGTCACCGGTGAGCTCCTCGGGGCTGAGGTCGGCGATCGCGGCGGCGGCCAGGATGTTGGCCCAGCGGTCGACGTCATCGAAGATCACGGCGTAGGGCAGGTAGCGCGAGTACAGCTCCACCCGCTGACCGGGTGGGGCGCTCTGGGCGCGCTGGCTGAGCAGGTAGTCGCGGAAGCCCATGGTGTGCGCGTAGACGGAGCTGCCGAGCTTGGTCTTGGCGGGCATGTACTGGGCCCCGGCGGTGACGGCCGCCCCGGCGATGATCACGGCCAGGCCGGTGAAGGCCGCGGTGGTGAACACCGCGAGCGCACCGGTCAGGACCACCCCGGAGACGGTGAGCCCCATGCCGACGACGGTCCAGGTACCGCGCTCCCGGTTGGGCGAGCGGGAGAACCACTTGAGCCGGACCATGTCCCGGTACAGCTCCTCGCGCACGCGGTCGATGCGGGCCGGGAAGTCCGCGCAGTGGTGCGGGGAACCGATCTCGGACAGGCGCACGGTGCGCTTCTCCCCGAAGAGGGCGTCCAGCAGAAGCCATTCGTAACCGAGCAGGGTCTCCCCCGGAGGGCCCTCCAGGCGGACCAGCCGCCAGTCCACCGAGGTGAAGTGTTCGTGCGGGAGCTCCTCGACCCGGATGTGGCCGCGCACGGCCAGGTCCAGGACCGCGCCGCTCAGATCGGTGATGTCGACCGTCTCGTTGACGAGTGTGCCGATCTGGCCGGGGTGGACGTCGTCGGGCGGGGCGAAGCGCACCCGGCCGTGCTCCCCTGGAGCCACTGGAGCGTGGTCGCCCTCGGACGCCTCCTTGCGCAGCGCGCGCTCGTCGCGGCCGCGGACCCGGATCAGCGCGATCAGCCCGCCCACCAGGACCAGCAGCAGGAGGCCGAACACGCTGGCGGTGGCCGGGGTGATCTGGAAGGCCGAGGCCAGTGACCAGCGGCGGGTGAGGATGGGTTCGCCCTCGGCGGTGCCGGGCGGGTAGTTGACGACGATGTCCAGCCGGTCGCTGGGGGTCATGTCGGCCTGGAGGAAGTGCGCGACGACCGCGTCCCCGCCCATGTCCGAGGCGGTGCAGTACATGGCGCTGCGGGGCTCTCCAGCCAGGCAGGACAGCGCCTCGGGCGGCAGCGGGGCGGTGACGGTGACGTCGGTGCTGCGGACGGTGTGGCTGTAGGCGCCCACGGCCCGCCACTCGAGCTGGATGCCCTGGGCCACCTCGCTGACAGTGCCGCTGACCCGGTAGCTGAGCTTCACCCCGCGGGTGCCCTCGGTGGGGATGCGCACCAGGAGGGCGCCGTCGGTCTCCTCGGTCTCGAGCGGGAGGGTGGCACCGTCAGAGCTGACCGCGGAGACCCCGTTGATCTCGAAGCGGCGGTCGTGGTCGGTGTCATAGAGCATCGTGGCCGTGAGAGCCCGTGTGAAGCTCTCCGGGGCGGCTCCCTCGAAGCGGATGGTCTCCTCACCGTGGAGGATGCCCAGTTGGTCCAGATCGAGGCGGATGTCGTTGGTGATGACCGGGTCCGTGGCGGAACGGTGGGCGATGACCGCCGGTTCCTGCCCCGGTACTGTGGTTGCCGGTGCGGCCGCCGTCGCCGCGTGCGCCTCTCCTCTCGGCCACGCCACGGCGGACACCGCGACCAGCGAGGAGAACACGAGCAGGGCCGTCGCCAACGCGACGGCCGGGCGCCAGGAGCCGACCCACCACATGACGCGAGAGCCTATCCGGTCCGTGCGCGGACCGTGTCCATCGGGCGCCCCCAGCGGCGTCGTGCGCCGGCCAGCCATGCGGCCGGACGGCCGGTCCACCGGTCGGCCCGCCGGCCTGCCCGACACTGTTTCCACCGGCCTGAGCGGCCACCGCGCGCGCCGGGGCCGGGTTCCGTGGTGAGGGGCCGGCGGTCGGGTCCGGGGGCGGACCCATGGGCGGACCAGCCCGGTTTCCTCCAACGCATGGGGCTGGGCGTCTCCTTATCGCTGGGCACGGGGTTGGCCGCGGTCGGGTTCACCGGGTTCCTGTCGATCTCGGCGATGCTGCCGTCGGCCGAAGCGGCCCTGGGTGAGCCGCTCGGGCCGGGCCCCGACCAGGTGCTGATCGCGGACGTCGCCGAGGCACCGGCCGCCGACCCGGTGCCGATCCAGGACCCGTTCGGGCAGAACCCGCTCTACGCCAACGGTGAGCTGGGCGAGGTCACCTGCAAGCCGCCGAAGATGGACACCGGGGACCCGAAGTCGGTGGAGGTGTTCGTGCACGCCATCGCCGACTGCCTGGACGCGGCCTGGGCGGCCTACTTCGCGGAGGCGGGCATCCCCTTCACCTCACCCAACCGCATCTACTGGTACGCGGAGGGGCACAGCCCCTGCGGGCCCTTCCCCACTCAGGGCACGGCGGCCTTCTACTGCCAGGCCAACCAGGGCCTCTACCTGGGCGTGGAAGACATCGTCGCGGCATCGGCGGGAAGCGAGGAGGCCGAGGCGTACACGTTCCTGCTCAGCCACGAATACGGGCACCACGTGCAGGGGCAGTCCCGGATCCTGGCCGAGTTCCACGCGCTGCGGGCCAACGCCGACGAGGAGACCGCAGACGAGCTGACCCGGCGCAACGAGCTCCAGGCCGACTGCCTGGGCGGAGTGTTCATCGGTGCCGCTGGGGAGTCCCTCGGTTACGGGGAGTCCGAGCGGACCAATATCCTCGACTCCGTCGGGCGCCGCTCCGACCACGCGGGCACGAGCACGCACGGGTCGGTGGAGAACGGTCGTCTGTGGACCGCGCACGGCATGGACCGTGTGGACCCGGCCGCCTGCAACACCTGGGAAGCCCGCGAGGAGCTGGTGCGGTGAGCGGTGACCTCGGCTTCGGCGGGGCGGACGCGGCCTCACGGCTGGCCCACTCCCGCAGGGCGCACCGGACCAACCGACGGGTCTTCAGCGTGGTGTGCGGCCTCCTGGTGGTCCTGCTGGCGCTGTCCCTGCTCTCCTGGACCACCGTCCAAGAGGGCGGCTCGGACACGGACACGGTGTCCGGACGGGCCGACGGCACAGGGGACGAGAAACCCGGACAGGAGCACCCCGTCGAGGACACGCCCTCCGGGCAGCTGGGACTACCCGGCCGCGCCCTGCCCGACCGACCCACCGGGCACATCGCGCTGGTCTCCAACCCGCTGTACGACACCGGTCGGCTGAGCCCGCTGCCGTGCCCGGTGCCGGAGCTGGACGTCGAGGACCCCGACTCCATGGGGCAGTTCCTACACCTGGTCGCGGACTGCCTGGACGACGCGTGGAAGACCCAGTTCGACCGGGCGGGCATCCCCTTCGCGCCGCCGAACCGGGTGTTCTGGAGCGAGCCTGGTGTGAGCCCCTGCCGTGCTTACCCCTCCCCCGCCGGGGCGTTCTACTGCCGGGCGAGCAGCGCCATCTACATCGGCACCTCGGATGTGGTGGAGAAGTGGAACAGCTCCGAGGACAGCGTGGTCTACGCTTCCCTGCTCGCCCACGAGTACGGCCACCACGTGCAGGGCGAGTCCGGGCTCCTGGAGTACTACCACGAGCAGCGCCAGCTGGAGGAGGACGACGTGGGCCGCAACGCGTGGACGCGCCGCAGCGAGCTCCAGGCCAACTGCCTGGCGGGCGCTTTCCTGGGATCGGTCCGGGTGAGCTACCCCTTGGATTCGGGGGACCTGGAGGTGCTGCTGGACGACGCCTCGGCCACCGCGGACCGCGCCGACGGCCCCGACGAGGAGCGCACGCACGGTTCCGCGGACAACAGCGTGTGGTGGACGCGGGCCGGCTGGGACGAGCAGTCGGCGGGCGCCTGCAACACGTGGGACGTGGACGACGGGGACCTAGTGAAGTAACGGGCCCGGGCCACGGTCGGGAAGCGTTCGAGTTCCCCGAGTTGTCCACAGGGGCGGCTGAGCCGTGTTTCATCGCCACTGCGCGTGGCAGGATGCTGACATGCCGGATACCCCCGATTCCCCCGGCTCTCGCGAGCCGGAGCACCAGCCCTCCGCCCCTCGGGCCCTCTCCCTCAGCCCCACTGAGAAGCCCTCCGCCGCCCCTGCCCGCAACTGCGTGGAGCTGCGCGTGCATGGGGTGAGCGGCGGTCAGGCCGAGGAGCTCCTGGACGTGGAGCCCGCCATGCGCGTGGGCGGCGACCGGCTCGCCGGTTTCTTCCGGTGGCGGCGCGAGCCTGACACCCAGAGCGTGCCCGGGGTGCGGCGGGAGATCTTCGCCTGGGGCAACCTGACCTCGGGCAGCGCCTCGCGGGCGTTCTGGCTCCTGCTGCTGCCGTTCATGCTGCTCAACGTGGCGTACTGGATGCGGCCGGGGCGGATGGACCGGGAGCAGACCGGCCTGCGCCGGGGCGCCAGCATCGCTTACGGGGCCGGGGTGCGGCTGCTGGCGCTGTCCCTGACCGTGCTCATCACCCTGGCCGCGGCCGGGGTGGGGATGGACCTGGTGGGCTGGCAGTGCGGCGGGATGGGCCAGGAATGCGTCCAAGCGCGCCCGTGGCTGGCCTTCCTGGCCTCGGCGTCCTCGCCGCTGTCCGTTCCGGGGTGGGGGCTGCTGCTCGGGGCGGTGCTGCCCGCGGCCGTCGTCCTGGTGCTGTGGCGGCTGTCCCGGAGAACGGCGGCCGACTACGAGGTGGTGACCGGTCCTGTGCCGCCGGAGTACGCCGAGGACGCCCCGTTGAGCCATCCGGACTTTTGGCGCAACAGCGAGATCATGGCGCGGCTGAGATCGGCGCACATCGCGATGGCGGTGGGCACCGTCGCGGCGCTGCTGCTGCTCCCCGCGTTCCTGCACGACCTGTCGGTGCGGGGCGGGGCGGCGCCGACCGGGCCCGCGGCCTGGTGGTTCGGGGCGGGGCTGGCGGCCGTGTTGGCGACCGTGGCGGCGGCGAGCACCGCGAGCGTGCTGGTGCCGGGGAGGGATCCCCGGTGGAACGCGCGGGCCGACCGGTTCTGCCGCATCCTGCGGGACACCATGCTCTTCGTGGTGGTGGTCGTGGCCGTGTACACGGTGTGGCCGCGGCCCGGATGGGTGGCCCAGGGGCGGCTGCCCGGCAGCGGGACCCTGCTGAACACGCTCTTCGCCGTGCAGGGCGCGCTGGTCCTGATGCTGCTGCTGGCGGCGCTGGTGCTGTTCGCGGTGGACCGACCGCACGAGCGCACCGCGATGCGCGGACTGGCCGGACCGGCCACGGCCGCGCTGGGCACACTGCTGGGCGGCGGGTTCTCGGCGGCGCTGGTCTACCAGGGGGCGCTGTGGCTGAGCGGCTGCGGTTCGGTGAACGCGCCCGAGGCGGACTGCCTGGCCCTGTCGCCGCCCACCGCCTACTCGTGGCTGCAGCTGGCGTTCGCCTTCGAGGCGGTGATCGTGCTGGGCGTGATGGCGGTGCTGGCCCTGCGGCTGCGCGGGGCGGTACGGGCGCAGCTGCCCGAGGTGACCTCGCTGTACTCGCGGAGCGTGCGGGACCGCAGGACCTGGGACATCGCCAAGGCCAGGGCCGTGGGGCAGCTGACCGAGGTCCTGCCCAAGGTGCTGGCGGCGCTGCTGCTGCCGGTGATCCCCCTGGTGGGGCTGGCGCTGTACTCGATCCTCACCGGCAACCTGGTCGCCGGTCCGGTGGACGCCCCGGCGCTCATGGCCGGGGAGTTCCAGGGCGTGGCGCAGGGTGGGCTGGACGCGCTGGTGGGCGTGGGTTCGATCATCGGCGGGGCGGGCCTGGTGGCCCTGGCATGGATCGGCCGGAGCGCCTACCGGGACCGGCCGACCCGGCAGGCGGTGGGCGCTGTCTGGGACGTGGGGACCTTCTGGCCGCGGGTCGCGCACCCGCTGGCCCCGCCGTCGTACGCCGAGCGCGCGGTGCCGCAGCTGACCGCGCGAGTGGCGCGGATGGCCCGCGAGGGCACCGACGTGGTGCTGTCCGGCCACTCGCAGGGGTCGGTGCTGGCCGCCGCGACCGTGTGGCAGCTGCCCCGGGACTGTCGGGGCCGGATCTCGCTGATCACACACGGTTCGCCGCTGGACCGGCTGTACGCGCGGTACTTCCCGGCCTACTTCGGTCCGGCCGCGTTCGGTGACCTGAACGGGCGGGTGTCGGCCTGGCGCAACCTGTGGCGGGTCACCGACGCCATCGCGGGCCCGGTCCGCAGGCGGGGTTCCGAGGCGGGTGGTGCGGACGAGGGACGGGATCGGAGCGAGGAGGCCGTGGCACAGGCCGAGCCGCTGCCCGATCCGCGTTCGTACGACGCCCCGCCCGGGGAGGCCAGGCGCCCCGAGATCCTCGGGCACTCCTACTACACGAGCGACCCGGCCTACGCGCAGGCGCTGTCGGAGGTGCTGCCTCCGGAACCGCGGGAGGCCGCCGGGCCGACGGAGCCCGGACCGGCCGGGCGGTCCCTGCCGCCGCGGCCCTACCCCCGAAGCAACTGAGTGCGGGCCGGGCCGCGTGCGGTGGCCGGTGCCGCCCCCGAAGGACCGGGGTGGCGCCGACCGGGGATCAGGCGAGCTCGATCAGAGGGGCTCGGGGATCAGACCGGGCCCGGTACTACCAGGGGCCGTAGGGGCCGTTGTTCTGGTTGCTACCGCCCACACCCTTCACGGCGGGGCGCACGTCCAGCAGGAAGATGAGGGTGGCGACCAGGCCCAGGATGACGAACATGCCGGTGCCGCTCAGCACCGCGAGCAGCGAGAGGCCCGTCGCGACACCGGTGAGGATCACCCACAGCTTCTTGGTCTGCTTGTCCATGACCACGAAGGCCTGCTCCGGTGTCCTCAGCGCCTCAATGAACGCGTACAGGCTGGCCACGAAGGTCACGAGGTAGATCAGCTGCCAGATCCAGTAGAACAAGACTCACTCCAGTCGCCACACGCGTCCGAACGGGGTTCCGCCCGCTCTCCACGTTAAACGGACGACACGTGAAAATCGTGCCCCGTCGAGGCTGACATCACAACGGGCTCAGATGGGAATGTGCCACAGACACGTCACGGTGGCCAGCAGGAAGGCCGAGGCACCCATGATGACGGCGCCCGCGTGGTAAGGGAGTTCGTCGTCCGGGCGCAGGAGCCGGTTGACCCTGCGCATGACGCCGGGCTCGGCGGTGGGCACCGCGGCCATCGCGCCGGCGGGCACCGGGGCGGGACCGGCGGCACCGAAGCGGAGCAGGGCCATGGCCAGCTCACGCGAGGAGCTCTTGCGGAGGGCCTGGTCGTCGGCGCACATCTCGATGAGCAGCGCGACGCTCTCGTAGTAGGTCCGCACCAGCCGCACGCGGGGGAAGGCCCGCTTGAGCGAGGAGAAAGGCAGCAGCACGAGGTCGTGGCGCTGACGCAGGTGGGCGTGCTCGTGGGCGAGCACCGCGGCGAGTTCACGGTTGTCCAGCACCTCGAGCGCACCGGCGCTGATCACCACCTGCGAGCGCAGTACGCCGGGCAGGCAGTAGGCGGCGGCGGCCGGGTGGTCGACGACGCGGGCGCCGGGGACGTCGGGGTGTTCGCTGGCCACCAGTTCGAGCAGGTCGTGGTGGCGCCTGCGGACCCGGACCACCTGCACGAAGGAGGCGACGAGCCCGGAGAAGAGCACGAGGGTCAGGATGATCGCCAGCGCGACGGCGGCGAGGTGGCTGACTCCCTCGATCCCCTGGGAGAACTCGGCGAGGATGAACTCACCGGTGATCAGGTCCGACGCGGCGGCCATCAGGCCGCCGGCGGCGCCGAGTTCGTAGGAGGACAGGCCGTAGGCCAGCAGCGCTCCGATGGTGGACACGCCCCAGGCCAGGCCAAGCGCCTGCCAGGCGATGACCGCCGTGTAGGGGCCGCGGGAGGGCCACTTCGCCCGATGGAGTGCTTCCATGGCGACGAGGCAGCTGATCGCGACGATGGTGAGGAGGGCGGCACTGACCATACGGACTAGTTCCTTGGCTGCTCGATTTCCGCGAGTGCGCGCCGGAGCGCTTCAGCCTCCTGGCCGTCCATGGATTGGACGAAGGCGGCCAGGGCCGCGTCACGGTCCACCGTCTGACCCAGCGCGTCGAACATCAGCTCCGACACGTAGTTCTCACGGCTGGCTGCCGGACGGTACCGCCACGCACGACCCTCACGTGCTCGGTCGACGACCTTCTTCTTGGCCAGTCGGTCGAGCACGGTCATGACGGTCGTGTGTGCCAGGTCCCGCTCGGCGAGTGCTTTGCCGACCTCGCGAACCGTCATTGGTTCGTTGCGTGCCCACAGTACATCCATCACCGCTCGTTCAAGTTCGCCAAGCCGATTCATGAACTCAAGTCTACGGCCAGTAGTACTACTGGCCGTGGCACCCCCGCGTTAATTCAGGATGACTTACGGGGAAGGGCTTTGAGGCCCTTCGGACAGGGGCCGAAGGTCCGGAGTTCCGGGTGGGCGCGTCAAGCCGGAGTGACCCTTCTCCCCCGCCACGGGTAGGGGTGGGGCGCTCCGTTCGCGGGAAGGCACACGAGGAGCACGAGCAGACCGAAGGGGTGCACATGGCCGACCGGATGCGGATCCAGCTGTTCCAGGGAGACATCACCGGGCATCGCGCGGACGCGATCGTCAACGCCGCCAACAGCTCCCTGCTGGGCGGCGGCGGGGTGGACGGCGCCATCCACCGCAAGGGCGGAAAGGCGATTCTGGAGGAATGCCGCAAGCTGCGCGCCTCCCACTATGGGGGCGGTTTGCCCGCCGGGCAGGCGGTGGCGACCACTGCGGGGAAACTACCCGCCCGTTGGGTGGTCCACACCGTCGGCCCGGTGTACAGCGAGGCCGAGGACCGGTCGGCGGTGCTGGCCTCGTGCTTCACCGAGTCGCTGCGGGTCGCGGACGAGTTGGGCGCGGAGTCGGTCGCCTTCCCGGCGATCTCCACCGGGGTCTACCGGTGGCCGCTGGACGACGCAGCGCGGATCGCCGCGCGGGCGCTGCCCACTGCCGAGGTCAGGGTGGCCCGGGTGGACCTGGTGCTGTTCGACGAGGCCGCGCTGGCCGCGTTCCGGCGGGCTTTCGACACCACCTGATCCGCCGGCCTGCCGAAAGGGCGCGGTTGGCCGCCCCCGCCTACCGCGGCGCCGCGGTCCGTCGTACGCTCCGTCCCATGGGACACCGGCATCCGAGCAAGCTCAAGAACCCCGAGGTGAGTCACGCGCGCGCCCGTTGGCTGCTGCGCGCGGAGCTCGCCGGGTGCGACGCCTGCCGCTCCGAGGGCGATGAGGACGCCCTGTCCGACCTCGCGTCGGGCGGTGTCTTCGACTCCCTGATCACGGGTTTCGTCCTGTCCCGCGTCCAGCAGTGGCACTCGCCGAGTCGGCCCTCCCAGTACCCGGCCACGGTGTACCGCATCGCCCCCATCCACGAACGGGATTTCTGGCGGCCCCCGACCCAGCACTGCATGCGCGTGTGCACGGTGACGGGCTCCGGGGGCAACGGGGTGGACACCGTCCCCGCACTCCGGGAACTGCGTCTGATGTCGACCGCGGACCGCGCCCTGGTCCTGGACGACATCATCGACGGGCTCGCCGAAACGGAAGGTTGACCTTGACGCCCGTTCCCCACCTCACCCGGTTCCGTTCCCCGTTCCCCGCGCCGATCCCCGCCATGTCCCCCAAGCACGACAAGCCCATCGTGGGCCAGTGTGAGAGATGCGGTGAGTACCTCAACGCCGGGGTGCGCACCTGCCCGAACTGCGGTTACTACAACGGCTGACCCGCCCCTGGTCTCCCCGCACCGCACGGCCGCAGGTCCGAGGCGGTCCGACCGACCCCGCGCTATTTGCCGGGGTCGGCGATCGGCTTCGGGTAGCCCTCCACCCCTTCACCGAATCCCTCCAGCCACGGGGTGTGGGCGAGCGCACCGGCCAGCCCCGCGAGTTCGGGGACGTGGCGCCGCACGTACACACCGTCGGGATCGAAGCGCTTGGCCTGCCGGGAGGGGTTGAACGCGCGGTTGGGCCGGGTGTCGTTGCCGGTCCCGGCGGTCCACTGCCAGTTTCCGTACTCGTTGGCGACGTCGCCGTCGGTCAGGTGCGCGTCGAAGTGCGCGGCGCCCTCCCGCCAGTGCACGAGCAATGTCTTGGTGAGGAAAGCGGCGGTGATCATGCGGGTGCGGTTGTGCATGAAGCCCTCCCGGAGCAGCTGCCGCATGCCGGCATCCACGATCGGCACCCCGGTGCGGCCCTCCTTCCAGGCGGCGAGGGCCTCGGGATCGGTGCGCCACTCACGGTCCCGGGGCCGGTAGTCGCGGATGTTGATGGCCGGGAAGGCGGCGGTGACCTGGTGGTGGAAGTCGCGCCAGGCGAGCTGGCGCACGTACTCGGAACCGCCGGGCAGGTCACGGGCGGCGGTGGCGACCTCCAGCGGGGACAGGCAGCCGAAGCGCAGGTCCGCGGAGAGCCCGGAGGTGGCGGCTCCGGGAAGGTCGTCGTGCCGGTCCCCGTAGTCGGCCAGGCCGAGGTCGAGCCAGGAGCGCAGGCGTTCGCGGGCCAGGGCCTGGCCGCCGCGGACGCGGTCCGGAGCGAGGACGCCCACTCCTTCCGTGCCGTCCGCCAGGTCGGGGAGCTCCCCCGGGTCGAGGCCGTCGGGCAGGTCCAGGTGTTCGGGCGCGGGCAGTACCTCGCGCCAGGCGGCCGACTCCCAGGACCGCCAGTAGGGGGTGAAGACCTTGTAGTGGTCGCCGCTGGCCGGGGTGACCCCGCCCGGCGGGACCACGGTCAGCCCGGGGTGGGTGCGCACCTCCAGGCCGGTGGCGCGCAGTGCCTCCTCCCGACGGGCAGCGAACCAGCTCACACCCGAGCTCAGGTGAACGGTGCGGGCCCCGGTCTCCCGAGCCAGAGCGAGGACCTCGGCGTCCGTGTCGCCCCGGCGCAGGACGAGGTCGCCGCCGCGTGCGCGCAGGGCTGAGCGCAGGTCGGCCAGGGCCTCGCCCAGGTAGGCGCGGCGGTTGCGCGCAGCGCGGCGCAGGAGTGCGGGTTCGAGGACGAAGAGCGGGACCACCGGCCCGGGGCCGCGGAGGGCCGCGGTCAGCGCGGGGTGGTCGTGCAGGCGCAGGTCCTGGGTGAGGAGGACGAGAACGGGGGTGCCCAACAGAACTCCTTCACTTTGCGGGACCATCACACTACTGCCTGTGTGCTGACGATTGCCCGATGTCAGACCGGGTAGGGCCCCATCATGAACCCGGTTCAGAACCCACCCCTGCGCCCCGTCGTCGGGGTCTCCAGCTGCCTGATCGGCGCGCCCGTGCGCTACAACGGCGGGCACTCACGGTACAAGTTCCTCACCGACGAGCTGGACCGGCACGTGGACTGGCTACCGGTCTGCCCGGAGGCGGAGATCGGGCTGGGCGTGCCGCGCCCGACCCTGCGCCTCCAGGACCGCCCGGAGCCGGAGGCTGACGGCCCGGAGGCGGAAAGCGGGCAGGCCTGGAGCGCGGACCGGGTGATCTCCAGCAAGGACGGCACCGACCATACGGACGACCTAGCCGGGGTCGCCGACCGGCACCTGCGGGAGCTACGCCGTCTGGACGGCTACGTGCTCAAGAACAAGTCGCCGAGCTGCGGTCTCTACGCGCTGCCGGTGTTCAACGACAACGGCGACCGGCTGCGCGGGACGGGCCGGGGCGCCTTCGCCGCCCGGCTCACCGCTCTGCTCCCCCACCTTCCGGTGGAAGAGCAGGGACGCCTGTCCGACGCGGTGCTGCGCGAGCACTTCGTGGAGCGGGTGTTCGCGCACTCCCGGCTGCGTGCCCTACTGGAGTCGGAGTGGCGCCCGCGCGACCTCGTGGAGTTCCACACCCGGCACAAGCTCCAGCTGATGGCCCACTCCCCGGACGGTTACCGGGAGACCGGGCGGATCGTGGCGCGGGCCGGCACCGACTCCCCCGAGGAGATCGCATCCGTGTACGCGGAGGCCTTCCACCGGGCCCTGGCGGTCAAGACCAGCCGGGGCAAGCACGCCAACGTGCTCCAGCACGTCTTCGGCATGATCAGCCCGATGCTGGACGACACACGCAGGCACGACCTGCTGGCCGGGATCGAGGAGTACCGGGAGGGCCAGGCCCCGCTCAGCCTGCCGGTGGCCCTGCTGCGGCACCACTGCTCCGCGGAGGACGTGGCCTGGGCCAGCAACCAGACCTACCTGCGCCCCTACCCGGACCCGCTGCGGCTGCGGCACCCGGTGGCGGTCTGAAGGAGGAGCCGGAGAAGTTCGGGGAGAAGAGAACCCCGAAGGGCGGGGCCTGACGAAGGTACGTCGCAAATTCCACACGCAAAGAGCACACTCGACTACAGTGGGTTACTGTACGTGACCGCGTGGTGCGCGGTTCCCGGTTGCCCCCGACACCGAGGTCTTCGACGTGTTCGTCTCGTTCCCCCGACGCGCCGCCGTGCTCGTCTCCTCCTGTGCCGTCGCCCTGATCGCCGCGACCCTGGCCACCACGCCGCAGGAGGGTCTGGCGGAGCGGTTCGGGCACCACCTGACCGCGCCCGCACCGGAACTGGCCCACGGCCACATGGCCCTTCCGCCCGAAGCGGGCTCCACCCCCGCGCCCATCCCCCACCCCGGGCAGGTCGCGGTCTGCGCTGAGCCCGGCCGCGACGAGGTCGTCACGCTGTCGGACCCCGGCGCACCCGAGGAGGAGGGGCGCGCCCTGTGGATCCGCCGCCCGCCCGGCCCGGACAGCGCCGATCTGCCCGTCCTCTACCTACTGCACGGTTCCGCCTCCACCCACCGCACCCTCATGGACGCGGACGTGGGTGCCCGCCTGGACCAGCAGATGTGCCGTACGGGGGTCGAGTTCGTCATCGCCGCCCCGCACGGGCAGGAGAGCGGCGGGGCCACCACGGAGTGGGGCGACGCCCACGACGGCCGGTTCGCGCTGGAGAGCTTCGTCACCGGCGCCACCGTGGCCGCGGTCGAAGGCGAGTACCCGCGGCCGCGGTCGCTGCGCGCGATCGGCGGTTTCTCCATGGGCGGTTACGGCGCCGCCGCCCTGGCCCTGCGCAACCCCGACCTCTACTCCCAGGTGGCCAGCTGGGGTGGGTACTTTCGCGTGGACGACCCCCACGGAACCTTCGGCGAGGATACTGGCCCGCACTCCCCCGACCGCCTCCTGGACTCGGAGGACGTGCGTGACCTGCGGTTCATGCTGGTGGAGGGGCGCGAGGACCACACCCCGCTCCAGCACGGGAGCATCCACGGCGAGGCCGAGCGCTTCTCCGAGCTGCTCACTGAGCACGGTATGACGGTCGCCACGATCCGGCCACGCGGCGGGCACGACATGGCCACCTGGAAGCGCACCTTCCCCGAGACCGTGGACTTCCTGGTCGCCGGTTGGGCTTCTACACCGTGATCCCGGCCGGGTCAACCCCGGCCCCCTCGGACGGTCCGGTGGGGAACAGTGTGTACCTTCGTCGCTGTTGACGACTACGGCTCGCACACATGTTGCGCACACGACCTGGAGGATCCACCGGTGGCCGGACCCGTACCGATGGGAGAACAGACGACGGTTCCCTCGACCCCTTCGAGGATCGCGACCGTCAGTCTGCACACCTCCCCGCTGGACCAGCCCGGCACCGGTGACGCCGGCGGGCTCAACGTGTACGTGGTCGAGGTGGCCCGCCGGATGGCCGAGCGCAACGTGGCCGTGGACGTGTTCACCCGGGCGACCAGCCCTGACCTCCCCCCGGTGGTCGAGCTCGCGCCGGGGGTGAACGTGCGGCACGTGCCCGCCGGGCCCTACGGCCATCTGGACAAGAACACCCTCGCCGACCACCTGTGCCCGTTCATCTTCGGCATGCTGCGCGCCGAGGCCCAGGGCGAGCCGGGCCACTACGACCTCGTGCACGGCCACTACTGGTTGTCCGGCAAGGCGGGGGTCGTGGCCGCCCGCCGCTGGGGGGTGCCCATGGTGCAGTCCATGCACACGATGGCGCGGGTCAAGAACGCCGCCCTGGCCACGGGCGACGCCCCCGAACCCGAGGCGCGGGTGCGCGGTGAGGACCAGCTGGTCCGCCAGGCCGACCGGCTCATCGCCAACACCGACGACGAGGCGCGCCAGCTCACCGGTTTCTACGGCGCCCGCAACGAGCAGATCAGCACGATCCCGCCCGGCGTGGACCTGGAGACCTTCACCCCGGGTTCGCGCGCCGCGGCCCTGGACCGGATCGGGCTGCCCCGCGACGCCGAACTCCTGCTGTTCGTGGGCCGGGTCCAGCGGCTCAAGGCCCCGGACGTGCTCATCCGCGCCGCGGCCGAACTCCTCGAACGCGACCCCTCACTGCGCTCGCGCCTGGTGGTCGGGATCGTCGGCGGGCTGTCCGGGGGCGGCAAGCGCGAGCCCCAGCTGCTCACCGACCTGGCGCGTTCGCTGGGCGTGGCCGACGTGGTACGGATGGAGCCGCCGCAGAACCGCGAGCGCCTGGCCGACTACTACCGGGCCGCGACCGCGACCGTGGTGCCCTCCTACTCCGAGTCCTTCGGACTGGTGGCCGTGGAGTCGCAGGCCTGCGGCACCCCGGTGCTGGCCGCCCGGGTGGGTGGGCTGAGCACGGCGGTGTCGGCAGGGGTCTCCGGGGTCCTGGTGGACGGGCACGACCCCCGGCACTACGCCGCCGAACTGCACCGGATGATTACCGAACCGGCCTGGCGTGCCAAGCTGGCCGAGGCGGCGCCCCGGCACGCCGCCACCCTGGGGTGGTCGCGGACCGTGGACGAACTGCTGGACGTGTACCGGGACGCCCTCACCCCGCGCGAGCTCAGTCTGGCAGCCTGCAGGTGACCTCGAACAGGAGCGAACACGGTGAGCGGAGTCGAAGTGGCCGACCGAACCGAAGTGACGAGAGGTGAGGACGTGGGAACGGAAACCGAGCGCGAGAGCGCCGTCAGGGCTATCGTCGAGGCCGTGGCGGAGGCCGGGCTGGAGGTCGAGTGCCCGCGTGAGGGTTCGTTCCTGGTGACACTCCCCGGCACCGCCAAGCTCAAGACCATGGTGTGGCTGGAGGCGGGTCCACACAGCCTCACGCTGACCTCGTTCTTCTGCCGCCAGCCCGACGAGAACCACGCCGGTTTCTACCAGTGGCTGACCCGGCGTAGCTCGGACATGTACGGGATGGCGTTCGTCTCCGACGACGTCGGCGACGTGTACATCCGCGGCCGGCTGCCGCTGGGCGGGGTGACCCCGGCGGAGGTGGACCGGCTGCTGGGCTGTGTGCTCACCTACACCGACGAGGGCTTCAACACCGCGCTGGAACTGGGGTTCGCCACGGCGATCCGCAAGGAGTGGAAGTGGCGGACCTCCCGCGGCCACGACACCCGCAACCTGCACGCCTTCGCCCACCTGGCCGACCCACCGGCCGAGCGCGCCAGGGAGAACGTGACCGAGGACATGATCGAGCCCGCTACCGAGCAGTAGGGCGAGTAGGGGCCTGCCGGGGAACGATCACCGGGGCGGGCTGGCTAGGCTGGTCCCCATGGGAACTCTGGTACTGCTTCGACACGGTGAGAGTGTCTGGAACGCGAAGGGCCTCTTCACCGGCTGGGTGGACGTGGACCTGTCCGCGCAGGGCGAGGAGGAGGCGCGCCGCGGCGGCGAACTTCTGAAGGCCGCCGGGGTGACCCCGGACATCCTGCACACCTCGCTGCTCAAGCGCGCGATCCGCACCGCGAACCTCGCGCTGGATGCCGCCGACCTGCACTGGCTGCCGGTCGAGCGCTCCTGGCGCCTCAACGAGCGCCACTACGGCGCCCTCCAGGGCAAGGACAAGGCTCAGACCCGTGAGGAGTACGGCGACGACCAGTTCATGACCTGGCGCCGCTCCTACGACACGCCCCCGCCGCCCATCGCCGACGACGACCCCTACTCCCAGGCCGGGGAGGCGCGCTACGACCTGCTCCCGCCGGAGCTGCTGCCGCGCACCGAGTGCCTCAAGGACGTCCTCGACCGCGCCCTGCCGTACTGGTACGACAACATCGTGCCGGATCTGGCCGCGGGCAAGACCGTCCTGGTCGCCGCGCACGGCAACTCGCTGCGCGCCCTGGTCAAGCATCTGGACGGGATCAGCGACGCCGACATCGCCGGGCTGAACATCCCCACCGGCATCCCGCTGGTGTACGAGCTGGACGACGAGTTCAAGCCGACCAAGCCGGGCGGCACCTACCTCGACCCGGAGGCCGCCAAGGCTGCCATCGAGGCCGTCGCCAACCAGGGCAAGAAGTAGGCCGAACCCGCATCCGCAACCCTGTGCCCGTGCCTTGGTCGGCGCGGGCACAGTCGTATCCGGGGGCGGCGAAGGTATGTCCGGGTCGGCGAAGGGCCGGAAAGAGCGGGGCGGGTCAGTAGACCAGGGCCTGGGCGCCGTCGTGGAGGGTCTCCTCCACGAAGGTGGCCGCGCCCGCGATGCGCACGCCCCCGATCAGGTCCCCCTGGGTGAGGTCCCGGCGGGCGGCGCACTGGGTGCAGACCGTCACCTGGCCCGCGGCGAGCACGGCGGCCAGCAGGTCTTGGAGCGGGGCCGCGTGCGGGAGTTCGAACTCCTCGGCCCGGCCGGGTACCGCGAACCACGCGGACTCCCCGGTCAGCCAGAGGGACACGGCCACCCCGCTGGCGACCGCGGCCGCCGCGACGGTGAAGGCCTGGTTGCACCGCTCCGGGGAGTCCTCACCGGCGGTGACCTTGATCACCAGGGAACGAGTCATGGGGTCAGCCTACTGAGAGCGCGACGGCGGTCAGGACCGCCCCCGCGATCGCGCAGACGGAGAAGGCGACCAGGAGTAGCAGAGCCTCCCGGCGGCGGGGCGATACCCGGGCCGGGCGTTCCGCCACACCGTGCTCGACGCCGAGCGAGCCACCCTCCGGAGCGACCAGCACCACCCGGCCGTCCCGAATGCTGAGCTCTCCGGACACGCGCAGGCGTGCGCCCGGGCGGATGATCCACTCGCGGTACTCGAACTCGATGGTCTCGCCCCGGAAGACGCCCGAGATCCGGCCGCGCACGCGCGGCAGGAGGTCGTCGGCGGCCGCGGCCACACCCGGCTGGGGTCGGCCGACCAGGCGCTTGAGGCAGAGCTCGGGATCGCGGGGTTCGGCGCCCTTGGGGTCCACATAGATGCGCTGGGCGTCACCGGGGCGCCCCTCGGCGACCAGGCCGAACAGGTCGCCGGAACCGTAGTCGGCGATGGAGTCGCAGGCGCGTTCACTGACCGAGCCCTCGGCCTGGTCACGGGCGAGCGGGCGGTAGTGGCGGAGCACCTCGTGGCCGTGCCACACGCACTCCGATCCGGCCAGACCGGACTCGATGGGCCCGGCGGGGCCGGGGGCGGCCACACCGGTGAGCGTGACACGCTGGCCCTGCCGGGCGGCCAGGGCGCTGGGGAGGAGTTGGGCGAGCCCGCGCTGACGCAGCCAGCGGCGCGTTCCGATGGCGGTCAGCGGCAGGAGGACCACCGCGACGACGAGCAGCGCCACACCGATCACCATTAGCACAGGCAGCCCCTTTGTAAGCGCGTCGGAGGTCGAGGACGACGGCGGGCGGTGAGCCCCGTGGCCGCGCCGCGTCTGCTGACAATCTTTACCAGTTCTCCGGGAAAGTGGGGCCAATTGGGCATGTCCAGTCCAAGGCTCCCCGGTGGCACGGAAGGCGCTCTCCGGCAGGTCGTCGCCGTCATGTCCGCGGCGCCGCTAGGCTCAGAGGTTATGGACGCTGAGGTACACCCCGATCTGGAGAAACTGTCGTTCCTGTTCGGGCGCTGGGAGGGCGTCGGCGTCGCCGGTTACGCCGACGAGGAAGAGCTCCAGTTCGGACAGGAGGTCGAGTTCACCGTCAGGGACGGTGCGCCCTATCTGGACTACCGGAGCAGGGCCTGGCGGATGAAGGCCGACGGAACGCTCGGTGAGCTCATCACGGAGGAGTCCGGCTACTGGCGCGCCCTGTCCGAGGAGGACAGCGCCACCTACGCCAAGGACGACGACAAGAACATCATCCACCTGGAAGTTCTGGTCGCCCACAACGAGGGCTTCATCGAGTCCTACCTGGGCAACGTGTTCGCGAACCGGGTGGAGATGGCCACCAACGCGGTGATGCACACCATCACCGGCCTGGAGGTCCAGGCCTCGCACCGCCTCTACGGGCTGTTCGGTGACAACCGCGACACCCTGGGCTACGCCTGGGACCTGGCCGCGCGCGGCCACGACCTGCGCTCGTACATGTCGGCGCAGCTAAAGAAGGTCAACGGCAAGCAGTCAGACTCTGACAGCGAGTAGTCGTTCAGGGCAGAGACGAACCCCGGGCTGTCTTCCGCATCGCGCGGAGCCGGTCGGACAAGGTCCGGCAGCCCGGGGTTCGGGTGTCCGTCAGGGATTCGCACGAGCGACGTCGAGCGAATGCTCAGCGTCGCCCTAGCGGACGGCCACCTCGCCAGTCCTAGAGTCAATCATTTCTCGGACCACCTCCTTTCCTGCGTGCCTCCGAAGGTACGTCCCGTGGCGGGGGTGGGGCAAATGTTTTTTCGTGATCTGAATCCCCAGGTCACAGGGGTGCTCTCCAGGCCTTCCGCGGGCCGGATAACCTCACTGGTATGACTTCGCCGCTGCTGACCACACCCGGTGCCGTGAGCGCCGACAGCCCCGACTCCGACGTCGCCGCGCACTACGGCGACCCCTCGCACGAAGCCCGCGCCATGGAGCGCTCCAGCGCCTGGGTCGACCGGAGCAACCGGGGCGTGGTCCGGGTGAGCGGGCCCGACCGCCTGGGCTGGCTCAACGACATCACCAGCCAGCTAACCCGGGACCTGACCCCCGGTACGGCCACCGAGGCACTGGTCCTGGACACCCGCGGGCACCTGCGCCACCACCTGTCCCTGGTGGACGACGGCGAGGCGACGTGGGTGCACACCGAGCCCGGCGGCGGCCCCGGACTGGCGGAGTTCCTGGACTCCATGGTGTTCATGCTGCGGGTGGAGGTCCAGGATCTCTCCGACTCCTACTCCGTGCTCACGGTGCTGGGCCCGGAGCGCTCGCGGGTGGCGGGTGCGGTCGAGGACGTGCCGAGCCGGCAGGCCGGGGACGAGATCGACCTGTTCGTGCCCTCCGAGAGCCTGGTGGCGACCGCGGAGAAGCTCACCGCGGCCGGGTCCCGTCCGGCGGGCATGTGGCCCTACGAGGCCCACCGGATCGCCGCGCACCGCGCCCGGCCCGGACTGGACTCGGACGAGCGCTCCATCCCGCACGAGATGAACTGGATCGGCTCCGCGGTGCACCTGGAGAAGGGCTGCTACCCGGGCCAGGAGACGGTGGCGCGGGTGCACAACCTGGGCCGCCCGCCGCGCCGCCTGGTGATGCTGCACCTGGACGGGACCGCCGAGCGGCTGCCCGCGCTGGGCAGCGACATCGAGCTGGGCGGGCGCAAGGTCGGCCGGGTGGGCACCTCCGCCCGCCACCACGAGCTGGGCCCGATCGCCCTCGGCCTGGTCAAGCGCACCGCCCCGGTGGACGCGGACCTGGTGGTCGACGGCATCGCCGCGGGCCAGGAGGTCGTGGTGGACCCGGACACCGGTGCCAACGCCAACCTCGACGACTTCCGCCGCAAGCCCCGGTAGCCGGGGCGGAGCCGGAGCACGGACGCAGGCGTCAGCCGGGGCGCAGGTCGCTCTGACCCGCCACCAGGACGTGCGCGAACTCGGTGCCGACCGGCACCAGGAACATGATGTGCGTGGTGACCCTCTCGCCCGGATCGATCTCGAACCAGAAGTAGTCGTAGGCCACGGTGTGCTCGGCGTCGATGTCGTTGACGAACCGCCGGCCGTCGGTGGTGGTGCCCACGGTGCCGGAGCTGTCGAAGATCACCGGGGACGAACCCTCGTTGGTGACGTTGAGCCGGTAGATGTGGTACTCCCAGCCCGCGGGCGCCTCAGCGTAGGAGCCCGTGCCGTTGGTGATGGTCGGGTCGGTGTAGGCCGTCTCGACCACCACCCGGAAGACGCCCACCGACGTGGTGGACCCGTCGTAGGCGGAGGGCGGTACGGATTCCGGCTCGGCCGCCGCTGGTTCCTCGGGATCCGCGGGCTCCGGAGCTGGGCTCGGCTCGGGCGCGGGCTCCGGCCCGCCCTCCTCCGACCCCTCGGCGCCCTCAACCGCCCCAGGCTCATCTGAGGGCTCGGGAACGGGCTCCTCCGAAGGCGGGGGCGCGGGCTCCTCGGGTTCCTCCGCGGGTTCGGATTCCTCGGCGGGTGCGGGCGCCGCGGCCGGTTCGTCCTCGCCGAGCACCACCCGCGCGTCCGGCACGGTCACCACGCTCAGCGCGATCAGGGTGACCGCGCACACCGCACCGGCGAGCAGGACCGCGACAGGGATGGCCAGGGTGCGCACCGCCGCGGCGATTCGACCCGGTGGCGCCGCACGAGGCTGCTGCTTACTCATACACCTATGACGAACGCCACCCGCCCGGCATTCCTGGCTGGCCCGCGCCACAGCAGACGGGCGGCCCCGCCGGGCCTCGAATCGGTGGTCCCGCCGCAGCGGAGTGAGGCTGCCCTCGGCAGGGAGTCAACCGGAGCGGGTCACCCCGTCCCGCATCCGAAACCAAGGCCCACCATCGCAAAATGTCACAGAAAGCATAATAACCAACCCAAAACGCGATAAGCATCAAAAACAACACAAAGCAAAAATGATGCCCCAAAAAGCAATGGCCCCAACTATGGTTGATATGCAACCCAGGGGGGAAGAAAACATTTGACGAACCCCATCCCCCTTCACAACCCCGGGGAATTCTTGCGCTTCAGACAAGTGCTCATCACAAGTCCGAACGAACACAGGTTTCACGACGTGGCCCAGGCCCTGGCAGAGCGGGGTTTCGCGGTCACCTGGGCCGATTGCGCGGAGGACGTTCGAAGAAGACCGGAGGTGATATCGAGTGCGGCCGCCATCGTGGTCGACACCGACGAGACTCCGGAACACAGGACACAGAACGCTTGGCCGACGCTACTCGAACGCATGGCACGCTGGCGACCCGGTGTTCCCGTCTTCCTCGCACCACCCCCGACGGAAACGGATCTGGCCCCGCTCTTCCCCGGCCACACTTTCTTCGGCTACATCCTCCCGGAGGAGGACACCCCTGATTTCATCGCCGGGAGAATCAGAGCGGCGGTCGATGATTCAAGGTCACCCCACCTCCCCCCGTTCTTTCAAGCCCTCATGGAATTCGACCAGGGAAAAGCATATTCCTGGCACACGCCTGGCCATGCCGGTGGCGTCGCCTTCCTCAAGTCAGCTGTGGGCCGCACCTTCTTCGAGTACTACGGAGAGAAACTCTTCCGCACGGACCTCTCGATCTCGGCCCCGGGACTGGGCTCCCTTCTCGACCACCAAGGAGCGATCGGCGAGGCGGAACGCAACGCCGCTCGGGTGTTCGGTTCCGACTTCACCTTCTTCGTCCTCAACGGCACGTCGTCAGCAGACCGGATCGTCGGCCACCACTGCCTGGGCCCCGAAGACAGGGTTCTGATCGACCGCAACTGCCACAAGGCGATCGTGCACACTCTCGTCATCAGCGGCGCACGGCCCGAGTACATGCTCCCCACCCGCAACAGCCTGGGGCTGATCGGCCCCGTGCCACCAGCACGGCTGACCGCTTCGGACTCGGCCCCGGAAAACCTCGCGCCACTGGCCGTCGTGACCAACTCGACCTACGACGGAGTGTGCTACGACGCCGTCTGGGTCAGCGAACTCCTGTCCCGCTCCACCGGCAGGGTGCACTTCGACGAGGCGTGGTTCGGCTACGCGCACTTCCATCCCCTCTACCGAGGGCGATACGGCATGGCCGTGCACCACGAGTCCTTCCCCGGCAGGGACAGACCGACGGTGTTCACCACGCAATCCACCCACAAGGTACTTTCAGCGCTCTCCCAGAGCGCCATGCTGCACGTGCGTTCGGCCCCGCGCGAACCCGTGGACGCGGAACAACTGAACGAGACCTACGTGATGCACGCCAGCACCTCACCGCTCTACCCGATGATCGCCTCACTCGACGTGGCCGCGGGGATGATGGACGGGCCAGCAGGCCGACACCTGGTCGATGACGCCATACGTGAGGCGGTTCGCTTCCGACAGACCTTCCTGGGGCTGCGCAAGTCCCTGACCGAGGACGCCCCGCGTTGGTTCTTCGACCTGTGGCAGCCCCCGGAGGTCCGCGATCCCTCCTCCGGAGCCGCTCTGCCCTTCGCCGAGGCACCTCTGGAACTCCTCGTGTCCGAACGCGGTTGCTGGGAACTCGAACCCGGCGCTGACTGGCACGGTTTCGAGGGGTTGGAGAGCGGCTACTGCATGCTCGACCCCCTCAAGGTCACCATCGTGTGCCCGGGCGCGCGCTTCGGCGGGGACCAGGGCACCTGGGGGATCCCGGCGCCGGTGCTCGCCGCATTCTTAGAGGCCCAGCGCATCCTTGTGGAGAAGACCAGCGCCTATACGATCCTCGTCCTGTTCTCCCTGGGCAACACCCGCGCCAAGAGCCTGGGCCTGCTCAAAGCACTCGAGCGCTTCAAGGACCTGTACGACAACAACGCCCCGTTGAACGATGTCCTACCCCAGCTGGTCGGACGGCACCCTTCACGGTACGCCGGATTGACCCTGCCCCAGCTGTGTGCCGGGCTGCACGGGCACTACACGAGTGAGAACCTGACCCGGCTGTTGGACAGGGCGTTCACCGAACTCCCGGAAGCTCCGCTGACACCGGCGGAGTGCCACCGCAGGATCAGCCTGGGTGAGGTGGAACAGGTCCCGCTGGCGCAGGCAGCGGACCGGATCTCGGCCTCCACCATCGTGGTGACGCCTCCGGGTATCCCCCTGATACTGCCAGGAGAACGGACTGGACCCGCAGAAGGGCCACGGCTGCGCTACTTGAGGGCCTTGGAAGAGCAGGAGCGCTCTTTCCCTGGTTTCAGCACCGGCGTGCACGGAGTCGAACGCAACGGTGAGCACACGATCAAGTGCCTGCCTCGCTGAGCGTCCCGACCCGATGTGCGCAAAGGACTAAGCCCGGTAGGGGAAGTTCCCGTACCGGGCTCACTGTCGTCCGACGACTCGGCTACCGCAGGGCGGCGGCTAGGCGCTCGTCGTGCAGGCGCTCGCCCCAGGACGGGGGCAGCGGGTTCAGCTGGCCCACACGCCAGCGCAGCAGCAGGTCGGCCAGCTGCGGGTTGCGCGGCAGGGCCGGGCCGTGCAGGTAGGTGCCCAGGACCTGGCCCTGGTAGGCGCCCTCGGTGCGGTCGTCGTTGCCGATGCCCTTCACCGTGGTGGACAGCGGACGGGCCTGCGGGCCGATCTCGGTGCGGCCCTGGTGGTTCTCGAAACCGGTGATCCGGCCCACCCCCAGGGAGGGGTCGACATCGGCGACGATCTCGCCCACGGCACGGGTCTGGCCCCGGTTGCTGCGGATGTCGATGATGCCCACGCCCGGGAGCGGGTTGGCCTCGTCGTCGCCGTAGCTCTCACCGATGATCTGGTAGCCCGCGCAGACCGCGAACACGCACGCGCCGCGCGCGGCGGCCCGGGCCAGTCCGCCGTCGGCGCGCAGCCGCTCGGCGGCCAGGATCTGCGGCCGGTCCTCGCCGCCGCCGAGCAGGTAGATGTCGCCCTGCTCGGGCACCGGGTCACTGGAGTGGACGTGCACGATCTCGGTGGGGATGCCGCGCAGTTCGGCGCGGCGCTTGAGGATCAGGACGTTGCCCTGGTCCCCGTAGGTGCTGAGCAGGTCGGGGTAGATCCACACGATCCGCAGGGCGCTGCTGGTGTTCGACATGGGTCTCTCCTACTGGACGCGGCCGTACGCCGTGCGGATCTGCTGGAAGGCTGTGTAGTTGGCGATGACGTCGACCTTGGTGATGTCGGGCTGCTCGACCTTGAGCCGGCCCAGCACCTCGTCCACGCGGTCGGCGGTCTCGAAGGGCACCCCGTCGGTCTCCAGGCGCAGCGCGAGGTCCGTGCGGCGCTCGCCCATGACGAACACCCTGCGGTCGCGCAGCACCGTGTAGTCCACGTCCCAGAGCCAGGAGGTGTCCTTGCCGTCGGGGATCTGCGCGTTGACCCCGAGGATCACGGGGACACGTGGCGGGTCCAGGACTGCGAAGGACTCCAGCCACCCGGCCGGGTTCTTGGCGAGCAGCAGGCGGACCTCGACGCCCATGGTGACCACCGAGGTGTAGCGACCGGCCACCGAGGTGACCTCGCGCAACCGTTCGAGGGTGCGCTCGGGGTGCATACCGTACCCGGCGGCGGTGGCCGCCGCGATCGCGGCGTTGGCGCGGTTCGCGTCCCCGGGCAGGTTCATCCGGAGCTTGAGCTCCTGGCCGTCGGGGGCGACCAGGGTGTCGTTGGCGTTGTCCACCGCCCACGTGGCCCGGGGCCGGGCCAGGCCGCACTCGGGGCACTCCCAGTGCGGGTCGACGTCGCGCTTGAGGTGACCCCCGCACTCGGGGCAGCACCAGGAGTCCTCCTTCCAGCGCTGACCGGCCGACACCCAGGTGGCGTTCGGGGCGCCCAGCCCCGCCCAGGCCACGAGCGGGTCGTCGGCGTTGGCGATGACGTGGGTGTCGGTCTGCGCCAGAGCGGTGCGCCACTTCTTCGCGAGCAGGTTGATCTCCGAGGCGCGGTCCATCTGGTCGCGGCTCAGGTTCATCAGGACCACGAAGGAGGGGTTGGTGGCCTTGAGGACCTGCGGGAGGTACTTCTCGTCCACCTCCAGCACACCGTTGACCGCCGACTTGTTGTCGGACAGCGCCGTGATGTGCCCGGTGGGCATGTTCGCGCCGTACTCGTTGGTGGCCACGTCACCGAACTCGCGCAGGGCCTGCGCGATGAGCCGGGTGGTGGTCGTCTTGCCGTTGGTGGCGCTGACCAGGGCCAGGCGGCGGCCCTGGGCGAGCTTGGCGAGCAGGTCCGGTTCCACCTTGAGGGCGACGCGCCCCCCGATGACGGAGCCGTCTCCGCGTCCGGTGGCCCTGGACAGGCTCGCTGCGCTCCTGCCCAGTACCGAGGCCAGTTGGGCGCGCAAGGGAAGCTCGCTCATCATTTCTCCACGATCGCTAGATCACCCGCACGGACGCGCTTCGGCGGCGGGCGATGTGTCGGGCCAAGCCTATTGTCCACCGGCCCTCAGACCCGCCAGTCCAAACGCTCGGGTGGCGGCCCGAGGTTGGGCGGGACCTGATCCGGGTCGATCCGGTCCACGGCTCCGACCGATTTCGGGACTGCGGGTCCGTCGGCCTTGCCGAAACCCCCTGCTGTGTCGGCCGGGGGTCTGCCGTCAGGAGCGATGATCCGGGGTCTGCCGGTCTCGGAGCCCGGCTCGGGGCTCTCCCGGCGAGCCGGGTTCTTGGCGGCCGGTCCGGTGGCACCACTGTGCCCAACGTCCCCGCCGGTACAGGTGTTCCGGGAGTCTTCCACCGTGGCCAGTGTGGCCGTGGACAGGGTGAGGATACCCGGATTGGTGTCCGTGACGACCGGCCCGTCCGGGGCCAGGACGAGGGCGGCCGTGGACGGCAGCTCGCGCAGCGCCTCGGCGTCCAGTCCGGTGCCGCGGACGCTCGGCCCCGCCTCCGCGTCGGCGCTGACGGGGGTGTCGAGCTCCGCGGCCTGGGCTGTTGCCCGCCCCCAGGCCGTGGCGGATCTCACATGACGGACCAGGTCGAGCGGGGCGATCGCGGCGGTGGCGTTGCGGATCACCGCACCGGACTCGGTGTGCGGGGAGGGGAAGAGGAGGTCGTCGTCGGCGCCCTCCTCGGCTTCGGCGCCGTCCGGTTCGGCGACCGTTCCGCCCACCGCGGCACCGATGACCTCGGTGAGCCGGTGCACCTCCAGGCGCTGCGGGTCGCCCTCGGCGGGCCGGGGCACCGCCGCGACCGCGTCGGCGACCTCAGCCGCACCGCTGTGCTGGGCCATCACGACCGGCAGGCAGGAGGGGTCGGAGAAGCGTTCCAGAGCGGCGGGGACGGCGGTGCGGAACATCAGGACCACCTCGACCCCGCCCTCCGCCGCGGCGGCCAACACCTGGTCCACCTCCTCGGCCGGGAGCGTCTCGGCCCCGCAGACCACCACGCTGCGGGTGCGGTCGGGCCGCACCCGGGGCGCCCGGACGCCGACGGAGACCGGTTCGGGCACCCGGGCCTCCAACAGTTCGCTGAGCGCGGCCACGGCGTAGGTCCCGTAGACGCGGGCCGCGGTCTGCCCCGAGGCGCGGTCCGTGGAGATGATTTTGACCTGCGCGTAGGCGCCGTCGTCGGCTCTGGTGCCGACCGCTTCGAAGGGGCTGAGCCGGTTCTCCAGCGCCCAGGCGCGTTCACGCACACCGGGGTCGTCGGCGCAGCGCTCCCGCACCCGGGCGCGCTCGCGCTGGGTGAGCAGAGCCAGGGCCGGGTCGTCCTCAGCGGCGTCCTCCTCAGGGGTCACCAGGGCGCGCAGGCCGCCGATGAGCCGGGCGATGCCCACGTCCGGGCCGAGCACCTCCAGCAGCCGCAGCAGCAGGGTTTCGTCCGCGTCCACCTCCTCCAGCTGGCCGGAGGCGGCGGCGACCGCGGACAGGATTCTGGCGCGCTGCCCGGCGTCCAGGTTGGTGCCCAGGGTCATTCGGGGCAGGTCGGCGGGGAGCACCCACTGTCTGGGCTGCACGGCACAGCGCCGGGCCAGGCGGACGAGTTCGCGGGCGACCGCGTGGCCGGTGAGGTCCACGACGGTGAGGTCGCCGCCCTCACGGAGCCGTGAGACCCCGATGGTGGTGAGCAGCGCCGACCAGCCAGCGTCGGTGCCGCCGACCACGATCACCGCCGAGGTCCCGGGCGGCACGGTCATTCCGTACCAGCGCGGCTGCGCCTCGTAGGCGCGCGCGGCGGCCTGCCACTCGGTGTACCGGCGTGCGTGTTCGCGCTGCTGGTCGTGCAGGGCCCGCTCCCGTTCGGCCCGTTCCTGCTCCAGCCGCTCCTTGGCGCGTTCGAGTCTGGCCGCCACGACCTGCCTGCTCTGCACGAGTGCGAAGACCACAGGCGCCGCGATCGCCATGCAGGCGAAAACCCCGCCCAAAGCCAGGCTGCCCGGGAGGATGCGCAGGCTCCACAGCAGCGGGCAGAGCAGGGCGAACAGCCCGAGCCCGCCCAGGGCGAAGTAGAGCGGCCGGTTGGTCTGCTTCTCGCTGTCGAGCTGCCCGGCGATCCACTCCTCGCTGAGGGTCTCCGCGTCCGTCGGCGCGGGGCGGCGCGGGGCGGGTCCCGGCGGCGGCAGCACGACCTTGTACCGCCAACCGAGGTAGGTGCCACCTCGGGGCGTGCTGGCCGCGGCCGCCGACGACCGTGGTGTGGGCACCGTCCGAACACCTCCTGACCGGCGGCGGAGAGGGACCGCCGGGGATTCCTTCACGCGGGGCTCCGGCCGGGGGGCGGAGCTGGGGCTGGGAAGCCAACACCCGGCGTGCTTGCCACAGACCGCGTCCGCCCGCCGGGACGGACACGGGGGGTGCCCGGCCGCTGCCGGACGACGTGGCCTTGATCATCAGTGAATCAGGGCGGACCACCGCTTTCCAGCCCCGAGCCCCCACCTGTGGAAAACCCGCCCCCACCTCGTACGCCGCCCCCCGCACCGGCGCGTCCGATGTTTACCTGTCACCAACCGGGCATGGGAACAGGGGACAGAGAAACCCCCGAACCCTTCACTCCGAGGAAGTGAACCCCCATCACGGAACCGATCCTGTCCGGCCCGGTCCTGACCTACCTGCCCCTGGGAACCGCGGTCCTGCTGTTGGCCGCAGCGGGCACCTGTATGGGCCTGGGGGCCCGCTGGGACCGCCTGCGCGGCCGCCCGAAGTGGAAGCAGCGGGAACTGGCCGCCCAGGCTCCCCCGCGCGCGGACCGCCGTCGAGCCAGGCCGTATCTGCGTTCCGGCGAGACCGCCCCCGACCCCGAACTGGCCCGCCTGACGGTCGCCACCGCCCGGGAGGACCTCCGCGTGTGGGAGAACCCCTGGCAGCAGTTCGGGTACTTCCTGTTCATCGCGGCGATGCTGTTCAACATCACCCACATGACCGTGAACGGGAACGCCTCCGCGGGTGTCCTGTACGTGTTCCTGCCCGTGATCGCGGCACTGGCCGTGCACCACCCCCTGACGCGGCGCCGTGCCGTGCCCCGCGCCCGCCGGGCGATCGAGGCCAACGAGGAACTCGCCGCACAGGCCCCGGGCCCACCCGACGGCGGCAGGGACGCCTGGGAACAGTTCCGCAAGCCCTACTGACCACGGACACCACTGGCAGGTGAGCGCACATGACACTCCTGCAGATCCTCCTCATGTCCGTTCTGTTCGGACTCGCGGTAGCGATACCCGTCTGCGGCGCCCTGGGGCTGCGCTGGCGCATCCGCCGCGGCAAGCCCTCGGCCTCACGCCCGTGGTCGAAACCGATCCGAACGGAGAGAGGTGACCCCAAATGGTGGATCTGGTGGCGCAGGTACTGGTCATCGTCCTCGCTCTCGGCTTCTTCGCGGCCTTCCTGGTGACGGTCGTGCTGTCACGCAGATGGCTCAGGGAGCACGGTGAACCGGAGGAACCCCCGCTCATCGACCCCGAACTGACCCGCTTCGGCACCCCTTTCTCCGAGATCCGGACCAGGGCGGCCCGGCTCGTCCGGGACGGGCGGGCCGCGGACGATCCGGCTACGGCCTTCGTGGCCCACCGGCTCGCCGAGCGGGAACTACCGCTGCGCGAGAACCCCTGGCGGTCCCGTGGCTACGTGCTCCTGCCGATAGCCCAGACGCCGATGATCATCCACCAAGGCCTCACCACGGCTGACAGTGCCGTATTCTCCCTGGGATTCTTGGCCGCCGTCCTGGGTCTGACGGTCGTCTTCGGTGTCCTGGCGGAGCGGCACGCGCGCAGGCGGCGTGCGAACGCCGAACTCGCGCTGGAACTCAACCGGGCTCTGGCCGCCGAGTTCGACCGGTCGCGGTCCCACCGGGAGGAGGTACCGGAATGACTTCGATGTCCGAGACGGTTCTGGGCGTGCTGATGGTGCTCTCGGTGGCGGGGGCGCTCGTGTGCACGGTGGCGGGCGTGATCTGGAACCGGCGCCGCGGGTTCACGCCGTTCCAGGTGATGGGGCCGACACGCGGTTTCGGGCACCGTCAGCACCTCGCCGGGCACCGGCGGGAGGGGAACGGTCCGCACATCGCCGAGCGGCACAGGCGCGCCGAACGCCTCATCCGGCGGGGAGAGCGCGCGAAGAGCCCCAGGCTCGCACTGCTCGTCTGCCACTGGGCCGCGCAGAGCTACGATGACTGGGAGAACCCCTGGGCTGCCTGGAACGCGGTGTTCCTGGCGCCGCTGTTCGGCGGGTTCCTCGCCATGACCGACCGACTCGCCCCGCTTCCCGCGCTGGTCACGGCCGCGGTGCTCCTCGTTGCGGGGTCGGCCCTGCCGGTCTACCGAATACACGTGCTGCGGCGGAGCGCCTGGGCGATCGAGACCAACCGCGACCTGGCGAAGGAGTTCCCGTGCCCGGACACATCCTCGCGCTGAAGCTGATCCCCCTAGTCTTCCTCACCGCCGCCTTCGTCTGCATGCTGCTGGCATTCCTCTGGAACCGGCGCGGGCAGCGCACCGACTGGAGCGATCGGGCTCTGGCCCGTCAGGCTCCGATCAGCACGGAGAGGAACCGGGTCAGCCTGTACCTGCGCCACGGCGCGGCGGCGCCGGACCCCGAGCTGGCCCACCTGACCGTCAGGGTGGCCGAGGACCTGCGCCGTCGGCTGGAGAACCCCTGGTACCACACGGGGATAGGCCTGTTCGTGTTCGGCAGCGCCCTGCACCTGGTCATCAACGCCCAGGACTGGGGTGTCCCCGTCCTGATGTGGTTCGGGTTCGCGGCGGTCGTCCCCGTCTTCTACGCCGCCTTCTACCGGCGAGTGATGCTCGACCGCGCTGACCGGGCGCTGGCGGCCAACCGGGAGCTGGCCGAGCGGTACGTAATGCCGGAGGAGGAGCCCGCGCCTCCGCCCCGGGAGCGCTGAAACCCGGCAGCCTCCGGGCAACGCGAACGGCGCCGGTACCGGACGGATCGCTCCGTCGGCACCGGCGCCGTTCGCGCTGTGTCCGTTAGGTCAGGCCTGGACCTGGACGTCGATGACCTTGCCGACCTCGGCCTTCACCGCGTACTCGCCGGTGAAGCCCTGGGAGGCCAGTACCCGCACCTTCCAGTCGCCGTCGGCGGCGAAGAAGCGGAAGGTGCCCTCGTCGCCGGTGGCGACCTCGCCGACGAAGTCGTCGGAGTCGTTCAGCAGTCGGGCGTAGGCGCCGCGCAGGGGCTGACCGTCACGGGTCACCGTGCCCTGGATGACCGCCTGGTTGCCAGCGTCGACGTCGGCCAGTGCCACGCCGCCCTCAGGTGCTCCGCAGGTGTCGCTCACTTGGCCTCCGCCTCTCCGAGCTCGACCGGCACGCCCACCAGGGAGCCGTACTCGGTCCACGAGCCGTCGTAGTTCTTGACGTTCTCCAGGCCGACGATCTCGTGCAGGGCGAACCAGGTGTGCGAGGAGCGCTCACCGATCCTGCAGTAGGCGATGATGTCCTTGTCGAGGTCCACCCCGGCCTCGGTGTAGAGCTCGCGCAGCTCTTCGGCGGTCTTGAAGGTGCCGTCCTCGTTGGCCGTCTTGGCCCACGGGATGTTGCGCGCGGTCGGGATGTGGCCCGGGCGCTGCGAGGTCTCCTGCGGCAGGTGCGCGGGGGCCAGCAGCTTGCCGGTGAACTCGTCGGGCGAGCGGACGTCGACCAGGTCCTTGGTGCCGATGGCCTCGACGACCTCGTCGCGGAAGGCGCGGATCGAGGAGTCCTGCTCCTTGGCCTTGTACTCGGTGGCGGACCGCTCCGGGACCTCCTCGACGAGCTCGCGGGAGTCGAGCTCCCACTTCTTGCGGCCGCCGTCAAGCAGACGGACGTTGTCGTGGCCGTAGAGCTTGAAGTACCAGTAGGCGTAGGCCGCGAACCAGTTGTTGTTGCCGCCGTACAGGATGACCTGGTCGTCGTTGCCGATGCCCTTGGCGGACAGCAGCTTCTCGAAACCGGTCTGGTCCACGAAGTCGCGGCGGACGGGGTCCTGGAGGTCCGTCTTCCAGTCGATCTTGACGGCGCCGGGGATATGGCCCTTGTCGTAGGCGGACGTGTCCTCGTCCACCTCGACGAGAACGACGTTGGCGTCGTCCAGGTGAGCCTCCACCCAGTCGGCGTCCACAAGGACGTCGGAGCGGCTCATGGGGAACCTCCTGTGTTCGAAGTGCGGTGTCGCGTGTGCGGTCGGTGCGTCGCGTTCCGGGGGCGCGGTGCCCGGAACAGGGGTCTCAGGCGGCTTCCCCAGCCCTGATCGCTGCTCCGTGGGAACAGATAGGAGAAGGGGAAGCTCTACGCGTGGGGTAGGGCGGTCGCGGCGGTGGCGAGCCGTCCCGGGGCACAGGAGAATGTGACGGAGACAGACCGTCGGCGTGGAGACGAAGCTGGTGAACGTCCGTCGTCGTCCGCCGGGACCTGTGGAGGACCGTCTCCGGAAGGAGGGGTCGTCCCCGTCGTGTGCACGGGAAGGGGCCAGTCGCAGGGAGCGAGCGGGGGCTCGAGGTGCCCGTCCGCCCTAGGGACACGGACAGAGCGCGGCAGCGACGCGGCAGAAGTCCACCGCACGTCGCTTCGTCAGATACGCGCTCGTCAAGGAAGTCACGTCCTAGACGCTACAGGCCGGACCGCGCTCTTGTCACTGGTGTCCTGGATCACAAGATGAGCATTCCATGCTGTGAGACAGGGAAGCGGGCCGACCGGGGTCAGAGCACAACCTCGCCGAGCGCGGCGATCACGTCCGCCTTGCGTGGCTGGCCCCCGGCCCGGAGGACCACCCGGCCGTCCGCGGCGAGCACGAACACCGTAGGGGTTCCCTGGATCTCCCATGCACGCACGAGGTCGAGCCTGGACTCCGCGTCGACCTCCACGTGGGCCACCCCCTCGACCATGCCCGCCACGTCCTCCAGGACACGGCGGGTGGCGCGGCAGGGCTGGCAGAAGGCGCTGGAGAACTGCACGAGCGTGGCTCTCGCACCCAGCTCGGTGCCGAGGGTGTCGGCGCCGAGCTTCTCCGTCGCGGGGGTCATCAGACGGCCTCGGAGCCCATCAGCGGGACGTCCTTGCCGGTGCCGGTGATCTTGAGGCCGCTGGAGGTGGCCTCCATGTCCGTGGCGGTCAGACCGAAGGGCAGCTCGGGCACCTGGGCGCTGAAGGTCAGCATGTTCGTGACCACGCCGTCGACGTCGAAGGGGACGTCGCCGACCTCGACGTCGATCGGGGTCACGTACAGGGTGTCGTCCTCGACGGTGAACTCGCCGCCGGTGGAGACCGAGGTGCTCAGGCCCAGCTCGGGGAAGGCCAGCTCACCGCTGATGCGGGGCTCGCCGTTCTCGGTGCTGATGGTCATGCCCTCGGGCAGATACGGGTTGAAGTAGGTGTAGGGCACCACGAAGGAGCCGTCCACCCGGCCCGCGGTCACCGTGGGCTCGTTCATGAGCTCGCTCAGCGGAGCCTCGACCTCGGAGGCGGTCGCCTCGACCTTCTCGACCGTCACCCCGCCCATGGTGGCGCTGTCCGCCTCGATGTTGACCTCGGTGTAGGTACCGCTGACCACCTGGGGGAGGAAGGCCCAGCCCTCGATCGAGACGTCGGGCTCCTCGGACATCTCCATCTGCTGCGCCAGCCTCTCGGCCAGGGTGTTCTGCGCGAACGAACGCGCTCCGATATCCGCCGCCACGACGAGCACGGCGAGAAGGATCAGGAAGACGACAAGGAACTTACGCATCGGACTCCCAGCACACTTTCTTTGGCTCCGGCGCGGCTCTCGGCTGGGGCATCCGGCCGGTCTCGGTCACACGCCATCGGCACCCGACGGGTGCCGGTCATGAAAAACCTGTAGGGAAGAGTACTTCACCCTGGTTGAGACGCACGGCGCCCGGGGTCGGTTGCGCCCACCGGAGGCTCTCGTGGGCGCGGGACAGCGCTCCGGCCTTCGCCGGAGGGTCGTGCCAACTCGGATAACGCCTGTTCAGCGGGGCATCAGCATGGCGGCGAGGCCGTCGTTGGCGGCTGCGCCGGAGAGGGAGAGTTCGATCACGTTGGTGGCCACCACGTGCGCGGTCAGGCGCCGAGTGAACTCCATGACGTGCGGCTGCTGCTCGTGCTCCTCCTGGGCGAGTTCGTCCCGGTAGATCGCGTAGACGATGCGCTGGAGGGGCGCGCTGGGCACGATGTGCGCGGCGAACAGAAGGGTATCCGGCTCGCGCTTGGCGACCTCGGCGACGACGGCGTTGGCGAGCTGGTCGAACCCGCCGCCCTGGCCTTCGGCGAGCGTGTAGATCGTGATGACGCCACGCAGCTTGCTGGGCGGCGGGGCGGGAGCGTCCGCGTAGAGGTCGTCGTAGGTGTCGGCGTTGCGGCGCTTGCGGCGCACGGGCTCCTCCTGGGGCTCGTCGTCGAGTTCGTCGTCTTCGTCGTCGTACTCGTCGTCGTAGTAGTCGTCGTCATCGTCGTAGAGGTCACGGCGCGGCTTGGCGACCAGTGCCGCGGCACCCCAGAGGGAGGAGATCGCGCCGAGCATCAGCAGCGGACCGAGGGAGCCGAGCCCCATCCGGCCGACCACGACGGAGAGGAGCGCCGCGAGGACGACCAGCCCCAGCACCGAGAGGTCGGCCATGCCGTAACCGCGGGATCCGCGTCGGGCGACGGCGATGATCGCGAGGACGAGGAGGATGGCGACGAAGCCCTGCACGCCGTTGACCAGCGAGCGGGGGATCAGGTCGTAGTGGTCGCCCAGCGGGGGGAAGGCGGTGCCGAACCGGCCGCTGATGCGGTCGACGCTCAGCACCACGAGGGGAACGACGGTCAGGGCGGTGACGAACAGGCGCGCGGTGAAGCGGGCGTTCGGTGAACGGACCGCGTATTCCAGTGCGCCCCAGGCCATGAAGAGCGGGCCTATGAGGCTGACACCGATGTGCAGCAGTCGGAAGGTGAGCTCCCCGAAGTCGAAGAGCACACCGATCACCGCGGCGCTGAGACCGACCGTCACACCGAAGGCGGCGACCAGCCAGGCGATCGCTGCCACACTGGGACGGCGTTGGGCATAAGCGGTCAGCGCGGCGGTGGCGCTCCAGCCCACCAACGCGCTTATGAATGTCAGTCCTACCGTGACCATCTCGACAATGATGCTGCACGACAACGGGTGGATGTGCACCCCGTGCACTTTGGGTGGGACAGTCTCCGGGAAGATCCCGCAGAGTGGAGGCCGAAACCGGGTTCGACACTGTGATCTTCATCACCAGGTTTGGCGGCGTCGCGCAGTCGCCACACTCGGCCCGTAGGTGGTCATAAGCTCGCAGTACGCGGGGAGCGCCACCCCGGAGATCCGGAGGGTCGCCTCCCCCACCCAAGCCAGGAGAGAACCGTGTCACACGACGCCGTTTCCCCGAATCCGGCCGGCACCGGAGCCGCCTTCTTCGATGTGGACAACACACTGATGCGCGGCGCGTCGATCTACCACTTCGCCCGCGGGCTGGCCTCCCGCGATCTGTTCACCACCCGGGACCTGATGCGGTTCGCGTGGGGGCAGACGGTGTTCCGGGTGACCGGAAGCGAGCAGCCCGAGCACATCAACGCAGCACGCGAGGCCGCCTTGGCCTTCGTCGCCGGGCACGACGTCCAGGACCTGGTCTCCCTGTGCGAGGAGATCTACGACGACACCATGGCCGACCGCATCTGGGAGGGCACCCGCGCGCTCGTGCAGGGCCACCTGGACGCCGGGCGGCCGGTGTGGCTGGTCACCGCGACCCCGGTGGAGCTGGCCCAGATCATCCGTCGCCGCCTGGGGCTGACAGGTGCGCTGGGCACCGAGGCCGAGAGCATCGACGGGGTGTACACGGGACGGCTCAACGGCGACCTGCTGCACGGCCCGGCCAAGGCCGTGGCGGTGCGGGCGCTCGCCCACAAGGAAGGGTGGGACCTGTCGGCCTGTTCGGCCTACAGCGACTCCTCCAACGACCTGCCGCTGCTCTCCCTGGTCGGCGACCCGCACGCGGTCAACCCGGACGGGGACCTGCGCCGGTACGCGCGCACCCACGAGTGGCCGGTGCACGACTTCCGCAGGCACCGGGCGGCACTGAAGGTGGCCGTGCCCGCCGCCGTGGCGGGCGCCGTCGCCGGAGCCGTGGCGGTACGCGCCGTCAGACACCGCAGATCCCTCACCGCCCGCTGAGGGCAGCGCCGGTGTGAACCGCGCGGCACGGCGGGGTGCTCGGGCAGCTGGCTGTGGTCGTGTCGATCGGGGGCTCGGAGCTGGCCCGGCGGACGGCGGTGTCACTGCCGACCGTCAGCGAACTGGCCGGGGGCCTCAGGCGCGCGGGGATCATGGTAGCGGAGGAGAACCCGCACATCCTCCGTGATCTTGCTACCAGAAGCGAAATCGGCGCCGAACTTGCTTCTGGTAGCAAGATCACGTGGGAAGGGGCGAGATCCGTTCTAGCGGCCCAGGGTGGCACGGGCCAGGGCGAGGACGTGGACCGGGCGCAGACCGGCGCCTCGGTTCCGGGGGGAGCCGCCGCGGCTGTGCGCGTAGGACTCGAAGGCCTCGGCGGAGCTGTAGGAGGGCGCCCAGTCCAGGGCACGGCTCAACGGGGCGGGGTCCAGCCGGGAGGCGGTCAGGCCCGCTCCGACCGCGCGGGCGGCGCTGGAGCTGGCGTAGTCGATCCGGCCGTGCTTGGCCACGCCGCGCAGCACCCTGAGCCCGCGTGCGGGAACCGGGAAGCGCTGGCCGCCGATACGGCGCAGGCAGTGGGAGAGCGGGACGGCGTCCGCCGCGGAGACGTCGAAGAAACCGGTCCGGTCGCTGAGCGCCATGCGCACCAGCGCCTCGGCGCCGTCGTCCTCGTGCAGGAACTGCACGCGCGGGTCGCGGCCCATGACGGTGGGCACGACGCGGGAGTCCATGTAACGGGTGAGCGGGGTGTCCACGGACGGACCGATGAGGTTCGCGAACCTGAGGACGGCCACGGACAGGTCAGGGCGGCGGCGCTGGAGACCGCGGGTGTGCCGCTCGACCTCGGCGGCGTCGTCGGCGTCCAGGGTGGCGCTGGAGCGCACCACGAGACGGTGGACGGTGGCGGAGCGCTGGGCCGCGCCCAGTACCCGCATGGTGCCCAGGAGGTTGTCCTCCCGGTTGGGGCCCTTCTCGGTGTCCAGGCCCAGGTGCAGGACCAGCTCCGCGCCGGATTCGGCGACGATGCGGTCCAGGCTGCCGTCGTGCAGGTCGACGTGCTGGTACTCGACCCCCGTGGTTCCGCTCGGTGGCGGCGAGGAGTCCGCGCCGATCAGCCGGCGTACACCGGGCTCCTTGCTGAGGGTCTGCGCGACCCCGGCGGCGAGGGGGCTGGAGACCCCGGTGACGAGTACGACACGAGCCATGGCGACACGTTCCTTGGAAGGAGACGGTAGTGGTCCGGATGGCCCGCGGACCGTTCACCCGCTTGGGGTGAACCGGCGACCGCGACCCGTGAAACACAACAGTGATTCACCCAGAAAATTCCATTGCCCGGCAAAGAGCCGGGCAGGGAAAGTGAAGTGTCTCCGCGTCCGGGGCGTGCCTGGGCCCGCCCGCGCCCGCGGAGAGACGACGTACGCCGCGAACGGTCCTACTTCTTGTTGCGACGAGCCACACGCGTGCGCTTGAGCAGCTTGCGGTGCTTCTTCTTCGCCATCCGCTTACGGCGCTTCTTGATGACGGAACCCATGGGATCACCTTCTCGCTGACGAGTGAGTACGGACATGCCGAACCACTGGTGACGAACACCGGCTGGCTCGGATGCGGTTGCTGGGCTCGCCCGGGCACACGCGCGCGCGGCGCGGGTGGCCGGTGCGACCGGGGCGGGCCCCGGGGAGGACGACGCTCACTAAACGCACGTCTACCGCACCCGTGGCCCCAGCTTACCGCTACGGGCAACCCTGACGGGTCAGGCCCCGGGAAGCGACGGACCGTCACCGTAGAGCACGGCGGCCGGTTCGGCGTAGCTGACGCTGGCCAGCCGCTGATCCGCGAAGGTCAGCGACGTGACACTGGCGAGGTTACATTCCCGCAGGTCGGGTCGGTGCCACAGGCGCTTGCCCTCGGCAGCGCGGCGGGCCATCCAGATCGGCAGCTGGTGGCTGACACACACGGCCTCACGGCCCCAGGCGGCCCGGCGGGCGACCTTGATGACCTCGACCATCCGGTCGACGATCTGCTGGTACGGCTCGCCCCAGGAGGGTTTGAAGGGGTTGTAGAGCCGCTTCAGCACCTGGGGGTCGCGCGCGGACTTCTTGGACAGCGACATGCCCTCGAACTTGTTGGCCGCCTCGATCATCCGGTCGTCCAGGGTCACCGGGAGGCCGAACGCCTTCTGCAGCGGCTCCGCGGTCTCCTGGGTGCGGTCCAGCGGCGACGAGAACAGGGCCGCGATGTCGTGGCCCTCGAACCAGTCGGTGGCCATCTCCGCCATCCGCTGGCCCCGGTCGCTCAGGTGGTAGTCGGGCAGCCGACCGTAGAGGACCTTCTCGGGGTTGTACACCTCACCGTGCCGAAGCAGGTGGACGACGGTGGTCGTGGTCATCGTGGCAGTCTTTCTGTCCGGGGTACGGGCACTGTCCGTGGTGCGGGCATCAGCTCAGCCCTGAGCCTGGGTTTCAGCCCTGGGCCTGAGCCGCGGCCCGAGCGGCCTTGGGCAGCGCCGCGACCACTCTGTCGATGGCGGCCTCGTCGTGGGCGGCGGAGAAGAACCACGCCTCGAACGCGGCGGGCGGCAGGTAGACGCCCTGTTCGAGCATGGCGTGGAAGAACGCGGCGAACACCTTGGTGTCCGTGGTGCGGGCGCTGTCGAAGTCGGTGACCTCCTGGTCGGTGAAGAACACCGTGAACAGGTTGCCGCCGCCCTGGACCCGGTGGGTCACGCCCTCGGCGCTGAGCGCCTTGGAGATCTCGGCCTCGACCTGCGCGGAAACGCTGTCGATGTGTGCGTAGACCTGGGGGGTGGCGCCGCGCAGGGTCGCCAGACCGGCCGCGGTCGCCAGCGGGTTACCGGACAACGTGCCCGCCTGGTAGACGGGGCCGTTCGGGGCGAGACGGTCCATGATCTCGGCGCGGCCGCCGAAGGCCGCGGCGGGGAGACCGCCGCCCATGACCTTGCCGAAGGTCATGAGGTCGGGGGCCAAGCCCTCCAGACCGAACCAGCCGGAGGCGCTGACCCGGAAGCCGGTGAGGACCTCGTCGAGGATCAGCAGGGCGCCGTTGGCGTGCGCGATCTCCTTGAGCCGGGTGTTGAACCCGGCCTTCGGCGGGACGACGCCCATGTTGGCGGGGCAGGCCTCGGCGATGACACAGGCGATGTCGTCGCCGTGCTCGGCGAAGGCGCGCTCGACGGCCTCGACGTCGTTGTAGGGCAGCACCAGGGTGTCGGCGGCGCTGGCCCCGGTGACGCCCGGGGAGTCGGGGAGGGCGAACGTGGCCAGCCCGGAACCGGCTGCGGCCAGCAGGGCGTCGACGTGGCCGTGGTAGTTGCCGGCGAACTTGATGATCTTGCTGCGGCCGGTGAACCCGCGCGCGAGGCGGATCGCGGACATGGTGGCCTCGGTGCCGGAGTTGACCAGGCGGACCTTCTCCACGGGGGTTCGCTCGACGATCAGCTCGGCGAGCTCGACCTCGCCGGGGGTCGGAGCACCGTAGGAGGTCCCGGCCGCGACCTGGCTGTGGAGGGCCTCCACCACCGCCGGGTTCGCGTGCCCGAGGATGAGCGGCCCCCACGAGCAGACGAGGTCGACGTACTGGCGACCGTCGGAGTCCGTGAGGTAGGGGCCTTCGCCCTTGACGAAGAACGGCGGAGTGCCGCCGACGGCGCCGAACGCGCGCACGGGCGAGTTCACGCCGCCGGGAACGACGGCGGCCGCCCGCTGGAAGAGCTCTGCTGAAGTCTGTTGAGTACCCACCTCACCAGTGTGTCAGCTGTCCCCTCCCCCGCGACCGTGACCCGCCTCGCAACGCGTCCGGCGGTGTCTGAGCGCCTCAGCCGCGCAGAATCGCCCGCACGAGTCTGTGGACACCGGTACTGGGGTCCGTTCCGGGGGGAAGGCGTTCGGCCCGTTCCAGGGCGTCCTGGAGTCCGTCCGCAAAGTCCTCGAATCGTGTCCGCCCCTTGCCCCAGTTCGGGAGGAGGGCTTTCAGGGCCTTCTCTGCTTTGGCTCCGCTCATGAGAGCCGCGCGTTGGTCGGTGAGGTGGAGGAGCAGCCAGGCCTCGAAGGTGGGGGTGGAGGCGGCCGTCCGGATACCGTCTTGTCGAGCCTTCTCACAGAGAACAGCGACGTCCTCTCCGTCGGTGTCGAAGACCGCCCAGATCTCGGCGTAGTTGCTCCGCTCTGCTTCTTGGGCCGTACGGATCACTCGTTCCCGCTGCGGGTGCTTCGCCTGACGGACGTGCACGGCATGGATCTGAATATCGGGGTGCCCGCGCATCGTGTCGAAGTAACGCTTCTCGGTCTCGCCTTCGCAGACGATCAGGTAGATCCTGCGTTTTCCCCAGTCGACAGCTTTTTGACGCCCCAGTGCACTTTGGCGTTTGGCTCGCTTGCTCACCTGGGCACGCCTTCCGGATCGAAGGCCCTGGTTTCGACATCCCCCTGGCTGAGTGCGTCTCGCAGAGTGGACTCATCGATGTCCGGAACCCCTCCATAGCGCCCCACCAGATAGCGTCTTGCGCGGTTGTCCTCGCCTCTGGGTTTGAAATCGCTGAGAGGGTAGAGAGTGGTCTGTCCGCGTAGGTCTTTCTCCACGAACCAGACATGATCCCGCAGAAGGACCCGCTCTCCCCGGATCTGCCCGAGGAGCGCCGCGTCATGGCTGGTGAAGATGAGCTGCGCGCCATGAGGGTTCCTCACCGTGTCCTGGAAGAGAGCGATCACCTGCGCGGAGAGATGTGGGTGCAGGCGGGCATCGATCTCGTCCACCACCAGAACCCCACCGGCTTCGAGGACACGCTGTACCTCATAGCCCAGGACGGTGAGTGTACGGGTGCCCTGGGATTCCTCCTCCCAGGTGAAAGGGCGCACAGAGGGATCACCGTGGTGAAAGAGGAGCCGGGGGGGTGGTCCGCTCGTCTGCGCGATCATTGAGGAGGCAGCCGAAAAAAGTGAGGGATCACCTTCGCCGCGCGCGATCTTCTCCGTCTCCTCCTTACGCAGGTCGTCCCACTCCTCCGGCGGTACCACCCGTCCCTCCAGGGAGACGAACACCCCTTCGGTGTTCCTTGGCCACGTCTTCAGCTCAACGGAGCGAACGCCGGTGTCAGCCGAGCGCAGAAGCTCGCTGAGGCGAGTCAACTGTTCCTGGGTCACCTGTCGTTCGGTCACCCACGCGGGAGGCTCCGAACTCCTCTCCTCAGCGAAGAACAGTTCTTCGGAGAACCACCGGTACACCGGCTCGACCACCTCGTTGAGAGCGCGCGCGGCAACCGTCAGAAAGAGCACGTTAGGGCTGGTGAGGTCCTTGACCTGGCGGAGCTTGGCGGGGGTGCGGTCGCCGAACTCGAACTCCGCGCCGTCTCGATCGAAGACGACGCGCTTGCGACGCTTCGGATAGGTGTAAAGCCACTCCTCGAGAACCTGTGCTCCGTTGATCGAGAAGCCATAGGTGTGACGCACCCCGGAGAGCATCAGGTCGACGACAAAGATGGAGGGTTCCGTGGCGGCTTCGGCGTTCAGCGCGAAGGGCTCCCTGTGGATACCGCTGCCAGGCTCTCCGTTATTCAAGGACCAACGAACGAGGTCCTGCATGAAGGAAAGCGCGTCGAGCAGGTTCGACTTGCCGGAGGCGTTGGCACCGAAGATGCCCGCGACGGTGACAGCTTCCCAGTCAGCCGATTCGGGACGGGCGTCGTCGTAGGTGGGGGTAAGGAGGAGCTGCTGCTCCTCACGGATGGACTTGTGGTTCTCCACGCGGAAACTCAGCAACATCGCGAACTTCTCCCCTCCCTGAGAGTGGCTTGGCCGCTCCTTGCGCGGAAAAACCACACAAACTCAGGATGCCACGGCCCCATGGCCTACGCCCTGAAACCCGTGGCATACACGTGTGCCCCGCCGAAGGGTCGCGACGGGGCACATGTGCTGCGAAGGACCGGCCCTACACCCGGCTGTTGTGGTTCTCGCGGATCTGCTCGGCCTCGGGGCCCCGGGCGGGGGTTTCGGCCCGCAGGAGGGGGCGGAGGGTGTTGACCTCGGCGAGTTTGTCGACGAGGGCGGTCAACGGGCGGGCCGCCAGCAGCGAGACCAGGGTCGCGACGATCGCGCCGACGAGGAGGCCGACGGTGACGTCGTGCGGGTAGTGCACACCGACCACGACCCGGGAGAAGGCCTCCAGGACGGCGAAGATCGCGATGACCACGGCGATGCGCCGCCAGGCGAGGATCAGGGTCGCGGCGGCGGCCCCGGCGATGGCGGCGTGGTTGCTGGGGAAGGACCAGTCACCAGCGGGCGGGCAGGTGGCGATGGCCGCCAGGTCGGTCATGGCCTGGCAGGGCCGCTCCTGCGCGATGATCCCCTTGATGGTGTTGCTGACCAGGTAGGCCACGATCGTGGCGACAGGGGCGAAGAGGGCCAGGCCGACCGTCCGGGAGTCGATGGACCTGGCACGCCACCACGAGGCGAGGAACAGGATCGCGAACACGCCCAGGAGGAGCTCGGTCCCCAGGTCGAAGGCGTGCTGGACCCAGGGGTCGAACTCCGCGACCGAGTCGACCACGGCCCGCGACCAGGCGGCACTGACGGCGAAGATCTCGGAGAACATCTCTCTCCATTGGGATCGTTCGGGGAGAAGAGCCGCTCGGGCAGCAGGGGAACGCTGGGCGGCTTCCCGGTGACGGGACTCCCACGAATGGATGACGGGAAGGTTCTTATCCTGTCACCTGCTGGACCCCCGTAAGTCCGTCCAGAAGCGATTTCGACGAAAGACACGGGCGGTACCGACCAAGGAGACACGCGCCCCGGCCGCACCCTCTCGTGGTACCGGCGAGTAACTTTGGCCTGGTCCACCCGCTCTCTCACAGACCGGAGCTGTCATGGCCACGAACTTCACCACGGCGGACCTGATCGACGATCACGGCGACACCCTGCGCAGCTGCTCCACGCAGTTCCAGCAGTACGGCAAGCACGAGGTGTTCTCCGGGCCGATCCGCACCGTCCGCTGCCACGAGGACAACGGCCTGGTCAAGCAGGTCCTCAACTCCCCCGGCGAGGGCGCCGTCCTGGTCGTGGACGGCAACGGGTCCCTGCGCAGCGCCCTGATGGGCGACATGATCGCCGAGGCCGCGGTGCGCAACGGCTGGGCCGGGGTGGTCATCAACGGCGCGGTGCGCGACACCGTCGCCCTCGGCCAGCTGGAGCTCGGGGTGAAGGCACTCGGCTCCAACCCCCGCAAGTCCCTCAAGGACGCCGCCGGGCGCCAGGACGTCCCGGTGACTTTCGGCGACGTCACGTTCGTCCCTGGCGAATGGCTCTACAGCGACCACGACGGCATCGTGGTCAACGCCGCGAAGGTCTAGGCGCAGCGCCCGATCCGGGCACACCACCCCGCCGTTCGCCCAGAACCCGGCAGAACGTTCGGCGGGGTGTCACTTGCGCTCCTCGCCCTCCGTTTCGGTGGCCAGGCGGTGCAGGCGCTCGATCTCCGCCAGCGGGTCCTCGGCGCGGATCGACCTGAGCGCCTCGGTCTCGATCCGCACGCGCCCCACCGTGTCGGCGAGTTCGGCGTTGGACCGGTTCGCCTCCTCCTGCGCGAGGTAGGAGCGGATGTGGGCGAGTACCCGGGAGATGACAGCGGCGCGGCGGCGCAGCTGGATGAGGAGCTCGGGTTCGTCCCCCGCGCGGGACTCCTCGAAGGCGTCCAGCTGCTGGTCGACCCGGGCGGCGTGGCGCTCCAGGTCTGCCAGTTGCTGGCGCAGTTCCCCGGTGGGCGCTCCCACGGCGGCCGCGCGCTCCAAGAGGTCGTGGGTGATCCGGACCTGTCGCCCCAGGCCCACGGAGTGGGTGCCCGCGGGGGCCGTGGGCGCAGGACGAGCAGGAGGATCCTTAGGCCCCGTCCCGATCTCCCGGGTCGCGCGTCTGGCGGTCTCGACGGCGAGGACGATGCCCCCGCCCAGCACGACCACCCCCATCAGGGAGAGCAGGACGAGGACGCCGACGAACAGCGGAGTCATGGCGGTCATACCTCACGGCGGGCGCTGAGGCGGATCGCCAGGCCCAGGAACACCAGGGTGAGAACGGCGGTCACCAGCGCCATCGGCACGAAGTCCAGGGCCGTGGCGCCCGCGGTCAGCGCCGCCTGTCCCTGGAACAGTCCGCTGGGACCCAGGTGGGCCAGGAAGGGGATCTGCCCCACCACCAGGACCGCCACCAGCGCGAGCAGGGAGAAGCCCGCCGTCGCCAGTGTGCTGACCGTGAGGGTGGACACCAGGGCCACCAGCGCCGTCGCCATCAACAGGTAGAGAGCGGTCAGGAGCGCACCCAGCAGGGTCGGACCCAGGGGCAGGGATCCGAAGAGCAGCGAGGTCGTCCCCCACGTGACCAGGGCCCCCGCCAGGAAGGCCACGCCGGCCGCCAGGGCGGGGAGGGCGAAGCGCGGCAGGATCAGGTCCGCCGCGCCCGAGACCCGGGAGCGGTAGAAGACGGCGCGGCCCGGGCTGAAGTCCACCGACAGTGAGGCCGCCGCCATCAGGACGAGCACGAGCACGCCCAGGGGAGCGGCGAACTCCATGTAGCCGCCCAGGGCGTCGACGGCGGTGATCTCCGGCAGGTCGGCCACCAGCCCCATCCCGGGGTCGGCCATGTTCACCAGGTCCTCGGTGAAGTAGCCGAGCACGGGGCCTGCGACCCCCGCCACCGCGCAGAGCAGTACAAGGCCCAGGAGCGAGTGGGTGCGGAGCAGTCGGCGGGCTTCGAGCCGGTACAGGGCGCCGTTCATCGGCTCCTCCTGTTCGTGAGGGAGAGGAAGGCGGATTCGAGGTCGGCCTCGTGACCCGTCATGGCGACGAGCGGGATGCCGTGTTCGGCGAGCAGCCGGGGGACGCCGAGCTCACCGTGCTCGGCGTCGGCGGCCTCCAGGTAGACGCAGTCCGGTTCCACCGGGGCCGCGGTGGTGACCCAGGGCTCGGCCCGCAGGAGTTCGGTCAGCCGCTCCGCGGAGCCGCGCACGCGCACGTGCCAGGCGCCGGGGCGGCCCCGGTCGGCGATGTCCGCCACCGGTCCCTGGTAGACCAGCCGCCCCCGGACCAGGACCGCGACGTCGTCACAGACCCGTTGGACGTCACCGAGCAGGTGGCTGGCCAGGATGATCGTGCAGTCGTCGCGCAGCGACGTGATGAGGTCGAGGACGTCCACCCGTCCCTGGGGGTCCAGCCCGGAGGCGGGTTCGTCGAGGATGAGGACGTCCGGCTGACAGACGAGGGCGGCGGCCAGGCCCAGCCGCTGGCGCATACCGCGGGAGAAGCGGCCGTTGCGGCGGTCCGCCGCCTCCGACAGGCCCACCCGGGTCAGGGCGGCGGCCACGTCCCGGTCCGTCACCGGCACACGTGCGATGCGCGCGCTGAGCTCCACCACCTCGGCGGCGGTCAGCCAGGGCTCGAAGTCGGGAACGTCCGGGCAGAGCACGACGCGTTCGGCGGCACGGTCCACGCGTCCGCTCCCGGCTCGCCGGGTGCCCGCGATGACGGACAGGAGCGTGGTCTTTCCGGCTCCGTTCGGGCCGACGAGCCCGAGGACCCGGCCCCGCGGCACGGAGAGGTCGACGTCGAAGACCCCGGCGTCCGCGCCATAGGAACGGGTGAGTTTCTCGGTGGTGAACACGTTCGCGGCGACTTCGGTTTTTCCGTTGTGCATAGTTCTCCCGATATTCATGCTTTACTCCTGGACTCGTTCCGCCAGCTCTGGTCGCCCACGAACGGGAAGGCGCAGCCGAGCAGGATCGCGGGCATCATCAGCACGCCCATGAGGACCGACCACAGAGTCCCCGGTACCAGGAGTCCGACGAGCCCGGTGACCACCCCGGTCAGCATGAGGCCGACACCCACCGGCCAGCGCGCCCGCTCCCACCAACGGACGGCCACGCTGTCGAGACCGTCCCTGGTGCGCATGAGCGGCACCGTCAGTCCCAGGGCGACCGAAAAGGCGGCCATGAGCAGCACCACCAGGTGTTCGGTGGAAAGCGGCAGGTCGCGCCCGGCCTCGCCGTGGAGCACGATCACGTGGACGGCCAGCATGAAGGCCCCCATCAGCACCAGGAATAGGTCCATCAGCACCCGGACCCGGCGCCCCGACCACGGTGTCGGCAGCTGGAGCGACCGCTGGAACCGCAACCCGACGCGCGACCCGAGGGCCAGGACCGCGACCAACAGCAGAATGACCCCGGGCATCGCCGCGGCGAACAGCCAGCGCGGGGTCAACGAGGGTTCGCCGTCGAGCCCGGCCCTCCCGCTGGGGACCATCTCCGGAAGCTCCGGCCACAGCCACAAACTCACCCCGGCCCCGGCCAGCGCTGCCAGCGAGGCCACGGCCACACCCGTCCACGGGGCCGGGACTTGCTCCTGTTCAGCGACGTTTCCCGTCGCGCTTTCCGCCATTTCTCCACCGACTCCCGAATCGCTTTTCACGGCTTCGGACAACACGTTAGAAAAACCCCGCGGAATCCACATCGACCCCGTGGCACGCCCCGGTCACGCACCCGCACAGGCCCCGAACATGCCAGAGGTCATGGTCAGGCCGTGCCTGAATCCATGACCTCTCTCCACCCTTGAGCGGAACCCGTCACGATTACTCTCGAAGTATGCGGAAGAACGATTCCCTGCCCGATCTCTCCTCCTGGATCGCGCTGCGCGAGGACCGGGCGCCCCGAGTGCTCGACCTGCTGTTCTGGGGCACGGTGCTGACCACCGCTCTGACCTTTGTCGCCGTGTTCACCACCGAAAACGTCAAAGAGGAGCTCAGCAGCCTCGAACCACATCTGGCGGCGGCCATCCTGACCAGCGCGGGCGCCCTGCTGTCCGCCCTGGTCCTGTGGCCCTTCCTGCCGTGGTCCCCGAGGGCGTCGTGGCCGCGCAAGGCCGCGAGCGCGCTCTTCCTTGTGACCGCGCTCGGCGCCGTGTTCCTCGGCCAATCCACCATCTTCCTGCTCGTGTGTGTGGCCTCGATGAACGCGGTGGCGGTCTTCGGGCTGGCCGGGCTGTTCGGTTACGCGGCCCTGGCCGCCGGGTCGTCCCTGATCATGGTGGCCGTCGTGCCTGACAACGGCCTGGCCATCAGCCTCGTCTACGCGGCGGGGACGCTGTTCCTGGTGTTTCTGTCAGGCATGGTGTTCATCGGCCTGGTGGTCGCCTCACAGCGCGCCGAACGCACCCGGGGCCTGCTCGCCGAGCTGGAGGAGGCCCACGCCGAACTCCGCCGCCACGCGGACCGGGTACGCGAGCTGACCGTCGCCGAGGAGCGGGCACGTATGTCACGGGAGATGCACGACAGCACCGGGCACTACCTCACCGCGCTCACGATGTGCCTCTCGAACGCCCTGCGCTTCCGCACCGCCCGCCCCGATGCGGCTTGGGACGAGGTCGAGCAGGCCCGGGAACTGGCCCGGGAGGCCCTCACCGACACCCGCCGCTGGGTGCGGGCCCTGCGCCCGCTCCAACTGGAAGGGCGCGCCGGCGCGGCGGCCATGCGGGCGATGGCGGAGTCCTTCGACGGCGGCGGGGTGCAGATCGCCTTCACCGAGTCCGGGAGCTGGCCGGAGCTGTCCCAGGAGGCCGAACTGGTCTGTTACCGGGCGCTCCAGGAGGGGCTGACCAACGCCATGCGGCACTCCGGCGGCGACCGGGTCGAGGTGGCGGTGGCGGCCTCCCCGGAGGGGGTTTCGGTGACGGTGGCCGACAACGGCGGCGGCGCCGAGGAGGCGGCGGCCCGGAGCGGGTTCGGGCTGCGCGGACTGCGCGAGCGGGTGGCCTCGGTGGACGGCTCCGTACACGCTGAGAACCTGCCCGGGGGCGGGTTCCAGCTCCGGGTGACGGTCCCCGCCGGGGCCGCGGGCAAGGGTGGGGGCACGGGCACGGCTCCGACCGGCCGTACCGCTACGGTTACGGCTGGAGGTGCCGTGTGACGCCGCTTTCGGTACTGATCGTGGACGACCAGATCCTGCTCCGGCAGGGGCTGCGCAAGCTGCTGGAGATCGAGGAGGGCATCGAGGTCGTCGGGGACGCCGCCGACGGGGTGGAGGCCCTGGAGTTCCTGACCGCCGCCCCACCCCCGGACGTGGCCCTGGTGGACGCCCGTATGCCGCGCATGGACGGGATCGAGCTGATCGGCCGGATGCGCGCCGAACACCCTGGGGTGCCCGCGGTCATCCTCACCACCTTCGACGACGACGAACTCGTCTTCGGCGGCCTGCGCGCGGGCGCCCGCGGCTACCTGTTGAAGGACGTACCGCCCGACGAACTGGTGCTGGCCATCCGCCAGGCGGCCCGGGGCGAGACGGTCCTGGGTGGCCCGGCCGCCGACCGCCTCGTCGCCGCCCTGGGCCGGTCAGGTGCCCCCGCCGAGCCCGTTCCCGAGGCCGCTCCCGAACCACCGCCGTCGCTGTCGGACCGGGAGTGGGAGGTGGCCCGCCTGGTGGGTACGGGCGCCACCAACCGGGAGATCGCCCGCGCCCTGTTCATCACCGAGGGCACGGCCAAGAACCACGTCACCAACATCCTCCGCAAGCTGGACCTGCGGGACCGCACCGCCCTGGCCCTGTGGGTCGGCCAACACGGCGGCTGACCCGGGCTCAACGGAGGACGACGGGGCTCATCCGACGGCCACCGAGGCGAGGATGTCCTCGATGATGCCGTCGGGTACTTCGTCGGGGGTGGGCTGGGTCGAATGGTCGATCCCCACGCTGAGTACTGCGACGGCCCCGGCACCGGTGTCCACGAACAGCATGGTCAGCTCCTGGTCCGCTTCCGTGAAGATGATGTCGACGCGGGTCGCCTCCTCGGTGCCGGGAACGGTGTACTGTTCCTGGCTGTCATCAAAGGAATCCTCGGCGGCCAGCGAGAGTATCAGGCGAAAGTTGACCCCGAGTTCCGCGGTTGAGGTGGCCTGCCCGTCCGAGGTGTCCTGATCGATCACGGTAAGGCTGACGAAGGCGACGTAGGCGTCGTCCGTGCGGGTGACGGCGTGCGCGACCTCGGGGCGGTCCCCCTCCAGGCCCAAGTTCCCGAGCTGGGAGGGGGGCTGGCTCCAGCCGTCGGGGACCCGGTAGGTGATCCCGTACTCGGACAGGTCCTCCTGGCCCGCCAGGGGACCGCTCTCCACCGGGGCGGCGTCCGCCTCAGCGACGCTCTCCTCTGACCCGTCCGCCTCAGCGGACTGGTCGTCGCCGTCGCGGCAGGCGCTGACGGACAGCACAGCGGCGGCGCACAGGGCCATCAGGCGTAGGCGCAGGGGATGGTTCGTGGTGCGTTCTCTCACCCGGACGAAGCTAGGGCATCACACAGTGTGCCCGGACCGCTGTGGCCGGATACGGCCACACCATCCGCTTCCGGTCAGGCGCCCGGGTGGGCGAACTCCTCGCTGGCGTCGTTGAGGATGTCCAGGACCGCGATGGGGTCGGGCAGAACCACCGAACCCTCCATGCCTCGCGGAGTGCGGATCCAGGTGACGCGCCCGCCGGAGGGCAGGACGGAGGGGGCACCCAGGACGAAGCTGTCCCGGCAGTGCCAGCGCAGGCCCGGCATCGCCTCGACCGCCTCGGGGACGCAGTCCAGATGGCAGGACCACCACTCGTCCTCGTCCATCGGGGAACGGGTGGCGACGAAGAACAGATAGCGCGCGTCCAGGGCGGCGACCGGGCCCGCCGGTACACCCGCGCGGCCCATCCGGGCCAGAGCCATCACCCCGGCCTCGCGGGGTACGTCCAGAACGTCGAAGACCCGGCCGGTGGGAAGCACGATGTTGGCCTGCGGGCTCGCCGTCCACCAGCGGCGGATGGTCTCGGTGTCGGTGCTGGCCTCCACGCCCCAGGCGGCGGTGACCGGGTGGGCGGCCGGGTCGGGACAGCCCATCCGGTCGCACGTACACGCGCGGTCCTCGCCCGGGGCCGCGCCCCGGACCACCGGCCAGCCGAGTTCGGCGTAGCGCAGCGCCGACTCCAGCATGCTGTCCGTAGCGTGGCGTCGTTTCCGTCGGTACAGCACGTCGGCCATCAAGACTCCCGGTCGTCGTCGGTGCGGGCGCGGCCGGGTGGATGGCCCGGCGCCCGGCGGCCGCGACCGGGGCGAAGGCCTGGTCGCGCTACCGGAGCAGGCGGGCTGCCTCGGTCGCCCAGTACGTGAGGATCTGCTCGGCCCCCGCGCGCCGGTAGGAGGTCAGTGTCTCCAGGATCGCCCGTTCCCGGTCGAGCCAGCCCTTCTCGGCCGCCGCCTCGATCATCGCGTATTCACCGCTGACCTGATAGGCCGACACGGGTACCGGAGAGGACTGCGCGACTTTGGCGACCACGTCGAGGTAGGCCAGGCCCGGTTTGACCATGACCATGTCGGCGCCCTCGGCCACGTCCAGGGCCACCTCGCGCAGGGACTCGCGGACGTTGGCCGGGTCCTGCTGGTAGCCGGAGCGGTCACCGAACTGGGGCGCGCCCTCGGCGGCCTCCCGGAAGGGACCGTAGAACACGGAGGCGTACTTGGCCGCGTAGGCCAGGATCGGCACGTGCGGGAAACCGGCGCGGTCCAGCCCGGCGCGGATCGCCCCGACCTGGCCGTCCATCATTCCGCTGGGCGCGACCACCGCGGCACCGGCCTCGGCCTGGGCGGCGGCGATGGACGCGTACCGCTCCAGGGTGAGGTCGTTGTTGACGTGCCCGTCCTCCTCCAGCGGCCCGCAGTGGCCGTGGTCGGTGTACTCGCACAGGCACAGGTCGGCCATCACCACGATGTCGTCGCCGACCTCGGCGGCCAGGTCGCGCAGCGCCACCTGGACGACGCCGTCCGGGTCGTCGGCCTGCGAACCCACACTGTCCTTGTGCTCGGGGATGCCGAACAGCATCAGCCCGCCGACCCCCGCCTCGACCGCCTCACGGGCGGCCTTGCGCAGGCTGTCCCGGGTGTGCTGCACCTGGCCCGGCATCGAGGAGATCGGCACCGGAGAGGTGAGCCCCTCCTTGACGAACATCGGCAGGATGAGGTTCTCCGGGAGCACCCGGGTCTCCGCGACCAGGCGACGCAGCGCCGGGCCTCGGCGCAGACGGCGGGGCCGGGCGACGGGGAACTCGGCGTCGAAGCTGGCGGCGGTCATGGGATGCTCCCGGATGGTGCGGCTGAGTCGTGGTGGTGGAGTCGAAGCTCGTGTCAGAGCTTGCGGCGGCGTCCGCGGCGCTTCTGGCTCGGCTTCAGGACGGGCTTGCCCGCCTCGATCGCCTCCCTGCGCTTGGCCGCACCGTACTCCGAAAGTGCCTCCGCGAGGGCGGAAACCGAGGCTTTCGGTGCCACGACGTCCACGCGCAGCCCGAACTCGATCGCGGTCTTCTCGGTCTCCGGGCCGATCACAGCGATGGCAGTGGTGTTATGCGGCTTGCCCGCGATCCCCACCAGGTTGCGCACCGTGGACGAGGACGTGAAGAGCACGGCGTCGAATCCGCCGCCCTTGATCGCCTCGCGGACCGGCTGGGGCGGGGGCGCGGCGCGCACGGTGCGGTAGGCCGTGACGTCGTCGATCTCCCAACCGAGGTCGGTGAGACCGGCGGCCAGCGTCTCGGTGGCGATGTCCGCGCGCGGCAGCAGGACCCGCTCGATGGGATCGATCTCGGCGTCGTAGGGCGGCCAGACCTCCACCAGGCCCTTGCTGGACTGGGCGTCCTCCGGCGGCTCCAGGTCCGGCTGGATACCGAACTCCCGCACCGCCTGCGCGGTGGCCTCGCCGACCACCGCGACCTTGACCCCGGCGAAGGCGCGGGCGTCCAGGCCGTAGGACTCCAGGCGCTCGCGGATGGCCTTCACGGCGTTCACGGAGGTGAAGGCGATCCACTGGTAGCGGCCGGTCACCAGGCCGCGGACGGCGCGCTCCATCTGCTGCGGGGTGCGCGGCGGCTCCACCGAGATGGTGGGCACCTCCTCGGGCACCGCACCGTAGCCGCGCAGCTGGTCGGACAGGGCCGCGGCCTGCTCCTTGGTGCGGGGCACCAGGACGCGCCAGCCGAACAGCGGCCGGGTCTCGTACCAGGAGAGCTCGGGCTGGCGGGCCACCGGGGCGCCGACGATCATCAGCGCGGGGGCGGTGACGTGGTGGTTCTTGGCGTCGGTGGACTTGAGCTCGGCGACCAGGCGGGCCAGTGTCGAGGTGACGGTGGTCTGCCGGGTGGTCCCGCCGGCGCGCACGACCGCGACGGGCGTGGTGGCGGAGCGGCCGCCGGCGATGAGGGTCTTGCACACCACGTCGAACCCGGGCCCCTGGTGTTCGGGAGCCTCTCCTGCGGGGGCGTCCGCGCCCAGGATGACCAGGGGGGCGTCACTGGCGGCGGCCTCCTGCCAGTCGACCTCCTTGCCGCCGTGCGGGCGGGCGTGCAGGACGCGCAGCTCGGGCTGGCCGTCGGCGAGCAGAGAGATACCGCCAAACGTCGGCACGGAGGTGATCGAGGAGACGCCGGGCGCGACTTCGACCTCGACCCCGGCCTCCTTGCAGGCGGCGACCAGCTCGGCGCCGCGGCAGCCGAAGAAGGGGTCGCCCGAGTACAGGCGCACGACCCGCTGGCCCTCGCGGGCGCGGGTGACGGCGAGGGTGTTGATGTCACCGCCGCACTCGGCGGCCTCGACCACCGAGACGTCTTCGGAGCAGTGCGCGAGGAGTTCGTCGCGGAAGACGGAGAGCTCGTCGGCGGCGGGCTCACGAAGGGTGATGACCACGTCGGCGCGGCGCAGCAGCTCGGCGCCGCGCAGGGTCAGCAGGTCGGCACCGCCCGGTCCGGAACCGACCAGGGCGACATGACCGGGAACGCGTGCGCGGTGACGCGGTTCCTCCGGCTGGGGGCTGGCGTTGGCGTTCACGTACTGGCTCCTCGTGTGTGGGTCGCCTGCGCCCCGGGGCGCGGACTCCGGGGCGGTGACGGTGCGGGGGCGACCCGCGCTGGTGTTCCCCCGTGCGGCGCCAGGCGCTACCCGGGTGGTTCTGTGGGCGTCTAGGGAGTGTCCCTTTCGGCGAAGGCCTCGGCGACGATGCGGTCGGCGCCCTCGGCGATCATCTGCCGGGCCAGGTCGCGGCCGAGCCCGACGGCGGTGTCGAGGTCCTCGGGCGAGGCGAGGTCGACGGTCCGCTCCCGGCGCACTGCGGTGGCGCCGTTGGTGGCGACCACGGCGGCGCGCAGGCGCAGGCGGCCCTCGGTGTACTCGGCGTAGGCGCCGACCGGGGCGGCGCACCCGGCTTCGAGTTCGGACAGGACGGTGCGCTCGGCGACGACCTCGGCGCGGGTGCCCGGGTGGTCCACCGAGGACAGATAGGCGAGGTCGGCGTCGGCGCGCTCGGTGCGGCACTCCACGGCCAGGGCGCCCTGGCCGGGAGCGGGCAGCATCTGCTCGGGCTCGAAGACGTCGGTGACGTCGTCGCGGCGGCCCACGCGGCCCAGTCCGGCGTAGGCCAGGACGACGGCGTCGAGTTCGCCGGAGGTGACCTTGCCCAGGCGGGTCTCGGCGTTGCCGCGGATGGGCACGTAGACGAGGTCGGGGCGCAGGGCGGACAGCTGGGCGACGCGGCGCGGGGAGCCGGTGCCGACCTTGGACCCGGCGGGCAGGTCCGCGAATTTGAGGCCGTCCCGGGCACACAGGGCGTCGCGGGGATCGTCGCGCTCGGGAATCGCGGCCAGGACCAGGCCCTCGGCGGGCGCGGTCGGCAGGTCCTTGAGCGAGTGCACGGCGAAGTCGATGGTGCCCGCGACCAGTTCGTCGCGCAGGGCGTTGACGAACACCCCGGTACCGCCGAGCTGGGTCAGGTGGGCCTTGGTGACGTCGCCGAAGCTGGTGATCAGCTCCAGCTCGATGGCCTGACCGGTGCGCTCGGTGATGGTGTCGGCCACGCCCTGGGACTGGGTGGTGGCCATGGTGCTGCGGCGAGTGCCGAGCTTGGCGGGTGCGGCGGTCGTGCCCTCAGCCGAGGTGCCTTCAGCGGTCATGCCTTCTCCTGTGCGGTCCGCGCGGCCGTGGTCGGACGGACGGGGTCGGCCACCGGCCCGGGGGCCTTCGGGGTCTGCTGGGTCTGGAGGTCGAGATCGAACAGCTGGCGCAGGGCGGCCTCGTAGGCCTCCCCGTCGGGGGCCGCGGCCAGCTCCTTCACGCGCACGGTCGGTCTGTGCAGGAGCTTGTCGGCGACCCTGCGCATGGCGCGGCCGATCTCCTCGCGGGTGCGCTCGTCCAGGTCGTCGGGGAGGCGGCCGTGCAGGCGGGAGAGCTCGGACTCCACGACGTCGCGGGCCTGGGCGCGCAGGGCGACGACGGTGGGAGCGACCTCGTTGGCTCGGCGGATCGCACGGAAGTCGTTGACCTCCTCGTCGACGATCTCGCGCACGAGGGGCAGGGCGCTGGAGCGGCCGGTGTCGTGGCCGGCCCCGGCGGCGACGGCCTGGCGCAGGTCCTCGATGTCCACCAGGCGGACCCCGGGCAGCTCGCGTACCCCGGGGTCGATGTCGCGGGGCAGCGCGAGGTCGAGGAAGACGAGGGGGCGCACGCGGCCCTCGGTGGCGGCGGCCACGTCGGCGGCGGTGAGCACCAGACCCTGGGCGCCGGTGCAGGAGATGACCAGGTCGACGTCGGCGAGGACCCGGGCCGCCTCGGCGAAGGGGACGGAGCGGGCGCGCACGGTGTCATAGGCCTCGTTGAGGCACTCGGCGAGGCGGGCGGCACGTTCCTGGGTGCGGTTGGCGACGATCACCGTTCCGGCGCCCTGACGGGCGACGGTGTTGGCGGACAGCGCGCTCATGGAACCGGCCCCGAGGACCAGCACGCGGGTGCCGGCGAGCGGGCCGGAGGGGAGCTCGGCGCTGAGGGTGCGGGGCGCCAGTTGTTCCAGTGCGGTCCGCTCAGCGGCGCTCGGCTCAGCTGGGGCGCCTTGGGCGGACATGGGGCATCCGGCGGGCGGGGTGACGTCCGCAGCGGGAAGGGCGGGGTTCGGAGCAGGAGAAGGGAACTGCGCGGAAGTCAGCGTTTGGGGGTGGTGGCGGACGACGGGTTCGGCAAGGTCGCGGGCGGCGACGGTGAGGCCGAAGCTCACCATGTCGGCCCCGGCGTGGTCCAGGTGGGTCTCGGTGTGGGCGCGCTTGCCCACGCGCAGGGCGCGCTGGCCGAGGTCGTTGAGGACCCGGCCGACCGAACCGGTCTCCTGGCCCTCCTTGAGGGAGTTGCGCACCTGGCCGAGGATCTGGCCCTCGCCGACCACCATGGAGTCCAGGCCGCAGGTGACAGAGAACAGGTGCTGGACGGCGCTGTCCTCGTAGTGCACGTAGAGGTGGTCGGAGAGCTCGCCGAGGGTCACGCCCGTGTGCCAGGCGAGGAGCTCGGTGATGGCGGCGACCCCGCCGTGATACCCCACCACGTCGGCGTAGATCTCGGTGCGGTTGCAGGTGGAAACCACCATGACCTCGTTGACGGCGTCGGAGCCGACCATCTCACCGACCGCCTTGGCGCGCGTCTGTCCGTTCAACGCGACACGTTCGAGTAGCGCCACCGGCGAACTCCGATGGCTCAACCCCACGGCCAGGACACTCATCCGCACTCCTATGCAGGCACTAGGTCTCTCCATGTTCGGGTACGGCCGAGGACCCCCCTCGTCAACCCCCGAACCGCGGCGAACGCTCGCTCTTCGCCACCGCCACACGGGTCTTGGGACCCCTGCCCCAGGACCCGATTCGTCTTATGTCACTTCCAGTCCCGCCCGGTTCGCCTGACCGTCGCCGTCGGCCCTGCGCTGCGCGTGGAAGGCGAGGATCTGGAGTTCGATGGACAAGTCGACCTTACGCACATCGACCCCGTCCGGCACATTCAGCACGACGGGGGCGAAGTTGAGGATGCTGGTCACCCCTGCCTCCACGAAGCGGCTGGCGACCCCCTGGGCGGATCCGGCCGGCGTGGCTATCACACCGATGGAAACGCCTCTGGAACGCACAACCTCCTCCAGGCTGTCAATATGCCTCACGTCCAGCGACGCTACGGTCCGGCCGACCACCTCGGGGTCGGCGTCGAGCAGGGCCGCGATCCGGAAGCCTCGGGTCCCGAAGCCCCCGTAGTTGGCCAGAGCGCGCCCCAGGTTGCCGATGCCGACGATAGCCACTGACCAGTCCTGGGTGAGACCAAGCTCACGTGAGATCTGGTAGATGAGGTACTCGACCTCGTAACCCACCCCTCTCGTCCCGTAGGACCCCAGGTGGGACAGGTCCTTGCGGAGCTTCGCCGAGTTCACACCGGCGGCGCCGGCCAGCCCTTCGGAGGAGACTGTGGCGGTGCCTCGGTCCTGAAGGGCCTGCAGAGCGCGGAGGTAGACCGGAAGTCGGGCGACGGTGGCCTCCGGGATTCCCCTCTCCCGGGGCCTGGGCGGGCGACTTGTCACAGGGTGGCGCTCCTGGGGGCGGTCGGTTCGGGCGGTGTGCGGAGCGCGCGAATCCGGCGCCAACCGCCGCGACCGCGCACCTCCCCCGCCCTGCTGATTGTGGGAACCCCAGATTACGTGCTTGTGAAAGCACGCACAAAGTGGGGCCCGGTGTGATGCGGGCGACCCGGGTTCACACAATTTGGGCCCTGGCGGCGGGATCCGAAACGGAAGATCACATCAACCCCATTTCCGGGCAGACCAGCGGACCGCAACCTCAGGACAACCGGACGCCAAAAAGGCGCCGGTGCCATTGGCAGACACACTGCCGTGGACACGCGGCGCCGTTTCGCGCGCGAGCGCGCGAGAAGGGGAGAAGGGAGAAGGGACCAGGGAAGAAGAAGGAGAGCGGGCCCGCCAGGGAAGGGGCCGTCAGGACAGCGCGGAACGCAGCCGCTCCTCGGACACCCGCCAGAAGTCATGGCGGCGGCCGTCCACGAAGGTCACCGGAATCTTGTCCCAATACTCCTCGTGGTCCGCCTCCGACACCTGTGCCAGATCCTGCTCGGCGCGGCCCACTCCGAGCTCGTCCGTCACCCGCTCGATGACCGACCACGCGTCCTCGCACAGATGACACCCGGACTTGCCGAGCATGACCACCCGCGCCTTCCCCGGCCACTCCGAGGTTTCCGGCATATTTCGCTCCGATTCCGCCATGTTGTCCGACCCCTCACCCACCCGCGAAGGGCGGTAGGACCTCAATCACAGTCCCGTCCGTGACCGCGACCTCACCGTGCGCCCGCCGACCGACCGGGTTCTCGTCCACCAGGAGCGAGGAAGCCCCCAGTACGCGCCGGAAACGGTCATCGGGGTGCAGGTGACACGCCGCTTCGAGGGCTGCCGCGAGGGAGTCGGCTTCAACCGTCTCCTCGGCCGTTCCAGCTGCCTCTTTCGCGGATGCCCAGTACCGGATAGTGCACTTCGCCATCTGTTGATTATCCTTGGTGTTGCTCGGAGGCGACGTATTAAACAAATCTTCACCGGGGGCAATGGCGCCTTCGATCGCCCGTCACAAGCGGGCCGACGAGAAGAGACGCATGAGCCATCTGCTGCTACTCACCAACTCGAACGAACCGTCCGACCACGTTCTTCCCGCGCTCGGACTCCTCCTGCACTCGGTACGGGTGGCGCCCGCGGAGGCCGGAGCACTGTTGGCCTCAGGGGCCGGCGGGAACTCCGGAGCCCCGGTCGACGCCATTCTGGTCGACGCGCGCACGGACCTGGCGGCGGCCCGTAACTTCTGCCGCCTGCTGGAGACCACCGGGCTGGACTGCCCACTGCTGGTCATCCTGACCGAGGGCGGCGTCGCGGCGCTGACCCCGGACTGGCAGGTCGACGACTTCATCCTGGCCACCGCCGGGCCCGCCGAGGTCGAGGCCCGACTCCGACTGGCCGTCGGTTCCGCCGACGCCGGGTCCGACGACCCGGACGAGATCCGCCGCGGCGACCTCGTGATCGACGAGGCCACCTACATCGCCCGCCTGCGCGGGCGCATCCTCGACCTCACCTTCAAGGAGTTCGAACTGCTCAAGTTCCTGGCGCAGCACCCCGGCCGGGTCTTCACCCGGGCGCAGCTGCTCCAGGAGGTCTGGGGTTACGACTACTTCGGCGGCACCCGGACCATCGACGTCCACGTCCGCCGCCTGCGCGCCAAGCTGGGCTCGGAGTACGAGTCCCTCATCGGCACGGTCCGCAACGTGGGTTACCGCTTCGTGCCGGACCCCGTGACCAAGGCGGCCGCGCCGAACGCCCCCGCCGAGGCGGCCGAGCAGCTTCCCGCCGCCCGGTCCGCGGAGGCCGGGGCCAAGTAGGACCCGAGACCTCACCGGCCACGACCACCCCGGGGCGCCCGCTTTCACGCGAAGGCGCCCCGGAGTCCTTTTGTGACCCCTTGAGCTCTTTTGGGCCATCTTCGCAAGGTCGGTCCCGAAAGCACGGCGTGCGCACTCGTACTCAGAGGGCACACGCCCTAAGATCGGTGGGGCACCCAACAGCCGGGGCATCGCAGGCGTGGCGGAGCCCCGCGGCCGGGTGCGGCCAGAGCCGCCATGGCGCGCCCCCGGAGGAGTGAGACCGCACCGATGCCAGCCCCCGCTGCGACGACCCCCGCTACCCACGCCCCGTACAGACCCCGCCTGAGCAGTGTCGTCGGCGCGGCCTTCGTCGGTTGCACACTGATCGCCGTGATGTCTCCGGCACACGCCGAGCCAGGCCCTTCCGCCGTCATTGCCTTCGAGAACCCGGCAAACGATGTCGGGCTGGGCGAGAAGGTGTCGAACACGCTCACGGTGACCAACACCGGGGGCCTCGAAATCTGCCTGCTCGGTCTGCAGACCGACGCTTCCGAGTTCCCGGCCGGCGGCCTCACCGCGACCAGGCTCTCCTCGGGTCAACTTGCCACCAGCACCGTCTCGGGCGCCCCCATCCAGGAAACCACCGTGGTGACAGCGACCCTCCTATACGCGGCGGCCGTCGAGGGACAGTGTGAGGGCATCGCCGAGGACCAGGTGAAGGAAGTCCGGTCGCACACCTGGACCGTGACGGCCACCGCCCCGGAGCCCTCGCCCTCCCCCACTCCGACCGAGGAGCCCACGGAGGAGCCGACCGAAGAACCGACCCGGGAACCCTCACCGTCGCCGACTGGGGACCCCACGAGGACGCCGGACCACACCAGGTCGCCGGACCCCACCGAGACGGACGGCTCTGCGCCCCCCGAGTCGAACAGGCCGTCCCCCACGTCCCCGTCCACACCGGGGAACACGGGGAACACGGGTGGCGGGTCCGGTGGCAACAACAACCGGCCCCCGTCCAGCACCCCCGGATCCGGCACCCCCGGATCCAGTACCCCCGACCGGACACCGCGTTCGAGCGTGAGCAGCGTGCCCACCAGCGGCGCCGACATCCCCACGCTTCCCCGCAACGAGGCGGACCTGCCTGACCTCTCCCCGGGAGCCGCCGAGGACCTGGCCGAGCTCCCGCTGGTCACACCGACCTCGGACGAGAACGCCGACAACGAGACCGAGATCGCCGCCGACCACTCGGACATGGGGCCCTCGATCGCCCCGGCCGTCCTGCTCGCCGCGTTCCTGCTGGCCCTGCTGCTGGCCACTCCGATGGCCCCCACCCGCCGGGTACGGCTCGGCAGCGGCTACCAGGGCAGGCGCCGCAAGAGCTGACCGGTCACCGCACCACTTCACCGCACTCCACGCGATCCACGCGCTTTCGGGGCCCGGAGCGACCTCTGGGCCCCGAAGCCGTTCCACGGCCCGTCGCGCTACCGCGTACCCCGCTGACCTGGGTCGTTGGTCACCATGCAAGCCCATGCGGGCGTCGGATCCCGTGATTCGACCGACAGGATCTAGGATCCAGACTCATGAGCACCCCGCTAGTCACCGACAACCTCGCACCGGAACTGGCCGAGCCCGTCCTCGCGATGGCCGAGGCCGCGCGCGCCGCCGACGGAGTCGCCGCCCTGTCCGAGCACACACTGCTGCGGATCCGGCACGGAGCGCCCTCCGGCAGCAGCCGCTTCCACGTGGTCTCCGAAGGCGGCCGGGTCGTGGGCTTCGCTTTCGTGGAACGGGTCGAGGGCGAGCCCGACTCGGGTGAGGTCGTGGTAGACCCCGCGCATCGGCGCGGCGGGCACGGCTCCGCGCTGCTGCGTTCGGTCCGCGACGACGCCGGGCCCGACGGGGTGCGGGTCTGGGCGCACGGGTGCACGCCCGGAGCGGTCTCGCTGGCGACGGCCGACGGGTGGGTCCCCGCCCGCGAGCTCCACAAGATGCGGATGCCCCTGCGGGACCTGGGCCCCGAGGTACCCGGCGGCCCGTGGACCGCGCCCGGGCTGCCCGAACCCGCGCTGCGGCCCGATGTCGCCGAGAAGGTCCGCATCCGCCCGTTCGTGGTGGGCCAGGACGAGCAGGCGTGGCTGGAGGCGAACACGCGCGCCTTCGCCGACCATCCCGAGCAGGGCGGACTGACCCTGGACGACCTGCTCCAACGGGAGGTCGAGGACTGGTTCGACCCGCGGGGCTTCTTCGTGGCGGCCACCAACAGCGGTTCGATCGCCGCCTACCACTGGACCAAGACACACGCCGACGGCGCGGGGCTCAGCGACGACGAGCCCGTGGGCGAGGTCTACGTGGTGGGTGTGGACCCCGCCTGGCAGGGCACTGGGCTGGGCCGCGCCCTGACTTTGGCCGGGCTGGTCCACCTGCGTGACGCCGGGCTGCCCTGGGTCCACCTGTACGTGGACGGCGACAACGAGGCAGCGGTTCGCCTCTACGAGTCCCTCGGCTTCTCTATGTGGGACACGGACGTGATGTTCGCTCCGGGCGACGGTCGGGGCTGACCCCCGCGACAAGCCGCCGCGCTCCGCTCCCGGCGAACCGTCACCGTCGCCGAGGGGACCCTTCGGGCGCTGGCCTGAGGCTTCTCTGACGTGCGGCTTGTCACATTCACCGTCCGAACCCCTTTGCGCCACGGTGGTGCGACATCACGTTCATCTCCCGTTCACCTTCTCTGGGACAACTGGTCACCTCCTGCGCCTACCTTCGCATTCGGCGCGGTTTGGCTGTTGTCCGCGCGTTGACCGTGACACGGCGGTCATCCATCGTGCGGTCCACCGCCGTCCAGTGCCGGACGCGGACCGATCGACCAGCCCCGCAACCTTTTTCCGAACCGGAGAATCCATGACGACCACGGACGCGCCCAAGGCGGCACCACCGCCCGCGGGCAAGCGCCGGATCGGCGATGTCGTTTTCGCCGGGCTCGCCCGAGGCTCGGGCATCCTGATCCTGATCATCCTCGCCGGCGTGGCGGCGTTCCTTCTGGTTCAGGCCTGGCCATCACTGCTGGCCAACGACGCGAACTTCCTGACCACCCAGTCGTGGAACGCCAACGTGCGGGAGAACCCGTCGTTCGGTGTGGCCGCACTGGCCTTCGGAACGGTCCTGGCCGCGGGGATCGCGCTCCTGCTCGCCACCCCGGTGGCGATCGGTATCGCGCTGTTCATCGTCTACTACGCGCCCCGACGGCTCGCCACGACGCTCGGCTACCTGGTCGACCTGCTCGCCGCCATCCCCAGCGTGGTCTACGGCCTCTGGGGCATGATGGTCCTGGCCCCGCAGCTGGTCCCGGTCTACGAGGGCATGACGGACTACCTCGGCTGGATCCCGCTCTTCTCGGGCCCCGCCTCCACCTCCGCCCGGACCCTGCTCACCGCGGGGATCGTCCTGGCCGTCATGATCCTGCCGATCATCACCGCGATGTCCCGCGACGTGTTCCACCAGGTCCCGCAGGGCCACCGCGAGGCCGCACTCGCCATGGGCGCCACCCGCTGGGAGATGATCCGGCTCGCCGTCCTGCCCTTCGGCAAGTCCGGGATCGTCGGCGGCGCCATGCTCGGCATGGGCCGCGCGCTGGGCGAGACCATGGCGGTCGCCATGATCCTCTCCCCCTCCCTGGCGATCTCCTTCAACCTGCTGCAGAGCGGTAACCAGACCATCGCCGCGCACATCGCGCTCCAGTACCCCGAGGCCACCGGCTACGGCGTCTCCGCGCTGATCGCCGCCGGTCTGGTGCTGTTCGCGATCACCCTTGCCGTCAACATGGGCGCCCGCTACGTCGTGGCACGGGGCAACAAGGAGTCCGCATGAGCATGACGACCACGCAGCCTCCCGTCCCCGGCCCCGAGACGGGTTCGGCCGAGAACAACCTGACCTCCGGCGCCCTGCCCAACCGCTTCCCGCTGGTCCTGCTGGTCGCCAGCGGCATGGTGGTCGCGGGTGTGCTGGCCGCCTTCTCCTCCTTCGGTGTGGTCCTGTGGGCCCTGCTGACCGGCGTCGCCTACACGGTGATCGTTGTGACCGCCTCGGTGCGGATCGAGGGCCGCCGCAAAGCCACGGACCGTCTGGTCACCGCGCTGGTCTACTCGGCGTTCCTGCTGGCGATGGCCCCGCTGGTGTCGCTGCTGTACACGGTGGCCGGCTACGGCATCGACCGCTTCGACTGGTACTTCCTCACCGTGTCGATGAACGGCGTCCTGCCGAGCATGGACGCGGGCGGCGTCTACCACGCGATCGTCGGCACCCTGGCGATCACCGGCATGGCCACGCTCATCTCGGTGCCGATCGGCGTGCTCACCGCCGTCTACCTGGTCGAGTACGCCCAGGGGCGGCTGAAGAAGGTCATCACGTTCTTCGTGGACGTCATGACGGGCATCCCCTCCATCGTCGCCGGTCTGTTCGTGGTGGCGCTGTGGATGATGCTGTTCGGCCCGGGCAACACCAACGGCGCGGCGGGCGCGATCTCCCTGGCCGTACTGATGATCCCGGTCGTGGTCCGCTCCAGCGAGGAGATGCTGCGCTTGGTCCCCCGCGATCTGCGCGAGGCCTCCTACGCCCTGGGCGTGCCCAAGTGGCGCACGATCACCAAGGTGGTGCTTCCCACCTCCGCCGCCGGGCTGACCACCGGAATCATGCTCGCCATCGCGCGCGTTATCGGAGAGACGGCGCCGCTGGTCCTGACCGCGGGATCGTCGGCCGTGTCCATCAACTGGAACCTGTTCGACGGTCAGATGATGAGCCTGCCGGTGTTCATCTACTCGCAGTTCCGCATGGGTGGGACCGTCAACTACGAGAGGGCCTGGGCAGCCGCGCTGACACTGGTCCTGACGGTCATGTTGCTGTTCATCCTGGCCCGCGTGATCGGCCGCCTCTTCGCACCCAAGTCCCGCTAACACGAGGAACACCCTGTGGCGAAACGAATCGACGTCTCCGGACTGCACGTCTACTACAGCGACTTCCTCGCGGTCGAGGACGTGTCCATGACCATCGAACCCCGCTCGGTGACGGCGTTCATCGGCTCCTCCGGCTGCGGCAAGTCGACCTTCCTGCGCACCCTCAACCGGATGCACGAGGTCACCCCCGGCGCCCGCGCCGAGGGCAAGGTCCTCCTCGACGACCTCGACATCTACGGCCGCGAGGTCGACCCGGTGATGGTCCGCAGCGAGATCGGCATGGTCTTCCAGAAGGCCAACCCGTTCCCCACGATGTCCATCTACGACAACGTGATCGCCGGGGCCAGGCTCAACAACAAGCGGATGAGCAAGTCCGAGGCGGACGAGCTGGTCGAGGAGTCGCTGCGGGGCGCCAACCTCTGGGAAGAGGTCAAGGACCGCCTGAACAAGCCCGGCTCGGGCCTGTCCGGCGGCCAGCAGCAGCGCCTGTGCATCGCCCGCGCCACGGCGGTCAAGCCGTCCGTCCTGCTGATGGACGAGCCCTGCTCCGCGCTGGACCCCATCTCGACCCTGGCGATCGAGGACCTCATTCACAAGCTGAAGGAGGACTACACGATCGTGATCGTCACCCACAACATGCAGCAGGCCGCCCGCGTCTCCGACCGGACCGCCTTCTTCAACCTCTCGGCCCCGGGCAAGCCCGGCAAGCTGATCGAGATGGGCGATACCAACCAGATCTTCACCCGCCCGGAGAAGAAGGAGACGGAGAACTACATCACCGGACGCTTCGGGTAACCCGAACCTCCGTCGCAGTTCCAGGCTTCCCCGAGGGGGTCCCTCCCGTCGAGGGCCCCCTTCTGCGTTGGAGGGCATGAGCCGGCTCAGAGTCCGCCCGACGGTCTGGGCGTCAACCGATACCGGGCAGTAGTGACACTTGCTCCGGTTTCCTGAAACAGCTCACATGGCCACACCTCGACTTATAGCATCGATGCTATCCCCTGGGGTAAAGTCGAGCTAGAGACGGAAGTAGACGAATGGCTGGCAGGACTCTCCGAAGAAGAGTGGGCCCAGGCGCTTTTCCACCTGGATCTCCTTGAGTCCCGGGGTGTGAACCTCGGTTTCCCGTACACGAGCCAACTAGACGGCAAGCTCCGGAAGCTACGGTTCTACTGCGGTGGTCGACAGGTGCGTATCTCCTCCTTCATCACCGGTGCGCGGCGCATCATCATGTTGACCGTGTTCTACAAGACCAGTCGCCGCGAATCCGCCGAGGTACGGCGGGCAAAGCGTGCAATGGAAACGTGTGTGGAAGCGGGCCACACTGCTGACGAGGAGGGACCATGAGCACCTCAGACCGTGTAACGATTGCCGGACTCAGAGCCTCGGAGCGCTTCAGCCGACCTGAGGCCCAGGAGGCCTACGAGCAGACGCGGCTGCGGTTCGAGTTGGGGGAGGCGGTCAGGCTGCGTCGGGAGGAGCTGGGCTGGTCGCAGGCGGAGCTGGGGCGCCGGTGCGGCATGCCGCAGTCCAGCATCGCCAGGTTCGAGCACGGTGGGACGCAGCCGACGCTGACGACGCTGGAACGACTGGCCGATGCGTTGGGGCTGGTGCTGAACGTGCGGCTGGAGTCCCCGAACGCGGCCTGAGCGAACCGTTCGTCAGAAGGCCTGCGGTCTACTCGGCCTCGCCCCTGCGTGCAGCGCAGGTTAGACAGCCGGGACCAGGGCTGGTAGACACACGGTGCCCGGGATCCGGGCTCTTGGCCCGCCCCGTGAAAGGACTCACCGATGACCACTCCCCTGGTGATCGACACCGACACCGCGCAGGACGACTGCGTGGCGCTGTTGGTGGGGCTCCTGGATCCCGCGGCCGACCTGCGGGCGATCACGATGGTCGCCGGGAACGTGGGGTTCGACCAGCAGGTCCGCAACGCCTTCATGACGCTGAACGTCGCGGGCGGGCGCTCCGACGTGCCCGTGTACCTCGGCTGCCGCCGGCCGCTCGTCCGCGAGTGGGTGAGCGCCGAGAACGTGCACGGGGACGGCTCCGGCGGGCTCCGGATGGACCAGGACGGTCTGGATCCGGGCGGTGAGCACGCGGTGGACGCCCTGGTGCGGATGGCCGCCCAGAGCCCCGGCGAGCTGTCGATCGTGGCCATCGGTCCGCTCACCAACATCGCGGCCGCCGTGGTCAAGGACCCCGCTTTCGCGGGCAACGTGAAGTCGCTGTACGTCATGGGCGGCTCGAACAACGGGCGCGGCAACATCACGGCCGCGGCGGAGTTCAACTTCTACGTCGACCCCGAGGCGGCCAAGGCGGTGTTCGCCGCCGGGTTCGACATCACCGTGGTGCCCTGGGACCCGCTCACGCTGCGGCAGGCTGTGTTCGGCCAGGAGAAGCTGGACCGGATCGCCGCGCTGGACACCCCGCTGGCCCGGTTCTTCACGAGGATCTGCGGCCCGACGCTGGAGTTCGACCGCAGCGTCGGCATCGACGGCACCACCCACCCCGACTCGCTCACCGCCGCGGTACTGCTCCACCCCGAGCTGGTGCGTGCGGCCTCGCCCTACCACGTGGACGTGGAGACCGCCGGGGAGCTGACCCGCGGCTACTCCGCGATGTCCTGGGGCGTCCACGGGTTGGAGCCCAACGCCCGCGTGGTCGAGGAGATCGACGCTGAGGGGTTCTTCGAGTACGTCCTGGAACTTCTGTCCCGCGAAACCGAGCCGCCGAGGGCCGTCAGCGGTCTGTGAAGCGCGAGGGCCCGGTTACTCGACGAGGGTGATGGTGCCCTGGGCCGCGGCCACGAGTTTTTCGGCGCCCTCGGAGTCGATCATGACGAGGTCGCAGCGACAGACGGCCCGGCGGCGGGTGGCCTCCAGGACGTGGGCGCGGGCGTTGAGTAGGACGCCCTTGCCGGGGCGCAGGTACTCGATGGAAAAGCCGCTGGTGAGCACTGAGGCGCCCAGGACGCTGCCGCCCGCGAAGGTGAGCGCGTTGTCCGCCGCGTAGGAGAGCACCCCGCCGTGCAGGAATCCGTTCTGTTGGAGGAGGTCGTCGCGCACGTCGACCTCCAGGACGGCTCTGCGGGGCTCGAAGACGGTGACCCTGGCCTGAACCAGCTTGCTGAAAGGTTGGGCGTCCAGGACGAGGTTGGCGAGCTCGAGGGTGATCTCTTGGGCCACGGGAGGTTCCTCCTCTGGTCGGTACCGCCACCCTAGGACCTGTTGCGGTTGCTTCCCGGGCCAGGTTCGTCCAGCTCCGGCCATTTGACCCAAATGTGGTGTTTTGTCACCTAACGTCCCTCTTAGTGGAGGGGGAAGATCGTGCGTAGTACCACGGCGGCCTCAGCGGCCGCGATCCTGCTTGTCGTTCCCGGGTGCGCCTGTGGGCCGACGTTCATCTCGCCGAGCGGCGACGGACAACAGACCACCGAGGACCCGGGGTCCTCCGGTGACGACTCCGGTTCAGGAGGAGGTTCCGGGGGCGGTGGAGGTTCTGGAGGCGGTGGTGGCTCCGGCGGCGGAGGCGGAGGCGGCAGCGGTTCCGGTGGTGACGGAGGAGGTTCCGGCAGCGGTGGAGATTCCGGCGGGTCCGGAGGTGGTGGGGGCTCCGGGGGTGACGGAGGTTCCGGCGGCGACGGCGGTTCGGGGACGGACGGCGACACGGAGGGTCCGGTTCAGGAGGACGACCCGGCCGCACCGGCGGCGGACGGCGCTGACGGGGAAGACGGTGCGGAGGGAGAGGACGGCGCTGACGGGCAGGACGGCACGGATAGTGCTGACGGGGGTGAGCCTACGGACGAGCCCGTGTTGTTGGGGTTGGGCGAGAGCCACCGGTTCGAGGACGGCTTCACCGTGACCATGGGTCCCGTGGACCGCCGCACCGATCCGCCCCTGCTCGACGAGTCCACCACCGACGCCGAGGACGGAGCCGAGGAGGACGCCGAAGAGGACGTCGACCCCGCCGACGACCTCGAGGACGACCTCGAGGACGAATGGGACGACGAGGAGCCCGAGGACTGGGACGAGGACATCGACGGTGAGGACCCCTGGGAGGACGAGGCCCTGGAGGAGGAGCCCGTCGAGGAGCCGGAGGACGACGAGCCCGCTCCCGAAGAGGACGAGCCCATGGTGGAGGACGAGGGTGACGACCCCGCCGAGGACGACCCGGTCGAGGACGAGCCCGTGGACGACCCGGTGGACGAAGAGGCCGCCGACGAAGAGCTCGCCGAAGATGAGCCCGAGGAGGACGACGAGGGCGACGACTACTACGCGTGGACCGTCGAACTCTCCAACGGCAGTGACGCGGAGGTCCACACCGGTTCGATCTTCACCGAGTGCTCCGTCGGCACGCCCCTGACACTGTCCTCCGCCCCGTTGCTGGGCGAGGCGCTCAACCCGCCGATGACCCTGGCTCCCGATGAGGAGGGCTCCTGGGACGCGGACTGCTGGGCCGACGAGGACGGCGATCCCGCCCTCCAGTGGACTCTGGAGTTCGTGGACGAGCAGGGCGAGCGCCTCTACCCGGTCCTCGTCTTCGAGGGGCAGGCGCCCTGACCCGCACAGCCCGAACACACGGGCCCCCGAACCCGGCGGGACCGCCCCCGATGCGCGCGGCCCCGCCCCCGGGTTCAGGCTTGGTCAGGGGACTTCCGCGGCCTCCGAGCCGTAGGGGACGGCGCGCACCAGGCTGACCGTCAGCATCCGGCCGCTCGGCGCCTTGTAGGTGCGCTCCTCCCCCTGGACCGCCCCGATCAGCGCCTGCCCCAGCGGGGACTCGGGCGAGCAGACCGGGATCTCGTCGGCGTCCGCGCGGTCGCGCACGCCCAGCAGGAAGGTCTCGGGATCGGGGTCGGCGCCGTAGCGGACCGTGACGATCATGCCGGGCTCGGCGACGCCGTCGTCCGGCGGGGCCTCGCCGATGACCGCGTCCTTGAGGATCTCCTGGATGCGGTTGACCCGGGCCTCGCGGGCGTCCTTGTCCTCGATGACGGGGAAGGCGTGCGCCTCCCTGGTCTCGGCGTCGGCGGTGCCGGTGAGGACGGCCAGTTCGGTGGTGAGTCGCTGGTGGGTCCCCGGGGTCAGCCAGGTGCGGTTGGGCATGCTCTCTCCTTGTACGAAAGTGCGCCCCGCCGGGGTTCGGCGGGGCGCGGACGGTACCTGTGGGGACGGGCGTCAGCGGGTGGGGTCCATGGGGCGCAGGGCCGGGGGCAGGGAGCCGGTGGCGACCGCCCGGGCGAGCAAGCGGCCGGTGATCGGGCCGTGGGTCAGGCCCCACATGCCGTGCCCGCCCGCCACGTACAGTCCCGGGATCCGGGTGGGACCGACCAGGGGCAGGCCGTCCGAGGTGACGGGTCTGGAGCCCACCCACTCGTCGGTGCGCCGGTTCAGGTCCACGCCGTCCAGGTAGGGCGAGGCCGAGTCGGTGATCGCCCGGATCCGCTCACCGCGCGGGGGCGCGTCGATGTCGCGGAACTCCATGGTTCCGGCGACCCTCATCCCCTCGCCGTGCGGTGTACAGGCCACCCGCACCTCGGGCAGGTAGACCGGCCCCGGCACTGGGCGTTCGGTGGGAACCATGAAGCTGTAGCCGCGGCCGGCCCGCAGCGGGACGTTGACGCCCCAGGGGCGGGCCTGGTGGCCGAGCCAGGCCCCCGTGGCGACCACGACCGCGTCCGCGGACTCCGTCTCGCCGTGGGATGAGCGCAGCCGGAACCCGCCGTCGCGGGCCTCCACTCCGGTCACCCGGAACTTCTCCACCACGCTCCCGCCGCGCTCGCGCACGGCGTCCGCGAGGGCGTGCGTGAACAGGCCGGGGTTGACGTGGCTCTGGCCGTCGATCCGTACCCCCGCCCGGACCGCCTGCGAGGCGAGCGGAACTTCGGCCCTGGCCGCGTCGCCCTCCAGCGCGGAGTAGGTCAGCGGCAGCCCCGCCTCACGGGCGGTGTCCAGCTCCATGAGCAGCCGGGCCGCGTGCTTCTCGGCGGTGAAGAGCGCCGTGATCGGGGAGGACTCGACCTTGGCGGACACACCGCCCTCGGTGAGCTCCTGGAAGGCATCCAGGCAGGCCGAGCTGAGCGGGACGTTGCCGCGCAGCGCCCGCTCCCAGGCGGACTGGCGGCTGTTCAGGGCGAACGACGCCAGGAAGTACAGGAGCCCGGTGTCCGTGGTCGGCGGTACGGACAGCGGGGCCAACGGGTCGAGCATCGCCCGGATGCCGTTGCCGAGCACCCCTGGCTCGTTCAGCGGGATGGCCAGACCGGGTGAGATCCAGCCCGCGTTGCCCCAGGACGAGCCCGAGGCCACCGTGTCGCGTTCGACCACGGTGACGCCGACCCCGTACTTCTGGAGAAACCAGGCGGTCGAGAGGCCGACGATCCCGGCCCCCACGACGATGACGGTACGCGGTGCGCCCGCGCCCTTCCCGGACATGGCGAGTTCTCCTATGCGTGCTCGACGACGGGTGCGGGGCCGCACCCGACCAGAGTCTCTCCCGGAAGCGTGCGCCGCCCTTTGTCCTGAGCGAACAATCTCGGCATACGCTGTTGCCCGGTACTGACAATGCGAACAGGCTGGCCCGACAACGCGAACGGGCCGACCACGCAGCTGAGGGGTGTGGTCTCGATGGTGTTGCTGGGCCGGTTGGTCACCATCCTGGGCACGTACGGAACCCGGCTGGTGGGTCCCCGGCCCGCCCCGGACACGGTGTTGCGCGGGGTGGCCGTGCACGATCCCGCCGGCCCCGGGCCGGAGGAGGCGGACGTCCTCCTCGCCGTGGGCGTGCAGGACCCGTTGACGGCGGTGGAACTGGCCGAGCGCTCCCGATCCCTGGCCGTGGTGGTGCGGACCGCGCGGGAGGGCGGGGTGGACCCGCACGGGGAGGCCGCGGCGCGTGTGCGGCGGGCGGGTATCTCGCTGCTGGCGGTGGACCCGTCAGTGTCCTGGGGCCAGGTCGCCGGGGTGGTCTACGGGCTGGTGCTGGAGGGCGGCGAGACCGAGGCGGGGCGGGGTCCGGCGGACCTGCCCGCACTGGCGGACACCATCGCCGCCCGGGTCGGCGGTCCGGTGACCATCGAGGATCCGCGGCTTCGCGTGCTGGCCTACTCAGGCCGCCAGACCGAGGCCGACCGGGCCCGCTGGGACACCATCCTGGGGCGCGGGGTCCCCGAGGCGCTCCAGCACCGACTGGAGGCCACCGGGGTCATCGCGCACCTGGCCGCCTCCGCCGAACCGGTGTTCCTGCCACCGGAGCCAGAGCTCGGCATGGGCGGGCGCACGGCGGTGGCGGTACGGGTCGGCCGGGAGTTCCTGGGCTCGCTCTGGGCGGTCTGCGACGGGCCGCTGGACGCCGAACGCTCGGCGCTGCTGGCCGAGGGCGCCCGCACGGTCGCCCTGCACCTGCTGCGCACACGGGTCAGCGCGGACCTGGAGCGCCAGGTGGAATCCGACCTGGTGAGCCGACTGCTGGAAGGGGCGATGGACCCCACCGGGGCCGCCGGGCGCCTGGGCCTGGCCGCGACCCCGCACCGGGTGATCGCCCTCCAGGCGCACACCCCCGACGAACGCCACTCGGCCACGCTCATGGCCTTCGAGCGGGCCACCACCGGTTTCGGCTGGTCACGCCCGGGGCGGAGCACGGTGTTCGGCAGTACCGTCTACACGGTCCTGCCCTGCGGCACCGACCCGTCCCCCGCCCGGGAGTGGGTGGCCCAGACCACGCGGACGCTGCCCGGGCACGTGGTGGTCAACGCGGGGATCGGCGCGCCCGCGGACCTGGCCGGGCTCTCGGCCAGTCGCCGGGAGGCCGACGAAAGCCTCACCCTGCACGCCGCCCGCCCGGAGGCGGCCGCGGTGGCCTACGACGAGTCCTGGGACGACGTGCTCATCCACCGCCTGCGGATGGCCTCAGCCTCCGGCCGCCGTCCCGCCGACGGCCCGGTCGCCGTCCTCGCCCGGCACGACGCCGAGCACGGCACCCGCTACACGTCGACCCTGCGCGCCTGGCTCCGGGCCCAGGGCGACCCGAACGCGGCCGCGGCTGAGCTGGGGGTGCACCCGAACACCGTCCGGCACCGGATGCGCAGGATGGCCGAGGTGACCCCGCTCGGCCTGGACCAGCCGAGCATGCGGCTGGCCCTGGCCATCGCCCTCGAGACGTACGAGCGGGGAGAGTGAGCGGAGCTCTCAGCTGTTTTTGACGACGATGGTCTCCACCGTGTTGGCGACGTGCTCGAAGGCGTCGGCGGCGGCCTCCAGCTCCTCGATGACGTCCTTGAGCTTGAGCACGGTCAGCGCTTCGTACTCGCCGCTGAACAGCTTCGCGAGCAGCTTGCGGTAGATGCGGTCGGCCTGGTTCTCCAGCTGGTTGATCTCGATCCAGTAGCGGGTGAGGTCCTTCATGGACCGCAGCCGCGGCATGGCCTCGGCGGTCAGCTCGGCGGCTCTTTCGAGTACCTCGATCTGGTCGATGATGCCCTTGGGCAGCCGCTCCAGCCCGTACAGGTTGATGAGGTCGACAGCGGCCTCCATGGAGTCCATGACGTCGTCGAGGTTGGAGGCGAGGCGGTAGATGTCCTCGCGGTGCAGCGGGGGAGCCGAGCTCTTGTTGAGTCGGCGCATGATCGCGTGGGTGGCGTCGTCACCGGCGTGCTCGCAGGCACGCATCTTCTCGGTGATGGCTTCCCTGTCGGCCCCGTCACTCATCAGCTCCACCAGCAGGCGGGCCCCGATGACCAGGTTGTTCGCCGAATCGGTGAACATCTCGTAGTAGCTGTCATCACGCGGGCGCAAGCGCAGGCGCACGTCGTATCTCCCGATGGTGCGGTGGTCTTCCTTGGTGGATGTTAAGGGCGCTGATCAGCTGGTTCAGCGCGACAGTGCGGGGCGCCCACGTCGCGGCCCCGTGCTGGGGAGGCGGGTCCGGGTGCGGTCACCCCTCGTTCATCTGTCTGTGTCGACGCGTGGAACGCCATGTGCGCGGGTCCCCTCGCAATCCTCCCAATCTCGGACGACACCGGGACGGTTCGGGACGCTACCGTCTCCCGCTCTCCCTGGCCAGCGGAACGCTGAGACAGGAATCACCCCATCGATCGGAGACCGGCGGACAGCCCCACCCGTAGTGCCTGATGTCCACCTTCGGGCTATCGGTCCGCAATGGCAAGTATCCCCTTCGTTAACCAGCCCGATGATCCCCGCTCCATCCACCGCCACCACGGCGGATCCGGTTCGGACATCCTTCCGTCGGCCTCCCGTCCTAGGATCTCCTGCATGCCTTCCGCCCTGACCCCCAGCGCCGTGCGACGGCTGCGCACCGCTCTGGACGAACAGCTCTCCGCCCTGGGCGAACCCGCCTTCACGGGTACCGACGAGGAGGCCGTGGCCGCCTCCGCACAAGCGGTCCTACGTGCGGACGAGCCCCTGCGCCCCGCGATGAAGGCCGCTGTGCGGTGCAGCCTGGCGGTCCTGGCCGACCGGGTTCCCGGGCGCAGTCTGGAGGTCCGGGTGCCGCCCTACGGCGCGGTCCAAGTGATCGAGGGACCCTCGCACACCCGCGGCACCCCGCCCGGAGTCGTGGAGACCGATCCCCTCACCTGGCTGCGGTTGGCCGTCGGGCGGAGCAGCTGGGAGGACGCGGTCGCAGAGCACAGCGTGCGGGCGAGCGGGGTGCGCTCCGACCTGTCCCAGCACCTGCCCCTGTGGCCGGGCGGACAGCGGGGCTGACCACCCGACGAATGACCCATCCGGCAACCGGACCAGGGGCCTCTTGGACCCCGCGTGGCACCCCGCTGTCGGCCAGCGGCTAAGCTGTGGCTGTGTCGTACTCCGACGGCCGGCTCTCCATGGACCTCGATCCGCTCGAACGCGGCCCGCAGGACGCCTGCGGCGTTTTCGGGGTCTGGGCACCCGGCGAAGAAGTCAGCAAGCTCACCTACTTCGGTCTCTACGCGCTCCAGCACCGCGGGCAGGAATCCGCGGGCATCGCCACAAGCGATGGGGAGCGGATCGTCGTCTACAAGGACATGGGACTCGTATCCCAGGTCTTCAACGAGGCGACGCTCGACTCCCTGGGAGGCCACCTCGCGATCGGTCATTGCCGTTACTCCACCACCGGTTCACCGGTGTGGGAGAACGCCCAGCCGACCTTCTACACCGCGCGTGAGGGGGGTCTGGCTCTCGGCCACAACGGCAACCTGATCAACACGCCCGAACTGGCCGCGATGCTGCCCGACCAGCGCCGCGGTGCCACCACGGACACCGAGGTCCTCACCAACCTCCTCGCGGACCGGGCCCACCAGGGCCAGTCCCTCGAGGATGCGGCGGTGGAGCTCCTCCCCAAGGTCCGCGGTGCGTTCTCCCTGGTCTTCATGGACGAGAACACCCTCTACGCCGCGCGCGACCCGCAGGGCATCCGCCCGTTCGTGCTCGGCCGTCTGGGTGAGACCTCCGGTTCCGGGGGCTGGGTGGTCGCCAGTGAGACCGCCGCCCTGGACATCGTGGGTGCCAAGGTCGTCCGCGAGATCGAGCCGGGTGAACTCCTGGTGATCGACGGCGACGGGGTCCGCTCTCGCCGGTTCGCGCCGACCGCCCGCAAGGGCTGCCTGTTCGAGTACGTCTACCTGGCGCGCCCGGACACCACCATCAACGGGCGCAACGTGAACTCCACCCGTGTGGAGGTCGGCCGCCGCCTGGCCAAGGAACACCCGGTCGAGGCCGACCTGGTGATCCCGGTGCCCGAGTCCGGCACACCCGCCGCGGTGGGTTACGCCGAGGCCAGCGGCATTCCCTTCGCCCAGGGCCTGGTGAAGAACTCCTACGTGGGGCGCACCTTCATCCAGCCCAGCCAGACCCTGCGCCAGCTGGGTATTCGGCTCAAGCTGAACCCGCTGCGCGAGGTCATCGAGGGCCGGCGCCTGGTGGTCGTGGACGACTCGATCGTGCGCGGCAACACCCAGCGCGCGCTGGTGCGCATGCTCCGCGACGCGGGCGCCGCCGAGGTGCACGTCCGCATCTCCAGCCCGCCCGTGCTGTGGCCCTGCTACTACGGCATCGACTTCGCGACCCGCGCCGAGCTCATCGCCGCGAACCTGTCGACGGACGAGATCGCCGAGTCGGTCAACGCGGACTCGCTGGCGTACGTGGACCTGGAGGAGCTCATCGCCGCCTCCGAGCAGCCCAAGAACGAGCTGTGCCGCGCCTGCTTCGACGGGGTGTACCCGTTGGAGGTCGACGCCGACTCCCAGGGCAAGTACCTGCTGGAGAAGGCTTGCGGCACCCCTGAGGGCTCCACGCTGGCCACCAGCCACAAGTAACCGTCGCGGCGGGCGGCCTTCCGCCCGCCGCGTCCGGCAGGCCCCTTCCCGGACCCTTCCCTGTCGGATCCCCGGTGTGCCCTGGAACAGGGACGCCGGTTCCCGCATCCGCGGACTCTCACAGCACATCGAACACGAGGAGAACTCGCGTGGCAGCCGACAGCACAGGGGCGACGGGCGCGTACGCGGCCGCGGGCGTCGACATCGCCGCCGGTGAGCGCGCCGTCGACCTGATGAAGCGCCACGTCGCGCGGACCCGCCGCCCGGAGCAGGTCACCGACGCCAGCGGCTTCGCCGGTCTGTTCCGCCTGGACACCGCCAAGTACAAGGACCCGGTACTGGCCACCTCCACGGACGGCGTGGGCACCAAGGTGATGCTCGCCCAGCAGATGGACAAGCACGACACCATCGGGATCGACCTGGTCGGGATGGTCGTCGACGACCTGGTGGTCAGCGGCGCCGAGCCCCTCTTCATGACCGACTACATCGCGACCGGCGCCGTGGTGCCCGAGCGGATCGCGGAGATCGTCGGCGGCATCGCCGAGGGCTGCCACCAGGCGGGTTGTGCGCTCATCGGCGGCGAGACCGCCGAGCACCCGGGCGCGATGGCCCCCGAGGAGTACGACCTGGCCGGGGCCGGCACAGGCGTGGTCGAGGGTGACGCCATCCTGGGCCCGGACCGGGTGCGCGCGGGCGACGTCGTCATCGCGATGGAGGCCTCCGGGCCGCACTCCAACGGCTACTCGCTGGTCCGGCACATCGTGGACCGGGCCGACCTGGACCTGTTCGCTGAGGTCCCGGAGCTGGGCGGGGTGCTGGGCGAGGTGCTGCTCACACCCACCCGCGTGTACGCCAAGGACTGTGTGGCGCTGACCGCCGAGGTCGAGGTGCACGCCTACTCGCACATCACCGGCGGTGGACTGGCCGCGAACCTGTCCCGGTCGCTGCCGGAGGGTCTGGACGCCGAACTGGACCGTTCCACCTGGGCTCCGCTGCCGGTCTTCGGCTACCTGGCCGAGAAGGGCGGGGTCAGCCGCGAAGACATGGAGGCCACGTTCAACATGGGCGTGGGCATGGTGGCGATCGTGGCTGCGGACGATGCCGAGCGCGCGCTGGGCGTGCTCGCCGACCGCGGGCTCCAGGCATGGCGCCTGGGCGTGGTGAAGAACGGTTCCGGTCAGGCCGTGCTGGACGGCGAGTACCGCAACGCGTAAGGCGGCGGTGGGTCCGCGCCCGCAAGGACGCGAACATAGCCGGTGCGAACCACCTGAGTGGTTCGCACCGGCTATATCCACCTGTCCGCGACGACCCCCGGTGGGAAGCCGTAACCGCTACAGGTCAGCGGTTGTTGTCCGAGCGACCCGAAAGACTCGGCTGGGTCCGACGACTACTTGTCGGACTCCGAGTACTTGTCGGCAAGATCCGCGTAGCGGTCGACCAGGTCATCCTGAGGTTCCGTGTAGGAATCGTCCGGACCCGACGGCCCGGAGGGAGACCCCTCGTCCTCAGCGACACCCAGCTCCGACCGCAGCCGCTCAAGGTCGGTCCCACCGGAGCTGTACTTGAGCTTCCGGGCGACCTTCTGCTGCTTGGCCTTGGCTCGGCCGCGCCCCATTGGCTCGACCCCCTCAACGATTGGGTTCCGACGAACCCCAGATCACTTACTAACCCGCACTACCAGGCTGACGGCCGTCAAACGCGACTGACGACAGGCGCCAGCTTACGTACACATACAACCGTACCTGGTCGGACCCCACCGTGCCTACGCCACCCGGGTGTGACGGATGTGGCGTGCCCGCGGAACCCCTTCCCGCCAGGGACTTCTCACGGTGAGTGCCTGACGGAACGATCTGTGCCACGATGCGATCGTGCTGCCCTACACCGCCTATCTCCGCGTCTACCAGCCGATCACGGCGTTCTCGCCTCGTGACCGTCGGTACTGGAAGAGGTACGCGGAGTCCGAGGATCGCCCCAAACGGGTGAACGCCCTGGCTGCCGAGCACGCCCAGAGCTTGGGCAGAGCGATCACCACCCCGCCGGTGATCGCCCCCGCCGAGGAGAGCGGGGACGCCTACCTGCGCCGGGTGAACGAGCATCTGTACGTCTGCCCGTGGCAGACCCGCCTGCGCTCCTGGCGCGCCTTCGACGAGTTCTCGGCTGCCACGCCGCAGCCGCTGGTGGAGGCGTTCGTCCCCGCGTGGGAGGCCGAGCGGGCCGAGACCGGCTACCGGCAGTGGTGCAACTCCGGAGCCCAGACGGAGCCGGGCATCCTGTCGAGCAACTGGACGATCCCCGTCCCGTGGTTCATCCCGTTCGAACCCCAGGAGCGCTGCCTGGTCCTGTCGACCGACTCCACCAGGACCCTGCTGTACCTGACCAGGACCGCGCAGGCCCGGCGGCGCCTCGAACACACCGTGGCGGTACTGCGCGAGCGCATCGGGGAGCACGCGGTGTCGACCTCGACCGAGCGGCTCGTGGACTGGCTGGAGACGGCCGCGCACCCCGACTCCCTCCTCGAACTGGACTACGGGGGCCTGCCGCACCTGCTGAGCGACGACCAACTGAGCGAGGACCACTCGGTGGCCGAGGTAGCCGAGGCCGTGGAGGCGCTCGCCGAGGGCGACAGCACCCGCATGACGGAGCTCCGCAAGAGGCTCGTCCGCCGGTGGAGGTCGGTGCGCGCCCTTGAGCACGCCAACTGACAGTCATGGGACACCCAGGGTTTCATGGACACCTACCCACCGGATGTCGTCATACAGCAACCGAAACGGGGCCGCGCCACGCCGTGGGCGAACCTGGTACACCAGGTTTCTCGTCTACACGAAACCGTCTTTTCGCACGTGACGACGGTGCACACCCCTGCCGGACCGGGGCGCGACATCAAGCATCGTGAAACTGGGCATAACGCCCGATACGGATCGTCGTACACTGTAGCGAGCCGGTCACCGAGTGCACTCTGAGTAACCAGGAAACCCCTGCCACGCCGAGGATGCGCGTGGCCCGAGCCACCCGCCGCAACGGACCCGCACCCAGCGCGCCACCACACCCCATCTCTCTTCACACTGCGACTGACCAGGGCTTGCGCCCTCCGCCCCCAGACCCGCCATCCGGGTTTCGGTCAGCCTCGCCGTAGCACTTCGGGCCCTCCGGATCGAGAAAAACGAGGCCCGAGAACGAAGTTTTGACCGAATACGCCACATGCCACTAAACGTGTCGCTAGAATCACTTAGCGTGACGCGGCCACGGGCGGCTTTCAACGGCCTCCCACGTGCAAAGTTGCTTGGAGTGGTCGCGCAATCACCTCGGGTGATGCCAATATGGACCTAGTGGGACTATTGGACATCCGGGCCAAGTGCCAGGAATAAGGCTCAAGGATCGGCACACAGATCCAGGAGGAGAGGCCGTACACATGTCAACTCGCACGCCCGAGGCGGAGCCCCTGTTGACCCCCGCCGAGGTTGCCACCATGTTCCGTGTGGACCCCAAGACCGTGACACGCTGGGCCAAGGCGGGCAAGCTGACCTCGATCCGCACCTTGGGCGGCCACCGCCGCTACCGCGAGACTGAGGTCCGCGCCCTGTTGGCCGGAATCCCCAGCCAGCGTACGGAGTGATCTCCCCGGTCTGTGCCGATTCCGGGGGGAACGGCCGGACGCGCTCCGGCTACTGACGAGATTTCCAGGGCGGGCCACCCAGACCGGGGTGGCCCGCCCTCCCCTTATGCCGAAAACCCTTCCCGTGGATCGGATCAGTCCTCGATCTGGTCGTCCATGGCGGTGGTGCGCTTGCGGGCCAGGAAGGTCGCCGCGGCACCGCCGCCGACCGCCACGACAGCGGCCGTGACCAGCGCGACGAGGGAGCTGCCCGTGGTGGCCAGTCGCGTGCTCGGGGCCGCGGTCTCCCGCTGCCCCTCCCCGCGCTCGCCCTTGCCCGGCGCGGTCGCCGCGATGTGCGTGGAGCCGATCGCCCAGGAGTCCGCGAAGTCCACGGCGAAGCCGTTGTCGAGTTCGGGGTCGCCGACCTGGACCCACACGGTGAGCGAGGAACGGATCCCTTCGCCCTCCCATTCCTCGTTCTCGTCGTCGAAGTCGTGTTCGTTGGCAAGGAAGCGGATACTGACCGGCACCTCGGCCGTCGTCTCGCCCTGAACGTCGAGGACCTCCAGGGTGCTCTCGGCCAGGTGGTCACCGTCGAACCCCGCCACGGGCTCACCGAAGGCGGTCAGTTCCCCGTACTCGAAGGACGCCTCGGTCGCGCCGTCGTAGGCCGCGGCCGCGCTGGTCCGCACGTCCGTGAGGGTGAACTCGACCGCGTTGCTGTCGGTGGAGACGGTCTCGGAGTCGTCCTCCCCCAGGATGACGACGTCCTCATCACCGGGCGAGGCACTGGGGCTTTCCGAGGGATCCTGGAAGGGTGTGTTCGGGGTGGGCTCCTCCGCCCACTGGGACTCCCGCTCCCTGGGGTCGTCCTCGGAGTGGTCGTCGTGTGCCCCGTCGGTCCGCTCCGGCCCGTTCGCCTCGTCCGGTCCGCCGTCCCCTTCGGGCTTCTCCGTGGGTGAGTCCTCAGTCCCCTCAGCGGCTTCATGGGCGGCGTCATCGGCGGCGTCGACCATGCCGAGGTCGATCAGGCCGTCCACACCGATCCGGACCGACGCCCGCTCGACCACCGCTTCCGAGAGCGCTCCCTTGCTGTTGACCAGGGTGCGGCTCTCGCCTTTGACCTGGGAGTACTCGGCGAGAGGACCGAAACCCAGGTCCGCCGCAGCCTCGTCCTCGGTTTCCCCGCCGAAGCTGATCGCGGTGGAGTGTCCCGTGACGAGGTCTCCGTCACTGACCCAGGCCTGGGCGTTGGACCAGACCAGCTGGCCGGCCGAGGCGGGGAGCGCGGACGCGGCACCGAGCGCGCCCAGCGCGACGAAGAGGGTGCCACCTGCCAGGAGACGGCGTGCGGACAGTTTGGCGGGAGTCACCACGACACTCCTGTTGTATCTGGGGGATGCCCGACTCTGGGGCCGGTCCCGTCCCGTCACTGACACGGCGGAGCGGGGTGTTCTGGCCGACCTGGCTGGCCGGGAGCGGTGTTCCGGGGCGGGTGGGGCCCGTGGCCCTTCCACCCCGGTCGAAGTACTGGTTCGGTGTGGAGTGCCGCGTGCGGGGCGTTCCACACGGCGAGCCTAGCCGCTTGGTCACAAAACGGAAACCGTTCCCGCCCCGGCGAAGCGGCGGCCGGAAGGCGGCGCACCTGAAGCACGAGCGGGGCCCCGGGGAAGTTCCCCCGGGGCCCCGCGAACGATCGGCTGAACGCCGGCCGGTGTCTACCGGCTACCGACTAGTTGTCGGTCTCGTTGAACTCCTCGTTGTTCTTCTTCTTGCGACGCGCCAGGTAGGCGGCGGCGCCACCACCGGCGGCGATCGCGGCACCCGCGGCGATCAGACCGAGCACGGGGCTGCCGGTCTGCGCCAGATCGGCCTCCTTCGGGTCCGGCTTGGGGACGTTGTCCTCGGAGCGGTTCGGCGGGGTCTTGTCGTCCCCGCCGCCGCCACTGCCGCCGCCGTTGTCGCCGCCGTCGTCGTGCACGCCCGTGGTGATACCGGCCATGCTCTCCGCGACCGGGAAGCCGGAGACGTACTCGCCGTCGATGGCGAAGTTCAGGGTCAGGAACGTGTAGGCGTCGTCCCACTCGAACCCGGAGTCGGTGTTCTGCTCCTCGCCACCGAAGGCCGCCAGGACGACGTCGACGGTCACGTTCTCACCGTCGAGCTCGGCCTGGAAACGGCCCAGGTGCTCCGAGTCGCCGATTTCGGGCGTGGACTCGTGCGTGACGTCACCGCCCCAGGTCTGGGTGGTGGTGACACTGCCGGTGAAAGTGTCCTCGAAGACGATGGTGTCCGCGCCGTCGGTGAGAACGGTGTTGTTCACGTCCAGCTCGATGACACCGGAAGCGCTGTCCTGCAGCTCCTCATCGTCGGTGTCGTCGCCCTCACCGTCGGTGTCGTCGCCGGTGCCGTCACCCTCACCACCGGTGCCGTCGCCTTCACCGTCACCCTCACCGTCGGTGTCGTCGTCACCTTCACCGTCGGTGTCGTCGCCCTCACCTTCGGTGTCGTCGCCGGTGTCGTCGCCCTCACCGTCGGTGTCGTCGTCTTCACCGCCCTCACCATCGGTGTCGTCGTCTTCACCGCCCTCACCATCGGTGTCGTCGTCACCTTCACCGTCGGTGTCGCCGGCCTCGACGCTGAGGACGTCCTCGAGGTCGCCCTCGGTGAGAACGATCCGGCCGCTCTCGACGACCGCACCAGCCTGCGCGCCGTTGTCGTCGACCAGGACGCTGGTGGTACCGGAGACGTTCAGCCAGGTGCCGACGCTGGCGTCGAAGGTGCCGTTCTCCGACTGCTGCTGGGTGATCTGCGATTCCAGGCGGTCCTGGCCGCCCGCGGCCGAGGCTGACGCCCAGCCGTAGGTCTCACCGTCGGCGTAAGCAGGAAGCGCGGCGGCGAGGCTGAGCGCGCCGAAAGCAGCGAAGGCGGCGCCGCCCTGGAAAACGCGACGCGCAGTGAATCTGGGGGTGCTCTTCAAGTCGAATCCTCATTCGGATGGTCCCGGTGCCACCTGAGTAGCCTCCGGGCCTGGTCACGCGATCCACCGCCGAACACGAAGGCGGACGGATGTCTCGGAACGCGGAATCACGAACCAGAGTCGGATGGGGCTGCGATGACGAGGGCGCAGAGAGGCCCTCTAACTGCAAAGATGGGGAAGAAGCACGGAGCGAGCCAGCCAGGGACAAGAGACCGACGGACCGTTGGGGTTGCTTCCCATTCCCTGACGGGACACTACATCCCAACAAAGATCAAATCACCACTTGATGATCACAAATGGATCACAACACCCTCTTTGGCTCACCACCCCCACGCGGAATGACAAGCCCAGTATTTTTTCTCAACGCAGGTAAACCTTTATCAAGATCATGCGTCTTTAATAGATCCCGCTCATCAGCAAAGGTTTCTGTGATTGGCGACACCATCTCACCTGAACCCTTCTCTTGAAAGCAGCGGAACCCTTTGTCCACTTCCGGACACCGGCTATGCACCCTTCGTGCGGTTCCGGAGTGGTAAGTCGGAGTCTGGCTCAGCGGCTAGGTTGTGAGGCATGCCCGACTCCGCACCGACAGGGCTCAGGAGCAGCACCACCCGCGCCCTGGCCCTGCTCTCACTCGCCGTCCTGTGGACCGCGGCCTGCACGTCACCGGCCGGTGGCGCCCCCGGCACCGATCCCACGGCGGCACCGCCGCTGCCCGGACCCGAGGACGGCTCCGCCACGTCGGAGGAGGACGGTGAGACCTCCATCGACGACGAGGCCGCCCCGCCCGGCGACGGCCCGCTCGGCGACCGGGTCGTGGTCATCGACCCCGGCCACAACGGTGGCAACGCGGCCGCCCCGAGCGAGATCAACGCCTTGGTGCCCGCCGGGAACGGTGAGAAGGCCTGTGACACCGTCGGCACCGAGAGCGCCAACGGCTACGCCGAACACGAGTTCAACTGGGAGATGTCCCTGCTCGTCCAGGAACGGCTGGAGGCCGACGGTGCGACGGTGATCCTCACCCGGGAGGACAACGAGGGCGTGGGGCCCTGCATCAACGAGCGCGCCGAGATCGGCAACGAGAACGAGGCGGACGCCGCCCTGTCCATCCACGCCGACGGCGGCCCCGAGCCCGGCCGCGGCTTCCACGTCATCACCCCCGGGGAGATCCCCGATCTCACCGAGGAGATCGTGGAGCCCTCCGCGCTCCTGGCCGAGGACATCCGCCGCGAGTACCTCGAGGGCAGCGACGTCCCCTACGCCGACTACCTCGCCGAGGACGGCCTGGACGAGCGCACCGACCTGGGCGGGCTGAACCTGTCCACGGTGCCGAAGGTGTTCCTGGAGGCCGGGAACATGCGCAACCCCGAGGACGCCGAGCTCCTGGAGGATCCCGAGTGGCGTGAGCGGGCCGCGGACTCCATCGCCCGCGGAGTGGCCACCTACCTCCTGCGCAGCTAGGGCGCCCCGCACACGCAGAAGCGGGCCCCGGGGAGTGTTCCCCGGGGCCCGCTCTGCGGCACAGTGGTCAGCGCCTCACGGCACCCCGTGCGACCGAGAGACTAGTTCTCGTTGGTCTCGGCGGTCTCGGTGGCCTCTTCACCGTTCTTCTTCTTACGACGCGCCAGGTAGGCAGCAGCGCCACCACCGGCGGCGATCGCGGCACCCGCGGCGATCAGACCGACCAGCGGCGAACCGGTCTGCGCGAGCGGCTCAGCGTCCTTGGCCTCGGTCTTGGGGAGCGTGTCCTTGTCGCGCTCCTTCTGCGGCGGGGTCTTGTCGTCGCCGCCGCCGTCACCGTTGTCACCGCCGTTGTCACCGCCGCCGTCGATCACACCGGTGGTGATACCCGCGGCGCTCTCGGCGACCGGGTAGCCGGAGATGACCTCACCACCGACGCTGAAGAGGATGTACATGTCGGTGACCGCGTCGTTCCACACGAACCCGGCGTCGTGGCTCTCGAAGACGGCCGTGGCGGACTCGAGCACCACCTTCAGCTCGACCTCCTCGTCATCGACCAGGATGGTCGTGCCAAAGCCGTCTGTGTTCGAGTTGAAGCTGTGGCTGACCGCGCCATCCCAGGTCTGGGAGGTGGAGACACTGGCGCCAGAGACGGTGCCTTCAAGGAGGACGTCGCTGCCGTTGTTGGCCAGCTCGGAGTTCTCCTCGTCGAGCTCGATGACCTCGGCGGAGGCGGTCGCGTTGACCTCGTCCTCGTCGTCCTCGTCGTCCTCGGAGGTCGTCTCGGAAGGCTGCTCGACGGGAGCCTCGGTCTGCTCGTCGGTGGGAACGTCGGACGGGTCGCCGGAGCCTCCATTGCCCCCGTTGTCGCTACCGGGCGCACCGGTGGCGTCGTCGTCCGGGTTCGGGTTCCCGTCCTCGTTGCCGTCGTCACCGTCCTCGGTGTCGCCGTCACCGTCCTCGGTGTCGCCGTCACCGTCCTCGGTGTCGCCGTCCTCGTCGTCGGTGTCGTCCTCGTCGGTGTCGTCGTCCTCAGTCTCCTCCTCGTCCTCGTCCTCCTCTTCGGGGTTGAGGATGCCGGGGAGGTCGGCCTCGGTGATGACGATGCGGGCGGTGTCCACGACGGCGGTACCGGTGGCACCGCTGGAGTTCACGGTGGCGGTGGTGGTGCCCTCGACGGTCAGCCAGCTACCGATGCTGCTGCTGAAGCTGTCGGTGACCGTCTGGTCCTGGGTGATGAAGGTTTCCACGGCACCGCTGGTACCGCCCAGGGCAGAGGCGTAGGCCCAACCGTAGGTGTCGGCGCTGGCGGGCGAGGCGGCGGCCAGGGTGAGGGCGCCGAAGGCGGCGAAGGCGACACCGCCCTGGAACACGCGACGCGCCGAGACTCGGGGAGAGTTCTTCAAGATCAATCCTCGTATGGATCGTCCGGACCCACGTGTGTCTGGGTCAGGCCTGGCTGCGACTTCCGCGTCCGAAACACATAGGTGGGGCGTCTCGGAATGTGGAATCGCGAACCAGGTTCGAATGGGGGACGGCCAGGGCGCACAGAAGCCCATGACCTGTGGGAACGGAGAGCGCACACGGTTTCGGCCCGCAGACGGCAAAGGCCGGAAGAACCGGCTGATTTGCTTTCTGTTCCCTGAGCAAAGGATACAGACACTCAGTACCTAAAACCCCCGATATGGGCATATCAGAAAGGTCACGATAGGCCTTCGACCACTCCGGGTAACAATACTCGACAATTCCGGTAATCTTTTTTGAACCCGGTAAACCAACCTTGGACTGGGGCGTCTTAAGAGGAAGTCCTCCAACTGGAGAGGCCACTGGACTACGCCGGGGCACGTCCACACCCGGCCAAAACTACCGGCCGGTATGGCGCACGTCACTCAACATCGGCATAATGCGAGCCATGAGTTCCCCTGCCTGTCTCCCCGCCCCCGGGTTCGGTTCCGACCCGCGCAGCCGCGACCGCCGCCGTACCGCCGCTCGCTCCGGCGCCGCCACCGCCCGGATCGCCGCCGTGCCACACACGGACTCGTGATACCGCCCCTACGAACGTCGTGAACTGCACAATGGGGACCATGCCTCTGACACCGGCGGACATCCGCAACAAGAAGTTCCACACGGTGCGCCTGCGCCCGGGTTACAACGAGGAGGACGTCGACGCGCTCCTCGACCGCATCGAGGCGACCCTGGTGGCACTGGAGGGCGGGCCGCGCAAGGGACCGCTGCTCACCGCGGACGAAATCCGCAACTCCCGCTTCCGCACCACCCGGATGAGCCCCGGGTACCGCGAGGACGAGGTGGACGACTTCCTCGACCTCGTCGTCGCCGACCTCGCCGGACGCGGCCTGGGACAGCCCGCGCCGCCGCCTCCACTGCCGCCGCACCCGGGACGGACCGGCCCCCAGCAAGCCAGTCCCGACCAGGGCCCGGCATACCCGGGGCAGCGCAGACCGGACCTGCCGCCGAACGCGCCCTCCGCGCCGATGTCCTCCCCCGGGCCGAGGATGGCCCCCAAGGACATCAGGGAGAAGCGCTTCGCCACCACCAGGCTGACCACCGGCTACAACGAGCAGGAGGTCGACGAGTTCCTGGACCGCGCCGAGTACACGCTGGAGGTCCTTCTCCAGGGCCGTCCTGACCGGGCCACGCTCACCTCGGCCGAGGTGGAACGAGTCCAGTTCGCCACCACCCGGGCCCGCCCGGGGTACGACCCGGCGCAGGTCGACCAGTTCCTGGACGAGCTCGCCGAGGAGTTCCGCCACCACGAGCGCCGCTGACCCCGAAACACGCCGCCTCCGCCACCTCACGCAAAGGAAAGCGGAAAGTAATATTTAGGCACAGGGAGTAGTCATCCTGAGCCGCGGGCGGCCTGAGGGGAGCAGCATGCCACACGTGACGCCGCAAGGGGAGTACTTCCCGGCCTGCGCGGTCTACGGAGTTTCCGGCTGCGACTCGGCGCCCGCGCGGTGGTCCGCGCCGCAGCCCTCACTGCACGGACACGCGCGTGAACTGTGCTCGGCGGACACCGACGAGGAGGTCGTCCCAGCAGCCGCGCATCCCTGGGAGAAACCGTTGCTCGCGCTGTGCGTGGCGGTGTCAGTGGGGTTGCTCGCGGTGGCGGTGAGGTTCGTGTGGTCGGTCTCGGGGTCGGTGCCGTGGACCGCTCTGGCACTGTTCACAGCACCTCTGACCTGCTGGTCGATGCGCGGACTGCGGTACGCCCGCGAGCGCGCAGAGTCGGTCAGGATCTCCCCCACCCAGTTCCCCGAGGCCTACCGGATGGTGGTGTCGCTCTCGGCGGACATGGGCCTGGCACGGGCCCCGGAGGCATACGTGCGGCTGGGTCCGGTCTCAGCGCGCGCCGACGCGGCCGCGCACGGGTTGCGGCGCTACCTGGTGCTGCCCGACGCGCTGTTCGACGGCGGCGGCCGGCTGCGCGACCCGGACGCCCTGGCCTTCCTCATCGCCCACCAGATCGGCCATGTTGCTGCCGGACACACCGGCTACTGGCGCCGGGTGGCCACCCTCGGCGCCGAACTGCTCCCGGGGCTGGGCGCAGCGCTCTCCCGCGCCGCCGAGTACACCGCCGACAACCACGCCCACGCGCACCTGCCCGAGGGGACCCACGCGGTCCGGTTGTTCGCAGGAGGGCCGAACCTGTACACACGGGTGAACATGGGCGAGATGGCCGCCCGGGCGGGCACCGACCGGGGGTGCTCCCTGCTCCTGTACCACCTGCTCTCGCGGCGTCCGAGCAATACACGAAGGATGGCCGCCCTGCGCGACCGCACCCGTCGTGGCCGGGTCTTCCTCTAGGGCGTGTCCGCCAAACACGCCCTAGCGACCAGGTGTTCCTCCGGTTGCCGGCCCGGAGCGGCTCAGCCCTTCACGATCTTCTCCAGTGTGTCAAGGTCCTCGCCGGACAGTGTCAGTCCGGCGCCGACGGTGTTCTCGCGCAGGTGTGCGACCGATGAGGTCCCGGGAATCAGCAGGATGTTCGGTGACCGGTGCAGCAGCCAGGCGAGGGCGACAGAGACGGGAGTGGTCTCCAAACGGCCGGCGACGGCGGAGAGCTCGGATGACTGCAGGGGGCTGAAGCCGCCGAGCGGGAAGAAGGGCACGTAGGCGACGTGCTCCGCGGCGAGCCGGTCGATCAGGGCGTCGTCGTGGCGGTGGGCGAGGTTGTACATGTTCTGCACGCTCACGATCGGCGCGATGCCCTGTGCCTCGGCGACCTGGTCAGCGGTGGCGTTGCTCAGACCGAGGTGGCGGATGAGGCCCCGGTCCTGGAGGTCGACCAGCGCCTCGAACGCCTCGGCGATCGGGTCCGGCTTGGGCCCCTCCGCGTCACCGAGGCGGAGGTAGACCAGGTCCAGGGTGTCGAGCCCGAGGGAGGCGAGGTTCTCCTCGACCTGGCGACGCAGCTGTTCCGGCCGCCGTGCGACCGGCCACCCGCCCTGTTCGTCCCGCTGGGCGCCGACCTTGGTCACCACGTGCAGTGATTCCGGGTAGGGGTGCAGGGCCTCGCGGATCAGCTGGTTGGTGATGCGCGGCCCGTAGGCGTCGCTGGTGTCGATGTGGGTGATCCCGAGGTCGACGGCCTCGCGTAGGACGGCGATGGCACCGTCGCGGTCGGCGGGCGGTCCCATCACTCCCGGGCCGGAGAGCCGCATAGCGCCGTAGCCGAAGCGGGTGACGGTCAGATCGCCCAGCGGCCAGGTGCCGCCGGGAAGTACAGGGGAGGGGGTGCTCATGCCTGGGGCCTTTCGTTCGGTCCGATCGCTGGTTCCTCTCGGTTCCTTCCTTCATACTGGTGGGGTAGCTTCCTTTCAGAAAGTAGGCACTTCGAAGTGCCCTGGCCACCTCGGGGTGAGTGGAGCTGAGCATGGGGACGATGTCGGCGGCCCAGAAGAGGGCCCAGGCCAAGATCGAGTACGACGCCTTCCTGGACGTGTGCCCGAGTCGGAAGCTGCTGGACCGGATCTCCGACAAGTGGGTCGCCCTGGTGCTGTGCGCGCTCGGCGGGGACGGGGAGCCCCGGGCCATGCGCTTCTCCGAGCTGTCCCGGACCCTCGCGGGCGTCAGCCAGAAGATGCTCACCCAGACGCTTCGGTCACTGGAACGAGACGGACTCCTCACCCGTACCGCGACCGCTACCGTGCCCGTCACGGTCTCCTACGAACTCACCGGGCTCGGCCTGTCGCTGCACCAGTTGATGGGCGGCCTGAAAGGCTGGGCCGAAGAGCACATGGACGAGGTACTAGCCAACCGCTCGGACCACGACACCCGGACCGGCTAGGGCCTGTTCGGGAAGTCAGGGGATGGCTGATCGCGACCCGCGCCACTCCTGGAAAACTTGACTTTTTCGAACGTGTGTTCGATAAGCTGTGGGGGTGAGTCTTCTGAACGAACAGATCGAGGTCCGTTCCACCGACCGTGGAAACCCCGCCCAGTTCACCTGGCGCGGCCATACCTTCCGGGTCCGCAGGGTCATCGGTGACTGGCCCGCGCGCCCCGAGGCTCCGGGCGTCCCGGCCACACAGATCCACCTGCTCCGCGTCTCGGCGGAGTCCGAGTCGGGTCAGCCCAGCATCATCGACATCTCACGCGACACCGCCTCGGACCGCTGGACCATGCGACGCCAGTGGAGCTAGCTCGACGTGCTCTGAGTTAGCCCAGGACCCATTCCTCGCACGCCAGGCACTCCGCCGTCGGCCTGCCTCACGGGCACCGTCGGTGGACGGCCCCTTCCCCACCCGCACGGCGCGGCCGGTCGTGTCGCGGCCAATCCTTCCCAGTGACGCAAGAGTGGCTCAGACGGGGCGGGAGCCGGGGCAGCTGTAGGAAGGCAGCACGAAAACGAACAGAACGAACCGGTGGGAGTGTCCCCAACCCGGGCTGGCGTGTGTCCGTTGCTTTCTTAACCCGCACATCCGGAGAGGGGCCCGAAAACGGTCGCGGGCACTCACCGGGCAGGAACCCGGCCCGGCCCACCAAGGGCGGATTCAACTGGTCGTCGCAACACCTCGTTGATCACACGGTTCAGCGCGCCGGGGGATTCTCCGGCGTCGTCGTGACTGCGACTGCGGCGCGCTGCATGACCGTCACGGCAACAGCGGGAAGACCGCGGGGCCAGGGTTTTGCGCCCCGGCGGGGTCAGCGCTCGTAGTAGGGCTGGCCCTCGGGTTCACGGGCCCAGCGGATGCGTTCGAGGATGCGCTCGGCCATCCGGGGCAGCTCATCCGGGCCGAACCAGGCCACGTCCAGGCTCTCATCGTCGTCGACCCTGATCCGACCGCCGACCGGACGGCAGCGGAAGGCCAGGTCAAGGAACTGCACCTGGTCGCCGTTGGGGTAGGTGTGCGGTTCCTGGCCGATGACGGTGGCCAAGCGCTCCACCTCGATCTCCACCCCGGTCTCCTCGCGTACCTCGCGGACCACCGCCTGGGCAGGCTGCTCACCCGGTTCGAGGATGCCGCCGGGGGTGGCCCAGCGGCCGTCGTCGGAACGCTGGTGCAGCAGCACCCGGCCTGCACCGTCGAGCACCACGGCGGTCACCCCCACCAGCGGGAGGAGGTCGTGGCCGACGTGCTTGCGCAGCTTCGTGAGGAAGTCGGGAACGGGCATGGCACCGACATTAGCGCCGGACCGGGTGGGGGCTGATCAACCGCGCCGTGCGCGGAGTTCGGCGTACTCGTGGTCGAGGATCGACATCAGGACCGCGTCGTGCCACTGGCCGTCCCAGCGCAGGTGTTCACGCCACACGCCCTCGCGAACGAAACCGGACCTGGCGTAGGACCGCTGAGCGCCGGTGTTGAAGTCGAACACCTCCAGGGCCACCCGGTGCAGTCCGGCGGTCTCGAAGGCGTACTCCAGGACCAGGTCGGTGGCCTCGGTGCCGTAGCCCTTCCCGGTCTGCGCCATGGAGTTGAGCCCGATCCGGTAGTGCGCCTCGGCGTTGGCCGGGTCCAGGTCGATGAGCGCGCAGTCCCCGAGGGCGGTGCCGTCCTCGGCGCGGATCAGCCAGTCGGCCCGGTCGTCGCGTTGCTCCCACGCGGTGAACACCCGGATCAGCTGTTCGGCGGTGAACTCCTGGTGAGTGCCGGTGAGCCTGCGCACCTGCGGGTCCATGTCCACCAACCAGGGGATGAGTTCCTTCCCGTTGGCGGGGCCGAGCGGTTCGAGCCGCACCCGCTCCCCGACGAGGGCGGGCTGGTCGCGGAAGACATCCGAAGGCACCATGATGGGGATCCAACCAGCGCCCCCACACGCGGGCAACGGGTTTTCGGCGGCAGGCCGCAGGCGTCAGGCAAGCGGCAGGTGACAGGGGGCACGGGTGGCGACCGGTACGGGCACGGTGAGTTTCCAGACCGTCCGGGAGACCAACATGCGCACCGTCCTGCGCACCGTGCGCGAACTCGCCCCCTGCTCGCGCGCCGCCGTCGCCGCGACCACCGGGCTGAACAAGACCACCGTGTCCAGCCTGGTCACCGACCTCACGGCGCGCGGTCTGGTCCGGGAAACCGGCGAGACCTCGCAGCGCCGGGTGGGCCGCCCAGGGGTCCTGTTGGCCCTGGACGACCGGTCGGTGGCCGCGATCGGTCTGGAGGTCAACGTCGACTACCTGTCGGTGGTGGCGGTGGACCTGCTGCACCGGGAGCTGGTGCAACGACACGTACCGCTGGACGCCCGGTCGGCCGGGGCCCTGGACTGCGCGCACCGGATCGCGGACATCCTGCGGGAAGTCACCGAGGGCCCCGAACTGCGCGAACGCTCGGTGCTGGGGGTGAGCGTGGCGGTCCCCGGGCTGATCGACGCCCCCTCCGGCACGGTGAAGCGTGCTCCCAACCTGGGCTGGCGGGACGTCCCGCTCCGGAATCTGCTGCGTTCCCGCCTGGCCGACTCGGCGCTGTCCGGGGCCACGGTCCTGGTCGACAACGACGCCAACCTGGGTGCCATGGCCGAGTACCGGTTCGGGCCGTTGGCCGGGCTGCCGGACCTGGTGTACGTGACCGGTGAGGTGGGGATCGGCGCGGGGGTGCTGACCGGCGGTGAGCTGCTGCGCGGCGCGGGCGGGTTCGCCGGGGAGATCGGGCACCTGGAGCTGGCCCCGGAGGGCCCGGAGTGCTCGTGCGGGCGCCGGGGCTGTCTGGAGGCGGTGGCCGGGATCGGCGCGATCCTGCGTGCGGCCCTGCCGGACCTGACCGCGGACCGGCCGTTGCACGGGCGCGAGGTCGCAGACCTGGTCGAGGTCGCAGTGGATCGGGCTTCGGCGGGTGAGAGCACGGCCGTGGCGGCACTGGAGCGGGCCGGAACCTGGCTGGGTCGCGGGGTGGCGACCCTGGTCAACGTGGTCAACCCGGGCGCCGTGGTGCTGGGGGGCTACTTCGTGCCGATGGCCCCGTGGCTGCTCCCCCGGTGCCGCGAGGCCGCCCGCGCCCACTCCTTCGCCGAGGAGGCGGGCGGCTGCCAGGTGGAGCCCTCTGATCTGGGAATGAGCGCGGCTTCCCGGGGCGGCGCCGCCGTGATGATCCACGGCCTGGACGCGGGAGACCTGCCATTGCCCCCGCAGCTGCCGCTGCCGCTGCCGTAGGGGGAAGCCGGGCCATCCGGAATCGCTCCTGCTCAGCCAGCACCAGCAGCCTGAGTTCGTCGCGTTCGTGCCAGACCGCGGCGATATCGCCCGCCGGGGTCTGAGGGGATTCGGGCCGCGACGCCCCTCTCCCCTCCAGCCCCGCAGGCCCGAGGCCGACACCCGTGGAGTCCGCATCCGCTACGACCCCGGAGCCACGGGCTGATACTGCGCTGGCAAACGTCTGTTGCCCAACGCAAAGAATCACGCCAATCACGCCAGATAGGCGTCTATCTGGGGCATGTTGGAGAACATGAGCGCCCGCACCAGCGACCCGCACGAGCTCTCCGTGACCGAGGCGCGTGACCACTTCTCCGAACGCGTCAACCGCGCGATCTACGGCGGCGAGGTCACCTTCGTCACCCGCGGCCGCAACCACCAGCGGGCCGCCGCGATCGTCCCGGCCAACCTGGTCGAGCACTACGAGGAACTACTGGACGAGCGGGACGCCCGGATCGCCGCTGAGCGCCTGGCCGACATCGAGACCGGCCGCAGCCAGACCATCTCCCTCGAAGACCTGGAGCGGAAGCTGAACCTGTGACCGACCAGGCCTACGCGGCCCGTTTCGACACCCCAGCTGCCAAGCAGGTGGAAAAGCTCGACAAACCAGTGCAACGGCGGGTGGTGGACAAGGCCCGTGCCCTGGCCAAGGACCCGCGCCCGCCCGGGTGTGTGCGCATCAAGGGGGCCGTGGACCTGTGGTGGGTCAGAGTAGGCGACTACCGGCTCGTGTACACGATCCGTGACGGGGAGCTGTTGGTGCTCGTGCTGAGCGTGGCGCACCGCAGCGAGGTCTACCGGGACCTGTGATCCCGTAACGGCGAAAGGCCCCGCACCCACTTCTTCAGGTTGAGTTCCAGTGGTCGTCGCAACACCCCACCTCTGAGTTGGCGGCGTTGAGGGCGGACAACGCGCAGCGGCTGGCGAAGCTCGCGGTGGGGCGTTCGCCGTTGGCGTGGATGCACGAGGCGCGGGACTCGAAGCCCTCGAAGTAGGTGGACATGCAGGACGGGATCCGGCGTGTGTGAGCCCCGCTCACGCGGGGATGGGCCGGTCCGCGTGTACTGGCCGCCGTACCCTCACGAACCCCCGTCTGTCAGACCCTCGGTGAACTCGTGGCCGCGTAGTAAAAGGGTCGGCGCCACTCCCCCCGAACGTGGCGGGCGGCGCCGACCCCACGGTCCGCAGGATGGGCCTCCGAACGGACCGTGTGGCCACCCTCGGGTCCCCTCCCGGCCCGGGGTAGCCACAACGCCCATCACAGCAGCCCACAGGGTTGCCCGGATAGACCCGCGGGGCGCAACGGTGACCATGGTCCTGGAGGCTCGTGGCCATGGCCCCGGGTGCCGCATCCCACGCATCAGCCGCATCCCGCGCACTCTGCTCGCGCGCTCTACACGTAGTCGCGGCGCTCCCGGGGGGGGCAGGGTGTTGCGACCACCGCCAGAGCTCAAGGCGGCAGTGCGGGGCGGTCTTGTTCGACCGGGCCTACATGAGGTCGGCGCGGCGGGCCAGGATGTGCAGGGTGGCCACCCCTACGGCCAAGCCACCCCAGATGACCCAGAGCCACCAGGCGGTGTTCTGGGTGACGATTCCTGTGATGAGGGCGACCAGGGCGAATGCGAGGGTGCCCCAGGAAATGAGGACGGCCGTTCGAGTCGTCATGCTTGCCTTCCTGTGAGGAGGTTGGGGGTCCGCCTTTACAGCTTCTGACGGCGGTGGCGCTGACGGTGGCGTCCGGTCATGTGCTTCCCCTGCCCGCTTCGGGGCAACCCTGGATGAACCGGACCAGCGCCAGCAGGAGGACTACGTCCGCGATCGCCAGCGTGACCACCTGGAAGAGTGTCACCCTTTTCACCTCCCCTCTACTCTGTCGCACCTATGAACACATAGGGGCCCCTAGAAGTTTTTCCCAGGGGTCCCTAGAATCTTGTGCATGGACACCACTTCCCTCACCCACCTGACCGAACAGCTCCGAGCCATCACCGACCCTGTCGATCGCACCCGCGCCGCAGCGGACCTCATCGACGCGCTCAACCACGCCCAGAAGGAGATCAAGACGATCCGCGCCGAGGCCGTCGCTGATCTGCGCCCTGGGCGATCCATGCGCGAGGTGGGCGAGATGATCGGCGTCTCCACCGGCCGTGTGGACCAGATCCTCAAGGGCAAGTAGGGACCACGACGAAAGCGCCCCCGCTCCGCCGAGTGGTGGAGCGGGGGCGCGGTGCGACCGCGCTTATCGGGTGCGCGCGTAGGTGATGTTCAGCCCGATCGTGACGGCCAGGATGACCGCCATGGCCGCCCAGACCCACCAGATGATGCCGGTGGTCAGACTGCCGACCAGGATCACGATCACAGCCGCGACCACGGCCACGTTGTGGGTGAGCAGGATTTTCTTGGCGTCCACCTGGTCTCCTTAGCTCGGACAGGTTCAGGTATCGCGGCACGGGCGAACTCCTGTGTCAGGCACCGGATGGAAAGTCCGGCGGGACAGGTCGTCAGGGGGCACCGCATGACCGTGACCGCCAAGCCAGACCATGCGGCGCCACGCTCAGATCCGGCGGCCTCGGGCACACTGGATGTGTGACCGCCAACCGCTCCGCCACCTGCACGCCGACGACGAAGCATCGACTTTATAGGGGCCAAACCCTCGCGTGCGACGACAGTACCCCCTCTTCCAGCGAGCACAATAGGGGGGCTAAAGTTCTGGTGGAGTAATCGAAGTGAGGATTCGCCTTGGACGCAAGGACACTGCACGACATCGCGGCCACGCCGGACCCCCTGGACAGAGCTCGTGCGGCTTCCGCCGCCATGACCAGCTTGCAGGGGCAGAGCGTGGAGCTCTCGCGAATCCGCCGAGGAGCCATCATCGAGGCGCAACAGGGCGGCATGCGCCAAGAGGACATCGCTCGCCACCTGGGCGTGTCCCCGGGGCGCGTGTCCCAGATGAAGAAGGCGGGCGGCGAGGAACCCGGCCACAAGGCCCCGACCGGCCCTTTGGGACCCCAGCCCCGAGTGCTCGTCCAGCGCGCGCTGCCGACTCCTCCGAGCACACGCGGTTCCAAGTCGCTCTACCTGACCGAGGCCGCACAACAGGGCCTGACCCCCGACCGCAAGATGCTGTTCGTCGGCCAGGAGCCCGCGAACGAGCACGTCGCACAGGGATTGCGGGTCGAACCGGGAGATCCGGTCATCGCCCGCCGCAAGATGTTCTGGGCCAACAGCGTCCCGGTCAGGATCTCGACCTCGTACTTCCGCGTGGACGTCGGCGAGAACACCCGACTCGACGGCGAAGGGTTCGTACTTCCCACATTGCAGGCCGCCATCGAGGATCTCGGGCACCGTTTCGACCACGCCGTGGAAACCCTGACAGCGCGTCCCGCGACCCCCTACGAAGCCGACCTCCTGGAGATCCCCGGCGAATGGGTCGTCCAGGTGCTCAGGGTCAGCCACTCCAGCGAGGACACCCCGATCCACGCCCTCGAAACCATCTGTGCGGCGTCCCGGCACACCTTCTCCGTGGGCCAGGCCGTCGGCAGCGACCAATTCTGATTCCGCGACGAGCGGCTGGCGAAAGTTCCCCGCCAAGGCGAACGTAGGAGCCCCGACCACATGCGGTCGGGGCTCCTACGTTTGACTCCAGCGGAACCTTACCCCGAGCGGCCCGGGGCGGGAAGTGCTCTTACCTGGCCGTAGGCGGTCAGGGATTCGGGACGTTTTCCCCTGAGGGCGGGGCGCGGCCTTGGGCAGGGCTGTGCATGAGCAACCGGACTCCTACCTCCAGCGAAGGACTCAGCCATGCACCTCCCCAGCGAAGACCTCACCTTCCGCAAGTCCTCCTACAGCGACCGGAGCGACTGCGTCGAAGTCGCCGGTCTACCCACCGGAGCAGTCGTGCGAGACACCCAGAACAGGGATCTCGGGCACCTGGTGTTCGAGACCAGCGAGTGGACGGCGCTCCTCGATTCCGTTCGCAAGTAGCCCCCAAGTTCAGAGAAAGGCCCTGGTCAGAGGATCGGGGCCTTTTTCGCACCCACTCGGAACCCTCCTTCTGCGCGGTGCCCGTTGACAATTAGTTGTGACTCTAGACAAACTGATCGCGTCCGGGACCCTCCGCGGATCGATCACCCTCAGGAGCGCGCATGACCGACTACCGGCCCACCCCCGAGGACCGCTTCACCTTCGGCCTGTGGACCGTGGGCTGGCGCGGAGTCAACACCTTCGGCGACCCCGTCCGCCCCCCGCTCGACCCGGTCGACGCCGTCCGCCGCCTCGCTGACCTCGGCGCGCACGGCATCACCTTCCACGACGACGACCTCATCCCGCCCGGCAGCTCGTCCACCGAACGGGACGCGATCCTCCAGCGGTTCCGGGGCTCCCTGGACGAGACCGGCCTGTCCGTCCCGATGGTCACCACCAACCTGTTCACCGACCCCGTCTTCCGCGACGGCGGGTTCACCTCCAACAGCCGGGACGTGCGCCGCTACGCGCTGCGCAAGGTCATCCGCAACATCGACCTCGCGGTCTCCTTCGGGGCGAAGACGTACGTGTGCTGGGGCGGCCAGGACGGCGCCGAGACCGAAGCCGGAAAGGACGACCACGCCGCCCTGGACCGGCTGCGCGAGGCCTTCGACGTGCTGTGCTCCTACGTCCGGGAGCAGGGCTACGACCTGCGCTTCGCGATCGAGCCCAAGCCCAACGAGCCGCGCGGCGACGTCCTCCTCCCCACGGTCGGCCACGCCCTGGCCTTCATCAACGAGCTCCAGCACCCCGAGATGGTCGGGGTGAACCCGGAGGTCGGCCACGAGCAGATGGCCGGACTCAACTTCGCGCACGGCGTCGCCCAGGCGCTGTGGGCGGGCAAGCTCTTCCACATCGACCTCAACGGGCAGCGCGGCGTCAAGTACGACCAGGACCTGCGCTTCGGCGCGGGCGACGTCAAGGAGGCCTTCTTCCTGGTCGACCTTTTGGAGCGCTCCGGTTACGAAGGCCCCCGGCACTTCGACTTCAAGCCGCCCCGCACCGAGGACATGTCCGGGGTCTGGGAGTCCGCGGCGGGCTGCATGCGCAACTACCTGATCCTCAAGGAGAAGGCCGCCGCCTTCCGCGCCGACCCGGAGGTGGCCGCCGCCCTGGCCGCCGCACGGGTCCCTGAGCTGGCCGAGTCCACGCTCTCTCCGGGTGAGAGCATCGCGGACCTGCTCAAGGAGGACCTGGACCTGGAGGCCGTCGGCCAGCGCGGCTACCACTTCGAGCGGCTGGACCAGCTCGCGCTGGAGCACCTGTTCGGCACTCGCTGATCCCGGAGTCCTCACCGGCTCCCCGTCCCGGGCCGCATGCCGGTGCGCCCGGGGCGGGGTCGCCCCGCGGGACAGGGGGCACCCCCGGGACGGTGTACCGCCGTCCCGGGGGCGCTGGGGGCTCAGGCGAGCTGGGCGATCAGGGGTTAGCCGCTACCGACCAGGTAGCGCTCCGCCTCGTCGGCGATCCGGCGGTTGTCGTAGAGTTCGGCGAAATCCCGGGCGCGCTGACGGTAGCGCTTGACCCAGGGGCCGAGAAGAACCGGGTAGGACAGGAACACCAGCGTCAGCGAAACCTGCTGCCAGAAGGTGGAGTCGGCCCCGGAGACCGTGTAGGCCAGGGCCGCGAGCAGGGCGAAGAACGCGGCACCGATCAGGCCCATGGCGTTGACGAACTTCGGAGAGTTGACCTTGGCTTCGGCCTGCGCCGCGACCACGCGGGCAACCCGGTTGACCTCCTCGCGCTCGTGCAGACCGCCGCGGCGCAGCTGGCGCTTGGCCTCCAACAGGTCCACCGGGTCGGTGTCTGACGCGAGGGTGGACGTGCCGAGGGTCTTTCGCATGAGCTTGGGCATCAACAGGATCATCAGCGCGCCCATGACCACCATCGGAACGACCAGTCCGAGGAGCAGCGGAAGCAGGAGCCTCCACTCGCCGATCAGGAATACACAGAAGAGCAGCGGGGGCAGCATGAACAAGGGGAAACCGATGAGGACGGCCCTGACGGCGTAGGCGCGCGGGTTGTTCTGCGCGTAGATCTGTACCCGGCCGAACAGGGCCCTGGGATGTCGGTAAGCGGAACGGGGGTGTGCCGTGTGCTCGTTCATGTCAGAACCCTTACCCAGAGCCCTCGTTACCAATCCGAGATTTTTTGGGGCGCCTTTCCGATACTTGACTCTGAATTTGCCGCTGTCCCCGGTGCGCGCATCCGACCGCTGGTGCGGGGAGGGGTCTACTCAGTCCTCCCCCGTGCCGAGTCCACCCGGCTCCTCGGGCTCCTCGGGCTCCTCCACGCGGATCGTGCCCGCGGACCCGTCGATGGTGATCGTCTGGCCGTCGCGGACCAGCTCGGTGACCCCGGGAACACAGATCACGCAGGGGATGCCGTACTCACGGGCGACGGTCGGCCCGTGCGCCACCACCGACCCGGTCTCCACGACCAGCCCTCCGGCGGTCATGAACAGCGGCGTCCACCCGGGGTCGGTGGTCGGCGCGACCAGGATCTCCCCAGGGGCCAGCGTCGCGCCCGCCGGGTCGTACACCACCCTCGCCACCCCGGTGGCGGTCCCCGGGGAGGCCGCGACACCCGTCAGCTCACCCTCCACTCCCTCTCCCGAAGGGAGCGCGGGCAGCGCCACCGCCAAGTCGGTCCCGTCCGAGAGCAGGAGCGAGGGCACTCGGCGGCGGCCGAGCTCACGCCGGTGCTCGGCCCTGCGCTGCGCCACCAGCCCGCGCAGGTCGGCCCCGTCCAGCAGGTCGTGCACCTCCTCGAAGTCAAGGAACACCACGTCGTCCGCCCGGTCGATCCGCCCCTGTCCGACCAGTTCCGCGCCCACCAGCAGCATCTGGCGGCGCACCTCGGCCAGCGCATACAACCACACGAACTTGGGGTACTCCCGCAGCCCCGACAGCTCGCGCGCCCGGTCGAGCAGGAAGGCGGTCAGCCGCGCGCGGAGCGGGCTGGTCGCGGCGAGCCTGCACACGAGCTCGTCCCGCATCCGGACGGCCCGCTCGGCCGCGGCCGCGAACCTGCGTTCCGGCGACTGCTCCGGATCGCTGACCTGGAGGTAGTTCGCGATCGCGGAGAACACCGGCGCCGGGTCCTCGGCCCACCTCGGCACGCCCATGTCGATCTCGGCGGCGCTCCGGTGCCCGTACGCGGCCAGGAAACCGGTGAGTCCGATATCCGGCAGGTCACCCGCCAGGTAGCGTTCGGCCAGCTCCCCCGGCGGCGTGCCGGTCAGCAGCTCCCGGTGTTCCCCGGCCCGCTCCGCCACCCGCCACAGCTCCAGGTCCATGGCGGTCGTGACGTTGTGCGGCATCCCGCCGAGGACCGCCGCGACCTCCGACGGTTCGGCGACCCCGCTGAGCAGGTGCTCGGGCAGCTTCGCGGCCGTCAGGCCCGCGTACAGGGGGCCGAGCATGGGCAGCATCCGCTCCGACATCACCGGACTCTGGAGGTGCCGGGCGTACTCCACCCGGTCCCGGGCCGTCACCACCCACTCCGGGGTGCGCGACGTCCCGGCCCGCGCCTGCTCTCCGAGGGCGAACACCCTCTCCCTGGTCCGGGCCGGATCCCAGAGCGCGAGGGCGGCGCCCGCCGCGACCTTCGCCAGCACCGGCGCCGCCGCCCGCACACCGCGCAGAACCGCCTCCGCCCGGAGCGGACGCCCCTGCCGCGGCGCGAACCGCGGGTCGTCCAGGAGGTGCTGAAGCGCCCGGACGGCTCCAGGGCCGTAGATACCGAGCGCCTCGGGCACCATGGCGCGCGTCCTCGGGTCGCGGACCAGTGCGGTCAGGTCCAGGTAGAGCCGCCCGCCCACGTTGACCAGCCAGGACTCCAGACCCGACGCACCACCCCCCGACAGCGAGGAGAACCAGTCCCGGGTCAGCTCGGTGAGGGAGGCGAAGCCCAGCGGGGTGAAGGGCCTGAGCATGCCCTGCATGTGGCCGGCCTCCAGATAGACGCCGGGCCCGTCGTCACGGCCGGGCGGCAGCGGGAAGAGCGTGGTGATCGCCCGGGACTGCAGGACCCAGGGGGTCCCGTCCCGGTCGATCGCCCACTCGACGTCCTGGGGCGAGCCGAAGTGGTCCTGGAGGCGTTCCCCCGACGCACGGAGCGCTTCTACCTCTTCCGCCGTCAGACAGCCGCCGTCGCCGGGGCCCTCCACTTTCCCGTCCGGCCGCACCACGTAGTGGTCGGGGTCGGCCGTGCCGTCGACGACCGCGGTCCCCAGGCCGGGCACCGCGTCCAGCACGGTCTCGCCCCGGGTGCCGGTCACCGGGTCGGCGGTGAAGAGCACGCCCGCCGCCCGGGGGTCGATCATGCGCTGGACGACCACCGCCATGTGCACGGACGCCTCGTCGATCCCCCGGTCCCGGCGATAGGCCCGCGCACGGTCGGTCCGGAGGGAGTCCCAGCAGTGGCGCACCGCCGCGACCAGGTCGTCCACACCCTCCACGTTCAGGTAGGTGTCCTGCTGCCCGGCGAAGGAGGCGTCCGGCAGGTCCTCGGCGGTGGCGCTGGAGCGCACCGCGACCCGGCCGCCGCCGAGTGCCTCGTAGGCGGCGGCCACCTCGTCACGGGGCACCTCGCCCGACCGGTGGGCCTCGGTGGTGACACAGAACCCGGCGGGGACCCGCTCACCCGCCCGGATCGCCTCGGCGAGTCCGGCCGCCTTGCCGCCGACCAGGTCGGCCCGGTCGGTGTCGATCCGCTCCAGTGCCAGCACGCGCACGTTCGGCCGCCCCTCACTCGTCTCTTCTCGGTCCACGGTCCACGGTCCACGGTCCATCCTGCGCCCGGGTCCCGGTTTTGGACAGGGGGCCTCGCGGACCGACCGGCCGGGGAGGGGCGGGACCGGTCCGGGAGGAGCGGGGCTCAGGAGCCGCCCAGGACCAGCTCCGCCACGGCGGTGCCCTCGTCCTCGAAGACCACGTACAGGTCGCGCAGCCCCGAGGCGCCGCGGACCGGGGTACGCACATCGGTGAAGTCGTAGACGCCGCCGCTCTCAGGGATCACGGCCTCTCCGGCGACCTCGCCCGTGACCGGGTCGTCCAGGCGCAGCCGGACGGTGGCCGCCCGGGGCGCGTTGGCGCTCAACCGGAGTTCGGTCGCGCCGCCGCCGAGGTCCACGTCCCGGTAGGCGACCCACGCTCCGGCGGCCCGAGCGCGCACCGCGTCCCCGGGCACCGCGTCTTCGGGAACGCCGGGGCCGGGGCCGGGTTCGGGGCTGACCGGGCACAGCCGGACCCCGGAGGCGTCGTCGTAGCGGTCCGCCGCCCACGCGGTGAAGGCGTCACGGGCGGGGATCGGCTCCCCGGGCACGTCCAGGGGCGCGGTGGCGACCACGTCCAGGGCCGAGCGCCCCACCAGGACCTCCCTGGGCGCCTCCTCGACCACGAAGCGGTCCCCGATGGTGTCCCAGACCGCCAGCCGCTCGACGTCGAAGGAGACCTTGGCGGTCTCGGTCCGTCCGGCCGCGATCCGCAGGCGGGCGAAGCCCCGCAGGGCTCGGAAGGGCTGGCGCACCCGGGAGTCCAACTGACGGGTGTAGACCTGCACGACCTCCTCGGCCGTCCGGTCACCGGTGTTGGTGACGGGCACCTCGACGGTGACCCTGCCGCCGGAGACCGTCACCTCGGCCCGGCCGTACGCGACCGGGGCGTACCCGAGGCCGTGCCCGAAGGGGTAGAGCGGGTCTCCGCCGAAGTACAGGTAGGTTCCGCCCGCGGTGATGACGTCGTAGTCCAGCAGGTCCGGGAGGTCGTCCGCGCTCCGGTACCAGGTCTGGGTGAGGCGGCCCGCGGGCTCCGCCGCCCCCAGCAGGACGTCGGCCAGCGCCCGCCCGTACTCCTGGCCGCCGTGCGCCGACCACACGATCGCCGGGACGTGCTCGTCCGCCCAGGTCACGGCGTACGGGTACCCGCTGCTCAGCACCAGGACGGTGTCCGGATTGGCGCCGTGGACCGCCTTGAGCACCTGCTCCTGCCGGGCGGGCAGTTCCAGGTCCGCCCGGTCCTCGGTCTCGCGGCCGTTGACCATGGGGTGGTCTCCGGCCACCACCACGGCGACGTCGGCTCGGGCTGCGGCCTCGGCGGCGGCCCGCGCCCCGGACCCCAGTCCGCGCACCCGGAAGGCGGTGCCCTGCCCGCCCAACCGGAGCGTTCCGTCCCCGTCGGCGGTGACGGGGCGGCCGGTGTGCACCTGGACGAGGTGGAACCGCCCGTCCGGAAGTTCGTCGAGCCGGAAGGTCTGGCGGACCTCCCAGGTGCCAGGCCCGGGAGCGGTGCAGGCCAGGGCGTCCCCGGGGGCCTCGTCCACGTGGAGTCCGGTGGCCGCCGACCGCAGGGCGTGCGCTCCCCCGCCCCAGTCGAAGAGGTCGAAGGAGGCCGTCTTCTCTGCCGCTTCGGGTTGCCCGGACTGCTCGGGACCGGTCCCCTCTTCCACCCGGAGCCCGCCGTCAGCGCCCACGACCACCCGGCCGGTGCCGGTCTCCAGGGTGATCCGGTCCGTTCCCTCGACGAACTCCACCTCGCAGTGCTCGGCCAGGCCCTCCCGAGCGGTGACGGCGTAGGGGAGGGTTCCGCTGTACCAGTCCTCCAGGACGGTGTCGCCGAGCTGGCCGATCACCGCGATCCGCGAGGCCGCCCGCAGCGGCAGGAGGCCTTCGTTGCGCAGCAGGGTGAGTGAGCGGGTGGCGGCTTCCCGGGCCAGGGCCCGGTGTCCGGGGCAGTTCACGACCTCCTCGGGTACCTCGTCGCCTTCGGGTTCGGGGTCGAACTCGCCCAGGCGGAACCGGACGGAGAGGATGTTGCGTGCTGCCTCGTCGACATCCTCCTGGCCGATCAGGCCCCGGTCGAGGGCTTCCTGCAGGTAGGAGAGGGTGGTCTCGGGCCGGTCGTCGTCCTGGGTGAAGCTGTCCAGCCCGGCGCGCAGGGCGTGCGCGTAGGCGGTGGGCCCGTCCGGGTGGAAGCCCTGGAGCCCGAAGAGGTTGGCGGGCGCGTGGGCGTCGCTGACCACGAGGATCCGGTCGGGTGCGGCGCGGCGCAGCACCCTGTTGATGAGCGGGCTCAGGTGGGCGGGCCTGCCGTTGACCAGGTTGTAGGAAGGCATGACCGCAACGGCGACACCCTCCTGGAGTGCGGGCAGGTGGGCGGGGAGCTCGTACTCGCGCAGCACGCGGGGCGGCAGGTCGCTGGAGGTGGTGCAGCGGTCGGTCTCGTTGTTGTAGCCGAGGAAGTGCTTGATCGTGGGTGCCGTGCGCGGACGCGGCCCGTCCCCGGCCAGGCCCCCGGCGTAGGCGGCGGCGAGCGTTCCGGTGAGCCAGGGGTCCTCGGAGTAGCCCTCCTCGTTGCGCCCCCACCGGGGGTCCCTGAGCGGGTTGACCACCGGGGCCCATACGTTGCGCCCGGCCGCGGGGTCCCGGCGGCGGACCGCCAGGAGCTCGGTGGCGGTGGCCGCACCGACACGGCGGAGCAGCCCCGGGTCCCAGCTGGCGGCCAGGCCGAGTGCTTGGGGGAAGACCGTGGCCTCGCCGAGCCAGGCCAGCCCGTGCAGCGCTTCGGTACCGGTCCGGAACTCGCGGACGCCGAGTCGTTCGACCGGGGCCTGGTACTGGTGGAGCAGGCTCAGCCGCTCCCGGGGGGTCATGCTCCGGAGCAGGTCCTCGACCCGGTCTTCGGTGCTCTGGCGGGTGTGGTGGGGGGTACTCATCAGGGCGTTTCTCCCAGCTGGGACCGAGCCGCTTCGTATCGAAATCGAATCGCTTCGACTCTGAGCCGCAGAGGCCTTGTGTGCTAGATCACGTTGGAGTAATTTGACTCTTCGATCGAACAACTAAATTCATATCAAAATGGTCTAGCGTTTCCTACCCCCGGGCATTGACGGCCCGGGCCGAGCAAAGGAACGACCGTGATGTCCCTCCCCCCGGCTCCGGCTCCGAACCGCCGTCGCTTCCTCGGTCTGATGGGCGCCTCGGGCGCCGCCGCGCTCTCCCCCGGTCTGCTCTCCGGCTGCTCCGGCAGCGCGGACACCGGCGGCGGCGGATCGGCCTCCGCATCAACCGACCTGGACGACCTGATCCCCACCTTCCGAGCATTCGACGGGGTCGGCCCCGACCTCCCCGGGACCGGCGGAGCCCCCGACGGTTTCACCTCCTACCCCGACACCTTCGTCCGAGCCGCCGGGGACGTCCGGGGCTCAGGCGGGCACTACACGGCGATGACCCCCATGTGGGGGCCGATCCCCCCCGGTCTGGGCAACAACTCTTTCTACGAGCACGTCAACGGGCGGATCGGCACCACGGTCGAGTTCAACTTCCAGGACGGCAACACGATCATCGACAAGATGAACGCCGTCGTCGCCGGTCGGGACGTCGCCGACATCACGATGTTCCCGGACTGGGTGATCAACCTGATCCCCCAGTTCAACCGGGCCGTCGGTGAACTGTTCGAGGACCTGACCCCCTACCTGGCCGGGGACGCGGGCCTGGCCTACCCGCTGCTGGCCAACCTGGACAGCGACGCCTGGCGCGCCAACGTCTTCAACGAACGCCTCCAGGGCATCCCCTGGCCCTCCGAGCCCTTCAGCAACTGGGTGCTCTACCGGCGCGACCTCCTGGAGGGCGAGTACGGCCTGGCCGCCCCCACCAGCGCCGAGGAGCTGTTCGAACTCGGCGAGGAGCTCAACGACCCCGACAACAACCGCTGGGCGTTCGGCGACTTCACCCTGACCGCCCGCCAGATCTTCGGCGCGCCCAGGCAGTGGCGGTACGAGAACGGCGAGCTGGTCCACATGTTCGAGACCGAGGAGTGGCGCGCCAGCGTGGAGTTCATGCGCCGCGTCTTCGACGCCGGACTCGTGCACCCCGACCTGGTCGCCCAGGGCGACAACTCCAAGGAGCTGCTCAACTCCGGTCAGCTGATCTTCGCCCAGGACGGCCTGGGCGGCTGGAACGAGGCCTACGCCCAGATCCTCGGTGACAACCCCGACTTCCGCCTCGACCTGTTGCCGGTCTTCGGCCACGACGGCGGCACCCCGGTGCTGCACCGCAACGACCCCTCCAGCCAGTCGGTGTTCATCCGCAAGGACATGGACCCCGAAGAGGTGGAGGAGATCCTCGCCGTCGTCAACTTCTGCGCGGCGCCCTTCGGAACCCAGGAGTACATGGACTACCGGTACGGGGAGGAGGGGGTCCACCACGAACGCAACGAGCACGGGGCCCCCGAGCTCACCGATCTGGGCAACTCCGAGGTCAGCGACGGCTACTACTTCATCAGCGGGCGCCCGCCGGCGATCACCGAGAGCCAGTACCCGGACTTCGTGGACTGGAAGGTCGCCTGGTACAACGACGCGATCGCCTACGCCGACGAGGACCCCTTCACCGGGATCCGCATCCAGCGCCCGGAGCGCTTCTCCGCCGCCGAACTGCCGTTGAACGACCGGGTGGAGAACATCATCCGCGGCCGCGAGGACCTCTCCAGCCTGGACACCGCCATCGACGACTGGCGCCGCGACGGCGGCGAGGAGGGGCGGGAGTTCTACATGGAGGTCCTCCAGGAACACGGCCGTGACTGAGCGCGTGGACGGCACCGGCACGGCCGTCGCTCCCCCGCCCCCGCGGGGCGGGTCGGGCGGCGGCCGGCCCGAACGCCGTCCCAAGCCGCGCAGCCGGGCCCGGCGCCCCTCCCTGCGGGCCCGGCTGCACCGCGACTGGCAACTGCTGCTGATGACCGTCCCGGCCATCGGCCTGCTGGCCCTCTTCCACTACGCGCCGACGCTGGGCAACGTCATCGCCTTCCAGAACTACAACCCCTGGGACGGCGTCACCGGCAGCCCGTGGGTGGGGCTCGCACAGTTCGAACGGCTCTTCGGCGACCCGCGCTTCTGGCGGGCCGTGGGCAACACGCTCGTGATCGCCGGGGTACAGCTGCTGTTCTTCTTCCCCATCCCGATCGCGCTGGCGATCCTGTTGGACAGCGTGCTCAGCCCCCGGCTGCGGCTGCTGATGCAGAGCATCGTGTACATGCCGCACTTCTTCTCGTGGGTGCTGGTGGTGACGCTGTTCCAGCAGATCCTGGGCGGAGCCGGGCTGTTCTCCCAGTGGCTGCGGCAGAACGGCTACGCGCCGCTGGAGATCATGACGGACCCGGACGCGTTCCTGTTCGTGGTCACCTCCCAGATGATCTGGAAGGACGCCGGGTGGGGGACGATCATCTTCCTGGCGGCGCTGGCCGCGATCAACCCGAACCTCTACGAGTCGGCAGCGGTCGACGGCGCGGGCCGCTGGCGCAGGATGTGGCACATCACCCTGCCCGGCCTGCGGCCGGTGATCATCCTGCTGCTCATCCTCAAGCTCGGTGACATCCTCAACGTCGGCTTCGAACAGTTCTTCCTGCAGCGGGACGCCTTCGGCTCCCGCGTGTCCGAGGTGCTCGACACCTACATCTACCACCAGACGCTGGTCACCGGGAACTTCAGCGCGGGGGCGGTGGCGGGCCTGGTCAAGGGCCTGGTCGGGCTCGTGCTGATCCTGGTCGCCAACAAGGTGGCCCACAAGATGGGCGAGAACGGGATCTACAGGCGCGCATGAGCACACTCTTCCAGGACCGCCCCGTGTGGGCGGAACGACCGGCTCTTCCCTCACGGCTCGCGAAGAACACCGTCCTGGTGGGCATCGCCGCGGTCGTGCTCTTCCCGCTGTACGTCGTCGTGCTGACCAGCCTGTCGACCGCCTCCGCGGTCAACGCGGCGGGCGGCCTGGTGGTGGTCCCGGACGGGTTGTCGTTCCAGGCCTACGCCGACCTGTTCAGCGGCGGCGTGGTCACCCGTGCCGTACTGGTGAGCCTGGGGGTCACCCTCGTCGGGACCGCGGTGAGCCTGGGCGCGACCATTCTGGCCGCCTACGGGCTCTCCCGTCCGGGTTCGCTCTGGCACCGTCCGCTGCTGTTCGCGGTGCTGCTGACCTTCCTGTTCGCCCCGGGGATGATCCCGCTGTACCTGCTGGTCAGCGACCTCGGACTGATCGACAGCTACTGGTCGCTGATCCTGCCCACCGCGGTCAACGCGTTCAACCTCGTGGTGATGCGGGCCTTCTTCATGAACCTGCCCCAGGAGATCGGTGACAGCGCCCGCGTGGACGGGGCGAACGAGTGGACGATCCTCACCCGGCTGGTGCTGCCCATGTCCAAGGGGGTCACCGCGGTGATCGGCCTGTTCTACGCGGTGGGCTACTGGAACGCCTTCTTCAACGCGGTCCTGTACATCAACGACAACTCCAAGTGGCCCCTGCAGCTCGTGCTGCGCCAGTACGTGCAGCAGGGACAGCAGATCAGCTCCAGCTCGGCGGTGGGCGACGCGGTCCAGGGCACCGCGTCGGCGCCGAACCTGGCCATCCAGATGGCGATCGTGGTGGTGGCGCTGGTGCCGGTCATGTTCATCTACCCCCTGGTGCAGAAGCACTTCACCAAGGGCGTCATCATCGGCGCCGTCAAGGGCTGAGGCCGCCGCAGACGGAGCTGGGGTCACCGACGCGGGATCCTGACCGCCGCGCCACGCGGCGTCCGGCGTCTCGCGTGCTGGGCGGCGGGAGTGAACCAGGTGGTGTGCCGGTTCACTCCCGCCGCTGAGCGAGTTGACGGGCCATCTCCTCCAGGGAGACGGAGTCTTCACTCCCTTCCCGCTCCGCCTCGTCGGCGAGGCGGTTGAGCCGTGCGTCCTCAGCCATGGCCGCCGTAACAGCACCGTTCATGGCACCACTGTGCCGGACGCACGTCCGTCGTGGCGGGAGTTCCAGTGGACGGAATCGCCGTAGACGATTCCGCGGCCGTTCGTGCCGACGTGGACCCGCCCGGAGACGTCCGAGGCATCGGTGATCACCGCTCACGGGCGAGGCCGTGCGGGAGGCCGGGAACCGGACGTCCGGTTCCCGGCCCCGTGTGCCGGATGCCCCAGGTCAGCGGATCAGTCGCAGGCCTGTCCGTTCAGGGTGAACCCCTCGGGCGCGGCGGGGTCGCCGTCCGCGGACCCGTTGAAGCCCACCGACACCGCCTCGCCCGGGGCGATCCGGCTGTTCCACGCGGGCGCGGTCACCGTGACGGTGGCGCCCGTCTGGGTGTGGGAGCCGTTCCAGAGGCTGGTCACCTCCTCACCCGCTGTGAAGTCCCAGGCCAGCTCCCAGCCCTCGACCGTCTCCGAGCCGGTGTTGGTCACCGCCGCGTCGGCCCGGAAACCGCCGGGCCAGGTGGCGCTGACGTCGTAGTCGACCTCGCACGCGCCCGGACCGTCGGTGGGGTCCGGCGAAGGGCTGGGCGAGGGGTCCGGGTCCGCGGTGGGTGAGGGCGAGGGGGTGGGCTCGGGGTCCGTCCCGCCGTTCCCCTCCGCCGGGTCGCCGTAGACGATGCCGCGGCCGTTCGTGCCGACATAGACCCGCCCGTGGACGTCCGGGTCACCGGCGATCACGGAGCCCGTCCAACCCCACTGGTGCTGGTCGTCGTTGATCCGCACCCACGTGGCGCCCGCGTCGTCGGAGCGGAAGATGCCGCGCACCCCGTCGATCCGGGAGCTGGTGTAGACGGCCGGGTAGTCCTCACCCGGCGCCGGGGCGCCGAAGCCGACTGCGTCGCCCTCGTCCACGGCGCCGATCCGCTCGAAGCTGTCGCCCGCGTCCGTGGTGCGCCACATCCCGTAGGCGCCGTCCGGGTCCCCGCCGGCGACCCACACGTCGCCGGTGTGGCCGGGTACCGCGCCGAAGCGGATGTTGCCCTCGTCGGGAAGGCCGTCGAAGCCGGAGGCGGTGAAGGTGGCCCCGCCGTCGGTACTGGTGTGGAACACCCCGTCGGCGACCGCGTAGAACACGTCCGGGTCGACCCGGTCGGCCTCCACACGAGCGCCCTCGGGGACACCGGTCGAGGCGGTCCAGGAGGAGCCGCGGGTGGTGGAGACGTGCACACCGGTGCCCTCGGGGCTCCAGACCACCGAAGAGCCGTCGGCGGCGACGGCGACCGTTCCACCGCCGGTGACCCCGCCGGGTTCCTGTCCCTGCCACCAGGTGTCCCCGCCGTCGTCGGAGATCCCGATGTGGGAGGTGGCGTCGTCCTCGGCGTTGCCGGTGCGGACCAGCAGGGAGGGGTCGAGTTCGGCGAAGTCCACGCTGGTCCCGTTGCCCCAGTAGGGCTGCTGGTGCATCCGGGCGGGCACCTCGTCGAGGTCGTGGTGGGTGAAGCCGCCGATGTCGGCCATCACCGACACCAGGGGACCGCCGGGCGGGACCGCCAGGTCGTGGATGGAGGTCTCCTCCAGCCCGTGCACCTTCACGTCGATGTCGAACGTGGTGTCGGAGTCCCAGTTGGTGAGGTTGTCGCTGCCGTAGATGGTGGCCCCGGTCCCGTACATGAACCGGTCGGAGTCGAACGGGTCGATCGCCATGGCCTGCGTCATCCAGCCGAGTTTGGGCCGGGTCTCGGGCGGTTCGCCGCTGCCGCCGAAGTCCAGCCAGGGCGCGGTGGAGATGTCCATCTCGTAGCGCTTGACCCGCTCGGGGTAGGAGCCGTACTCCCAGGCCTGGGTCCAGGTCTGGCCGCGGTCGGTGCTGCGGAAGATCTGGATGTCCGGCCACCAAGAGATCTGGGTGGCGACCATGAGGGTGTCCGGGTTCTGCCGGTCGATGGTCAGCCCGCCGTAACCGAAGTAGTTGTCCTCGGTGTCGGAGGGGACGGGGCTGATCCTGTTCCACTCCTCCTCGGCGGTGTCGTAGCGCCACACGTCGCCGGAGTCCCCGTCGTAGGGGCCGGGGGTGGAGGTGGTGGCCACGTAGAGTTGTCCGCCCTCGTGGTCGAGCACGCCGTGCGCGGGCAGGTGTCCCGCGGGCGCGCCGGGGAGCGGTTCCCAGCTCTGACCGCCGTCCTGGCTCCGGTAGACGGTGTTCTCCAGGTCGGCGACGCCCACATAGACGTCCTGCGTGACCGAGCCCTCGGAGCCGGTGCGCGGGTCGAACTCCACCCAGGTCACCCCGGTGATGTCGTCGTGCACGCCCCACGGGTCGTCTGGGTCCTCGACGTAGTCCCCGGGGTTGGGGAACTCCTCGACCTCGGCCCAGGTGGCGCCGTGGTCGGTACTGCGCCACAGGCCGTGGCCGCCGCGCGCACCGAAGTAGACGACGCTGTTGTCGTTGGGATCGACCATGAGGCGCTCGCCCAGGCCGCGGCCGGGCATGTTGCCGCCGAGCTTGAAGGGCAGCTCGGTCGCCTCCCAGGTCAGGCCTCGGTCCTCGGACCGCAGGATCGCCCCGTTGTTGGGGTCCCAGTCGTTGGTGTAGGTGCCCGCCGCGACGTAGACGCGATCCGGGTCGACCGGGTCGGTGGCCAGGCTGACGATGCCGGTCCAGCCCCAGTCGTCCCAGCCGATCCAGTCGAGCATGGGCTGCCAGCGCTCGGCGGCGGGGTCCCAGCGGTAGGCTCCGCCGATGTCGGTGCGGGCGTAGGCCAGATCCGGCTCGGTCTCGTTGAAGACGATCCCGGGAACGAAGCCGCCGCCGGCGATCTGGACGTTGTCCCAGGTGTAGGGGGTCTGGGCGGAGGCGGTGTGCGCCTGCACGTCCGTCACGGCTCCCGTGAGGGAGGCGGTGAGGGCCAGGGACGCCGCGGCCGCCGTGCCCGCCACCGCCGCCCCAACTGAATGGGATCGCTTCCATGTTCGTTCGTGAGATGTCCTGGATCCGGGCATGAGCGGGCTCCTCCGTAGGGGGTTCATCTCGGGGGACGGCGCGGAAAACCCACCCGCCGAGAATCCTGCCGCCAGTGTGTATTCACGGTGACAGATCGTCAACGGGGGTTATCCGAGTATTTTCGAAGCGCTTCGATACCTGCACTCAGGACGCTGGCAATTTCCCGTGCAAACGTGTGGTGACTCCCTGTTCCAGCCGCACCCGCCGATTTCCGTCTGGCATACGGACGAGCAGCGGACCGCCCCGCTCCGAGCACAGCTGCACCGCCACCCTCCCCCGGCCCCACTCCAGCCGTTCCACCGCCACGCCGCCGCGTGCGCGCAGCCCTTCGACGAGGCCCGACGGCCACGCCCGGGGCAGCGCGGGCAGCACCTCCAGCCTCCCCGGCGCCGATCCGAGCAGCATCGCCGCCACCAGAGCGGGGAAGCCCCCGCCGATGTCCACGTTGAGGATCCTCCCCCGGTTGTGCGTGGGCACCATGGTCGGCCGCCAGTACCGTTCGGCCAGCAGCGACACCGTCTCGTAGGCCTCCTCGGCCATTCCCAGAGACGCCGCGGCCAGGCCGAGCTGCACCAGCCCGAAGGCCATCTCGTCCGCCTCCTGGCCACGCCACCAGGACAGCCGGGCGCGTACCGTCCGGGCCGCGGCCCCGGCCAGCCGCGGATCCGCGAAGGCGGGATCCCGCTCGTACCAGAGCGGGTACAGATGGGAGGCGTGCCGGTGGGCGTGCCGGTCGGTCTGGGCCATCGGTCCCGCCGCCGTGGCCCACTCGGCCAGTTCCCCGTCCGCGTTGATCCGGTACCCGGGGAGCCGGGCGGCCAGCCGGACCCACCTGCGGGCACCGGGCACCCCCAGTGCCCGGTGCGCGCGCACGAGGTTGCGCGCCAGGTCGCGGACGGCGGCCACGTCCATCGTCGCGTTGACGCATGCCTGACCGTCCCCGTCGGCCGGGGTGTTCTCCGGCGAGTAGGACGGGGAGAAACCGTCCACGCCGAGGAAGCCGTCGTAGAACTCGGCCGCCTCGGTGAGGAACGGTAGGGCCCGCTCGCGCAGGAAGCCGCGGTCCAGGGTGTAGGAGTAGTGGTCCCAGTACAGGCGCGCCATCCAGGCGCCCCCCGCGGTCCAGCAGGTCAGGCACCACTCGGGGCCGAAGTGGTTGTGGCGGCCGCTGGTCGAGGCGTGCGCGGGCACGAGGATCCCGTCGCACCCGTACAGGCGCCGGGCGTTCTCCCGCAGGTCGTCGGCGAAGCCGTCCAGCAGGTCGAAGAGCGGGAGCATCAGCTCGGGGGTGCCGGTGGGATGCAGGGCCGCCAGGGCCGAGGGCAGGTTGCCGTCGAAGGTGTACCCGGAACGCCAGGGCGGGTCGTAGGTTCCGCTCCACACCCCCTGGAGGGTGGGCGGGAGGTCTCCGACGGCGGAGACGACGGCGTACCGCCCGGCGTCCACCAGGCGGGCGACCCGCTCGGGAGCGGCCCCGCCGCCCAGGCGCACCCTGAACCGGTCCATGAGGTCCGCGTGCAGGGGCCGGTGCCGTTCCCACAGCACACCTCGGCCCGCCGCCGGGAGGGGCCCGGGCTCGGGCGGCTGTTCGGCGCCCGGCTCCGCCACCCGTGTCCGGAGCAGCAGGACGAGCCGCCGGACGCTGCGGAGGCGGAGCCGCTCCCCCTCCACCCGGACCGTCCCGCCCTCCGCGGTGACCCCGCAGGTCACCGAGTACCCGGCCGTCGCGCCCTCCGGCCGGTCCGGGAAAGCCGCGGTGAGCGACAGCCGACCGGGCGCGGTAGCGGTTTCGACCAGCAGCGGCACCGGCGGGCTCCCGGGGAGCACCTCCAGGGCGAGCATCCCCTCCAGCCCCGACAGTCGGTCGAGTTCGCAGACCACGACGTCGTCGGCGCGGGAGGCGAACACCCGGTGGACAGTGCCGTCTGGCATCTCCTCGGTGACCGTTCCCGTGTTCAGGTCACAGGACCTCGTAACCGGACCGGCCACCGGGCGGGAAGGGGTGAAGGCGACCCGTGCGGCCCCGACCAGGGGATCGATCCAGTGGGTGCCCTCGTACCCCTCCCCCGCCGCCAGCGCGGTGATCCGCTCGGCCGTGTCCCGGGCGCGCCCTCTCCTCAGGAGCGCCCGCAGCTCCGGCAAGATCGGGGCCGTGCGCGGTGCGGGCAGTGCCTCCTGGACCGGGAGGAAGAGGCGTTCGTGGGAGAGGGTAAGCCGGATCCGCTCCGGATCCGAGTGCACGAGCACCCCTTGGCGCCCGTTCCCGCTGATCAGCGCGTCCTCCCAGTCCCGGACGGGATGACGGGTGCGGACGGTTCGGTCCGGGGGGCTGTCGCCTGCTGGTCTCACGGGGCATCCTTAGCGGGTCGTGTCAGTGGATTCGAGGGAGCGTGTGCCATGTCCGTCCTGTGGTTCGGCGGAGACCACAACCCCGAGCAGTGGCCCGAGGACGTACGCGTCCAGGACACCGAACTGATGCGCCGGGCCGGGGTGAACCTGGTGACGGTCGGGGTCTTCTCCTGGGCGCTGCTGGAGCCCCGCGAGGGGGAGTTCGACTTCGGTTGGCTGGACCGCGAACTGGACCGGCTCGACGAGGCCGGAGTGGGCGTCTGCCTGGCCACCCCCACCGCGTCCCCGCCGCCGTGGTTCGGGGCGGCCCATCCCGACGCGATGCCGGTCACCGCCCAAGGCGTACGCCTCACCCACGGCAGCCGGGACACCTACGACGTGACCGCACCCGCCTACCGGGCGGCCTGCGAGCGGATCGTCCGCGCCCTCGCCGAGAGGTACTCCGCGCATCCGGCACTGCGGCTGTGGCACGTGCACAACGAGTACGGCACCTGGTCGCACTCCGCCCACGCCGACCGTGCGTTCCGGCAGTGGCTCCGCAGGCGGCACGGAGACCTGACGGCCCTGAACGAGGCCTGGACGACCGCCTTCTGGAGCCAGCACTACTCGGACTGGGAACACGTCCAGACCCCGCGCGCGACCCAGTACCTGGCCAACCCGGCCCACGTCCTGGACTTCCGGCGGTTCCTGTCCGACGCGATGCTCGACCACTACCTGGCGCAGCGCTCGGTGCTCAAGGCGGCGAACCCGGCCGTGCCGGTCACCACCAACTGGGCCTTCGGCGGCTGGGTCCCGGTCGACCCGTGGAAGTGGGCCGAACACGTGGACCTGGTGGCCGTGGACGACTACCCGTCCGCTCCGGGCGCCGGGGCGGCGGCCCAGACCGCCTTCGCCGCCGACCTCGCCCGTTCCTACGCCGCACGCGTCCCCGGCGGCGGCCGTCCCTGGCTGCTGGCGGAGCAGGCCGCGGGGGTCGTGTACACACCCGGGCGGACCGTCGCCAAGGCACCCGGAGAAATCGTCCGGCACAGCCTGTCCCACGTGGCACGGGGATCCCGGGGCGCCATGTTCTTCCAGTGGCGGGCCTCCCGGGGCGGGTCCGAACAGTGGCACTCGGGGATGGTGCCGCACGCCGGGCCCGACTCGCGGATCTTCCGCGAGGTCTGCGAACTCGGCACCGCGCTGTCCCGGATCTCCGAGGTGGCGGACGCCCCGGTCCAAGCCGACGCGGCGATCACCTGGGACCCGGAGTCCTGGTGGGCGATGGGGGCCGCTTCCCTGCCCGACTCGGGCCTGGACTACCTGGAAGCGGTGCGGCAGGTCCACCGGGTGCTGTGGCGGTCGGGCCGCACCACGGACTTCGTCCGCCCCGACCGGCCGCTGCCCGAGCTGCCGCTGCTGGTCGTGCCCTCGCTCTACCTGCTGTCCGACCGGGCGAGCGAGCACCTGACGGACTACGTGGAGGGAGGCGGGACCCTCGTGGTGACCCCGTTCAGCGACATCGCCGACCCCCGGGGCACCGTGCGGACCGGCGGTTACCCGGGCGCGCTGCGCGAGCTGCTCGGCGTCCGGGTGGAGGAGCTGCGCCCCGCCCCGGACACGGAGCTGTTCGACACCGGCCTCGGCCCGGTCCGGGGCTGGACCGAGGCGGTCCGGCTGACCGGGGCGGAGGCGGTGGCCGTCCACCGGTCCGGCCCCTTCCCGGGGGAACCCGTCCTGACCCGCAACCGCCGGGGCTCGGGAACCGCCTGGTACCTGTCCGTCCGGTTGGACGACACGGCGCTGGGCGCCCTGCTCGCCGGGATCGGTCCGCAGGGCGCCGGGCCGGACGCCACCGCCGATGACCTGCGGCCCGCGCCCGGCCCCGAGGGGGGACCGGGCGCGGGGGAACCGGGTGCGGGCGTCGAGGTGGTGCGGCGCGCCGATGGAGACCTCGCCTGGATCTTCGTGCTCAACCACACCGAAACCCCCTTCCGGGTCGACTCCGCCCCGTGGGGGCTCGCCCCCGGCGCCGTGGACCTGCTGACCGGTTCAGTGGCCGCGGACCTGACGGTGCCGGGCGGCGGTTCGGCGGTCCTGCGCGGCCGACTCAGCCCTTGATCGGGAGTTCGGTCCCCTCGCGCAGCAGCACGGGCACCCGCTCCAGCGGCGCGTCGATCGTGATCACCGTGCCGCCCGGGTGGGTCCGCCCCGTCCACGGGTCGGTCCAGGAGGCGCCTTCCGGCAGGTAGACGTCCCTGGTCCGCGCCCCGTACTCGGTCACCGGGGCGACCAGGACGTCCGGCCCCAGCAGGAACTGGTCCCCCTCGCGCCAGGCGTTCGCGTCCTCGGGGAAGTCGACGAACACCGGGCGCATCGGCGGCAGCCCGCTCTCGTGGGCGACGCGCATCTGGTCCATCACGTAGGGGCGGAGCCGCTCGCGCAGGAACAGCAGTTCGCGCAGGATCCCGTAGACCTCCTCCCCGTAGGACCACACCTCGTTGGGGCCGCCGGACATCTCCGGGTAGAGGTCGTGCGTGAACGGCTCCCGGTACCCGTGGAGCCGGAACAGCGGGCAGAAGACCCCGTACTGGAACCAGCGGACCATCAGTTCCCGGTACTCGGGAGACTCCTGGTCCCCGCCGTGGAACCCTCCGATGTCCGTGGTCCACCAGGGCAGGCCGGACATGGCGACGTTGAGCCCGGCACGGACCTGGGTGCGCAGCGAGTCGAAGGTGGGTGCGATGTCCCCCGACCACAGGGCGGCGCCGTACCGCTGGCTCCCCGCCCAGGCCGAACGGCACAGGGTGATCACCTCCCGCTCACCCGCCGCCAGCATCCCCTCGTGGAAGGCGCGGGCGTGTTCGAGCGGGTAGATGTTGCCCACCTCGGTGCCGGGCCCGGCGTGGTACCGGAGGTTCTCCGGGTGGCCCGGCTTGAGTTCGGGTTCGCAGGCGTCGAGCCACCAGACCCGGATCCCCAGGGAGTGGTAGTTGCGGCGGACGCGCTCCCACAGGTACTCGCGGGCGTCCGGGTTGGTGGGGTCGTAGAAGGAGACCTGCACCTGGGAGTCCACGCCCTTGTCGGCCCAGTCCGCGTGTACCGGGGGTCCCTGTTCGGTGGCCACCAGGTAGCCGTTCGACAGCATCTCGGCGTGGTTCTCGCTCAGCGGGCTCACCGAAGGCCACACCGACACCATGAGTTCCACTCCCATCTCGCGGAGCTCGTCCACCATGGCCTCGGGGTCGGGCCACTCCCGGGGGTCGAACTTCCAGTCGCCCAGGTGGGTCCAGTGGAAGAAGTCGCTGACGATCACCGACAGCGGCAGGCCGCGCCGCCGGTACTCGCGGGCCACCGCCATCAGCTCGTCCTGGGTGCGGTAGCGCAGCTTGGACTGCCAGAAGCCGGAGGCGAACCCGGGCAGCATCGGGGGGTGTCCGGTGGCGTCGGCGTAACGGGCCAGGATGTCGGCGGGGCCCTCACCCGTGGTGACCCAGTAGTCGATCTGGCGGGCGCTGTCGCTCACCCACCGGGTTCCGTTGTCGGCGAGTTCGACCCTGCCGGTGGCCGGGCTGTTCCAGAGCATCCCGTAGCCGCGCGAGGAGACCAGGAAGGGCACGCTGACCTCGGCGTTGCGCTGAACGAGGTCGATGACCGCGCCCTTCTGGTCGAACAGTCCGTGGGTGTGCTGGCCCAGCCCGTGGATGCGTTCGTCCTCGTGGGCCCGGAAGCGCTGTTCGATCCGGTAGTAGCCGTTGCCGGTGGAGGTGTAGACGCGGGGGCCGGGCCACCAGAAGTGGGCGCGCTCCTCGGCGAGCAGTTCCACGCCGTCGCGGGTGAAGCGGAGCTGACCGTCACCGCTCGCCTCCAGGGTGAGGGAGCCGCTGACCAGGACCGCGGTGTCGCCGAGGCTGACCCTCGCCTCTCCCGGAGGTGGGCTGTCCAGGGCACCGGGCAGGTCCTCTCGGATGTTGGACAGTGCGGCGCGGACGCGGATGCCGTCGGAGCCCCACGCCTGGGCGCGTAGGACCTGGTGGCTGCCGCGCCACTCGAAGCCGTTCTCGATCTCGGTGAACACGGGGTGTCCTTCTGTTAGGGGGTGGGTGGGAAGGTATACGGGGGATTGTCGAAGCGCTTCGACGATGGGTATCGGGGCGGTCCGGTGCGGGATGGTTCGGTTCGGGACCGGGTCGAGGGGCGGGTCTCAGGCCCGGGGGGAGACGCTGCCCCGTTCAGTCAGCCGGGGCTCCAGCAGAGTGACCCCGGGCTCGCCGAGGCCGTCGATCTTGTCCACGAGCAGGCCGACGGCACGGCCGCCGAGCTCCTCGGCGGGCAGGTCCACCGAGGTCAGAGGCCGGGGAGCGAGCGGCGAGGGGCCGATCACCAGGGCGGACAGTTCCGGGGTGCTCCGGCCGTGCTCGGCGAAGGCGTCCAGCAACGGGCCGACCGAGGGCTCGTTGTGCACGATGACACCCGTGAGCTCCGGGCGCTCGCGCTGGAGGCCGTCCGCGACGCGGTCGGCGCTTTCGGGGGTGCAGGGGTGGCTGGTGGCTCGGACGCCGCGGCGCGCCGCGGCGGATTCGAATCCGGCGAGGGTCCGCTCGGCGAAGCCGGTGCGCCGCTCGTACACCGAGGGCGGCTGGCCGACGAAGGCGATGTCGGTGTGTCCCCGATCGGCCAGGTGGTCCACACACAGCGCGCCCGCAGCGGCGAAGTCGAGGTCTATACAGGTCAGGCCGGCGGTGTCCTCGGGAACCCCGATGAGCACGGAGGGCAGGCCGAGGGAGCGCAGGACCGGTACGCGCGCGTCGTCGGCCTCAACGTCCATGACGATGATGCCGTCCACCATGGCACTGCCCGCGACCCGGCGCAGGCCGTCCGGACCCTCCCCCTGGGTAAGCAGCAGGACGTCGTGGTCGTGGGTGCGGGCGGCGGTGACGACGGAGACCGCGAAGCGCATGGCGACGGGGACGTGGACGTCGTCGCGCAGGGGGACGACCAGGGCGATGACGTTGCTGCGACGGCTGGCCAGGGAGCGCGCTCCGGCGTGGGGCTGGTATCCGAGTGCTTCGATGCTCTCCCGGACCCGGCGCGTGGTCGACTCCGAGATCGACCGCTTCCCGCTGAGGACGTAGGAGACCGTGCTCGGTGAGACCCCGGCGTGCCGGGCCACATCGGAGATCCGCACCGCACTGCCCCGTCCGTTGTCGAATCGATTCGATGGAATGTTACGCATCCGACCACCTGGGCGCAATGCCTACTGGAGCAGCACCCCGGGAGGAACTCCGCCCCGAGACTACTGGGCCCCGCCAGACCGTCGATACCGGCCGCCTGGCTTCCTCCCCGCGCCCTGAGCCGCAAGGCTGGCTCCCGGATCGGTGATCCGCTCCGGAGGTGGCGCACCAGCCCCCGGAGACTGGGGGCCGGTCAGCTCTCCTGGGGATGCCCCTCCTGTTCGGCCTCGTCCCGGCGGGCGTCGTAGGCCTCGGCGAAGTCACGGGCGCGCTGGCGGTACCGCTTGACCCAGGACCTGAGGAAAAGCATGTAGACCAGGAACAGCAGGGTCAACGACACGGCGAGCCAGAAGTCGGCGCCCGGACCGACGGCCAGGTAGGTGACCGTCGTAATGAAGGCGAAGCCCAGCAGTCCGAACAGGCTGACGACGGTGATGGCCTGGGGCGAGTTGATCTTGGCTTCGGCCTGGGCAGCGACCAAACGAGCAGCCCGGTTGACTTCCTGCCGCTCGTGCAGGCCCCCTCGGCGCAGCTGGCGTTTGGCCTCCAGCAGGTCCACCGGGTCGGTGTCCGGGGGCAGGACCGACCCGCCCAGCATTCGGCGCACGGACCACGGCATCAACAGGATGATCACAGCACCAACGACCACCACGGGCACGGCCGCGACGCGAAGAAACAGCAGCATCTGCGGCCAGTCCTCGGGCCGACCCACGAAGAGGACCGCAGGCGGGAGCAGCAGCAGGAGGATGAGGACGGCCCTGACGGCGTAGGCGCGCGGGTTGTTCTGCGCGTAGATCTGCACCTGGCCGAACAGGGCCCTGGGATGTCGGCGAGCGGACCGGAGGTATGTCGTGTGCTCGTTCATGCCACACACCTACCCGTAAAATCCGTTACCAGTCCGAGACCATTGCTCTGCCGTCCCCTTGCCTGCCTCAGGATCTCTCGGGGCCCTTCGGTCTGTCTTCCTCGCCTCTGGCGGTGTAGGCCGCCGCGAAGGCGCGGGTCCGACGTCTTTGCCGAGCCTCGATGGGCAGACCCACAGCCGTACCCACCAGCATCAACACCCCCGCCGCCAGTCCGAGGACCGCCATCCAGTGCCAGCCGCCGTGGTCCCCGTACCGGCTCCAGGCGTAGACCAGGTTCATCACGCCGACGAGGGTGAAGAGCACCGCGTACATCCACAGCGGCATCTCCTGTCCGCGGGCCTGGGAGGCCAGGGCTCTGGCGATCCGGTCCACCTCCGGCCTGCCCGAAAGCTCGCCGGACCGGAGCGCTCTTCTGGCGGCGCGCACGTCGGCGGGGTCGGTCTCGGCGGGGATCACGCGCCCGCCCACCGAATTGTTCAGGAGGGCGAGGAGCGTGACCACGAAGAGCGGTGCGCCCAGTGCCGCGCCGAGGAAGGCGAGGACGAGCAGCAGGTACAGGGGCTGGTCGTCGAAGGCGAGGAAGAGGCCGAGGGCCATGGCCAGGAACAGGAGCAGGCCGAAGGCCGCCCCCGCCACGCGTACCGCGCGGCGGGGGTTGTTCTGGAAGCGGATCTGCTGGCGGATCAGGGCGTCGGAGAGGCGGCGGGAGGTCCGGGGGGTACGGCTCTGTGTGTCGATGCCCCCGATTATTACCGAAACGGGCGGCCCGCATCCGGTTGTCCACAGGGGGATCCGCGGGCTGGCCTCCTTCGGAGGACCCGCTCCGGCGGACCGTACCCCGGGCAGAGCTCAGAGCGCGCCCGGGGCGGGGCGCGGGATCGGGGGACGTCCGTGGCTGTTGTGGTCCCGGGAGGGGCTCACCGAACCCGGGAGTGGATGCTTCGTGTGGCGGTCAGCCGGCCTGGCGCTTGGCTTCCAGAGCCTCCATCGCCGCGACGGCGGTGGCGACGGTCTGGTGGACCGGAACCTGGCGGTGCAGACCGACCATACGGACGATCTTGGTAACGCGCTCGTTCAGGTGCGCCAGTGACAGCGAACCGTTCCGCTCACGGATGGTCCGATAGGCGCTGATGATGACGTTCAGCCCGCTGGAGTCCATGAACTCCAGGGCGGACAGGTCCAGGATCAGCCACGGACCGTGGTCATCGATCGCGGCCCTGATGTGTTCCTGGAGGTCGGCGGCGGTCGCGATGTCGAGTTCTCCCTCGATCGCGACGATGACGCTGCGGCTCTCGAACCGCGTGCTCAGCCCAAGCCTGTGCACGTTCACTCCTCCCGGCCCCACGTTCAGATGCTGAGGGGTCCCTCGCTTAACCATACGCAGCCCGGCCGGGAACGACTACCGGACCCGGCTCCACTCCCACAGAGCCGGTCCGGTGAGGGGAAACACTTGCGCGCCCGAGCGGTCTGGTAAGTCGTTGGACACACACGGTATAAGCGAACCGCTCCCACGGGAATGCCATCAGGCAAGAAATTTTCGCCTCATGGGCGAGAACCCCCTCTGGCCAGGGCGGAATCACCCGTTTACCGTAGGTTATTTCACGACATGAACCCCGGTGCGGTCCGTTGTGTCTCAGGTGTCCTCGCCGTCACCTTCGGCCCGCTCAGGTCGATTCCGTCCGCCCTGAACTCCATCACTCTGGGTGAAGGACTCCAACAAAGTACGCGCCGCGAGGGTGGCCGTGGTGTCACCCGAACGCACCTGCGACTCCATCCTCGGGATGAGTCCGGCCACACCGCGGTCCCGTAGGAACGTGTCCATGAGCTGGTCACGGACCTGGTCCCACATCCAGCTCACCCCCTGGGAACTGCGCCGTTCGGCGAGGGCGCCGTCGCGCTCCAGCACCCGGCGGTGTTCGAGCACGGTCTCCCACACCTCGTCCAGGCCGTCACCGGTCAGGCCGCTACACGTCAGCACCGGCGGCCGCCACTCGGGGTGGACCGGCTGGAGCAGCCGCAGGGCGCGCGAGAGCTCCCGGGCGGCCTTGCGGGCGTCGTCGGCGTGCGGGCCGTCGGCCTTGTTCACCGCGACCACGTCCACCAGTTCCAGCACACCCTTCTTGATGCCCTGGAGCTGGTCGCCGGTGCGGGCCAGCGTGAGGAACAGGAAGCAGTCGACCATTGCGGCGACGGTGACCTCGGACTGGCCGACCCCCACCGTTTCCACCAGGACCACGTCGAACCCGGCCGCCTCCATGAGCAGCATGGTCTCCCGGGTCGCCCGGGCCACCCCGCCCAGGGTGCCCGCCGTGGGCGAGGGCCGGATGAACGCGTTCGGATCCACCGCGAGGTCGGCCATGCGCGTCTTGTCGCCGAGGATGCTGCCGCCGGTGCGGGTCGAGGACGGGTCCACCGCGAGCACGGCGACCCGGTGCCCCTGGGAGGTGAGCCGGGTGCCGAGCGCGTCGATGAAGGTCGACTTGCCCACACCGGGCACGCCGGTGATCCCGACTCGCTGCGCCTTGCCGGTGTGCGGGAGCAGGCGCACCAGGAGTTCCTGGGCGGCCCGCGCGTGGTCCGGGCGGCGTGACTCCACCAGGGTGATCGCCCTGGCCAGGGTCGGCCGGTGGCCGGACAGGACCCCTTCGGTCAGGGCGTCCACGTCCACCGGACGCCTCCCGCGCACCGCCACGGTCACTCTCCTTCCAGTCCGGTTCCCGCCGCCGGGTCCAGCCGTTCCTCCAGTTGGTCAAGCAGGTCGATCGCGGCCTCGGCGATCACCGTGCCGGGCGGGAAGATGGCGGCCGCCCCGGCCTGGCGGAGCTCCTCGAAGTCGCCCGGCGGGATGACCCCGCCCACCACGATCATGATGTCCTCGCGGTCGAGCTCGGCCAGCTCCGCGCGCAGCGCGGGCACCAGGGTGAGGTGCCCGGCGGCCAGCGAGGACACCCCGACCACGTGCACGTCGGCCTCGACAGCCTGGGTGGCGACCTCAGTCGGGGTCTGGAACAGCGGGCCCACATCGACGTCGAACCCGAGGTCGGCGAAGGCCGTGGCGATGACCTTCTGGCCCCGGTCGTGGCCGTCCTGGCCCATCTTCGCCACGAGGATACGGGGGCGGCGGCCCTCGGCCTCGGCGAAGTCGTCGACCCGGGCGGTCACCCGGTCCATCAGGTGGGCCGCGTCGGCGCTCCCGGCCACCTCGTCCTTGTACACACCCGCAATCGTACGGATCTGGCCGGAGTGGCGGTTGAACACCTTCTCCATCGCGTCGGAGATCTCACCGACCGTCGCCTTGGCCCGGGCCGCGTTCACGGCGGCGGCCAGCAGGTTGTTGGTGAGGTTCTCGTCGGCCTTCGACTCGCGCCCGGCTGCCTCGGTGAGGGCGTCCAGGGCGGCCCGCACCTCGTCGCCGTCGCGCTCCTCGCGCAGACGGCGGAGCTTGTCCAGCTGCTCGGTGCGGACCTTGGAGTTGTCGACCTTGAGCACGTCGATCTCGTCGGGGGTGTCCGGCCGGTACTTGTTGACGCCGATCACCGGCTGACGGCCCGAGTCGATGCGCGCCTGGGTGCGGGCGGCCGCCTCCTCGATGCGCATCTTGGGCAGTCCGGCGTCGATCGCGGCGGCCATGCCCCCGGCCTTCTCGACCTCCTGGATGTGCGCCCACGCCTTGGCGGCCAGCTGCTGGGTGAGGCTCTCCACGTAGTAGCTGCCGCCCCAGGGGTCGACCACGCGGGTGGTGCCGGACTCCTGCTGGAGGAGCAGCTGGGTGTTGCGGGCGATGCGCGCGGAGAAGTCCGTGGGCAGGGCCAGTGCCTCGTCCAGGGCGTTGGTGTGCAGCGACTGGGTGTGCCCCTGGGTCGCGGCCATGGCCTCCACGCAGGTGCGCCCGACGTTGTTGAACACGTCCTGCGCGGTCAGCGACCAGCCGGAGGTCTGGGAGTGGGTGCGCAGGCTCAGCGACTTGTCCTTGGCGGCGCCCAGGTCCTTGACCAGGCGCGCCCACAGCAGGCGGGCGGCGCGCAGCTTGGCGACCTCCATGAAGAAGTTCATCCCGATCGCCCAGAAGAACGACAGCCGGGGCGCGAACACGTCCACGTCCAGTCCGGACTTTTGACCTGCGCGAATGTACTCCACACCGTCGGCAAGGGTGTAGGCCAGCTCCAGGTCGGCCGTGGCCCCGGCCTCCTGCATGTGGTAGCCGGAGATGGAGATGGAGTTGAACCGCGGCATCCGCTGCGAGGTGTAGGCGAAGATGTCGGAGATGATCCGCATCGACGGCTGCGGCGGGTAGATGTAGGTGTTGCGGACCATGAACTCCTTGAGGATGTCGTTCTGGATGGTCCCCGACAGCTTCTCGGGGGAGACACCCTGTTCCTCGGCGGCGACGATGTACAGCGCGAGGATGGGCAGCACCGCGCCGTTCATGGTCATGGACACGCTCATCTTGTCCAGCGGGATGCCGTCGAACAGCTGGCGCATGTCGTAGATGGAGTCGATGGCCACGCCCGCCATGCCCACGTCGCCCGCCACCCGGGGGTGGTCGGAGTCGTAGCCGCGGTGGGTCGCCAGGTCGAAGGCGACCGAGAGGCCCTTCTGACCGGCGGCGAGGTTGCGGCGGTAGAAGGCGTTGGACTCCTCGGCGGTGGAGAAGCCCGCGTACTGGCGGATGGTCCACGGCTGGTTGACGTACATGGTCGGGTAGGGCCCGCGCAGGTAGGGCGGGATGCCCGGCAGCCCGTCCACGAAGTCCAGTCCCGCGCGGTCGGCCGGCGTGTAGAGCGGCTTGACCCCGATGCCCTCGGGGGTCTCCCATTCCAGTGCGTCGGCGGCCTTGCCCGTGCTGTCCTCCAGGGCGCGCTGCCAGTCGGCCTCGCTCTGACCGCCCTGCGCATCCTGGTCGGTGCCGGTGAAGGCGGGCGGTTGGGGTGCGACGTCGGAGAAGTCGGGGATCATGCTCTCGCCCCCTGGGTGGTGTCGGGCCCGGTGGAGTCGGGTCGGGCGGAGTCGGTCGTGGTGGCCGGGGGATCGGTGAGGATCACGTCGACCAGATCGGTGAGCAGGGCGACGGCGTCGCAGCCCTTGTGGGCGAAGGAGTCCACCCCGGCCTCCCGGTAGGCGTCGCGGGGCGCCCCGGCCAGGAGGACACGGCGGGCGCCGACCCCCCTGAGCGCGCGGGCGACCGCCTCGGCGTGTTCGGCGTAGACCTTGTCCGAGGAGCAGATCACCGCGACCCGGCTGCCGGAGGCGGTAAAGGCGGTCGCCGCGGCCTGGGCGTCACCGAGCGGGCCAGGGTTGTCGACCGCGATCCCGCCCGCGGCGAGGAGGTTCGTGGCGAAGGAAGCCCGTGCGGTGTGGGCGGCCACCGGTCCCAGAGTGGCCAGGAAGGCGGTGGGACGCCGACCGGTGGCGGCGGTGTGGGCGTCGGACCGGTCGCGCAGGGACTCGTAGTCCTGGGCGTAGCGGCGGACCGGGAAACCGCCCTTGACCTGCGCGGGGTAGGCGGGATCCGGTTCGCGGACGAGGGGCTTCTCGTGCGGGTCCGGGAACTCGCTGACCCCGGTGAGCGGGGCGGTGCGGCGGGCCAGGTCGTGGCGGCGCCGCTCCCAGAGCCGGTCCACGGCGGTACGGAGTTCGCCGTGTTCGATGGCGGCGGCGATGCCTCCGGCCCGCTCCAGTTCCTGGAAGAAGACCCATCCGGCGGTGTAGAGGTCGCGGGTGAGGGCCTCGACGTAGAAGGAGCCCCCTGCCGGGTCGATGACCTGGGCCAGGTGGGACTCCTCGATGAGGAGCGACTGGGTGTTGCGGGCGATCCGGCGGGCGAAGTCGTCGGGCAGGCCCACCGCGGAGTCGAAGGGCGCGACGGTGACCGCGTCGGCGCCGCCCACCCCGGCGGCGAAGCAGGCCACGGTGGTGCGGAGCATGTTCACGTGCGGGTCGCGGCGGGTGAGCATGGCGTCCGAGGTGGTGGCGTGCAGGCTCATGCCGCGCTGGTCGGCGGGCAGGCCGCAGGCCTGGAGTACCTGGTTCCACATGGCGCGGACGGCGCGGAGCTTGGCGATGACGGAGAACTGGTCGGCGTTGGCGGCCAGCCGGAACTCGATCCGGCGGGCGGCGTCAGCCAACTCCAGTCCGGCTGCGGTGAGGGCGCGCAGGTAAGCGGTTCCGGCGGCGATCGCGGAGCCGATCTCCTGGGCCTCGGAACCGCCCGCGTTGTGCACGAGGGTGCCGTCGGCGATGAACAGGCCCAGCCCGGGGTAGCGGGCGGCGTGTTCGGCGGCGAAGTCGGCGGGGCCGCTCAGGTCGGGGCATTCCCCGGCTAGGGCGGCCGTGCTGAGGGGGTCAAGGCCCAGGTGAGAGATGACCCGGCCGTCGGGGACGTCGGCGTCGGCGTGCGCCTGGAGCAGGGCGGTGGCGGCGGCCAGGGCGTCCGGTCCGGGTGCGGCGAGCACCACGGGGGCGAGGTCGAGGTAGACGTCGGCGAGGGCCTCGGCAAGCCGGTCGACCGGAACCCCCCTCTCCCCCACGGCCACCCACAGCGAGCTCACGCCGTTCATGAGGTCGTTGTGCATGCGGCGGCGGAGTTCGTCGGGGTCGGCATCGGTGTGCCGGGCGCGGATGTCCCAGCCCCCGGCCACTCCCCCGCCCGGACGGTAGCCGCGGGTGAAGGGCGCCAGACCCGGATAGCCGGGGTCGGCGGCGGGCGGCTCACAGGTGTAGAGGGGTTCGATGTCGAAGCCGTCGTGACTGCGGGTGGCCAGCACGGACTCGGGGGTGTCGGCGAGCCGGTCCTCGGCGACACCGCTCTTGCGCAGCACCCCGGCGACGAGTTCGCGCCACCGCTCACGTGTGGCCGCCGGGAAGCCTTCGGCCAGGTTGGGGGCCGCGGTACCGGCGGCCCCGCTCTCAGGGACGTCCATACTCCGAGATGGTAGAGAACCGCTTTCGACTCCGACCAGCCGGGGTGTGGCGTCGGGCACAGGATCGCACCCCGCCGATGTGAACTGCGGTTTCGCCAGGCCGTTCACACGGGCGACGCCATCCACGAATGATGGAGGCGCCCTTCCGGTGGCAGAGCCGGGAGAAGAGCGATGAGACCTCCGATTGGGAGGTCGGCAACTCCCACGGTACGGATCCTTCACTCCTTCACGTCCTACCGGGCCTGAGAGGCGCTGAGGGCCGCCGGTCCGGGAGCACGGCCCGGGCCGACAGCCCTCGGTTCTGCTTCCGGCGGACGCTGGCCCGCACCGGACCCGCACCGGACATCGGAGGTCAGGCGCGCTCGGCGCGCTCGATCTTGTCCAGGTGCTTGTACTTGACCGCCTCACGGGGGAACGGGATCCGGAGGGTGTCGGGGTGCATGCCCCCGTCCAGGAAGGCCTGGATGACCTCGTCCGCGTGCTTGGTGCGCGCGGTGACGTACTTGCCGTCGCGAGTCACGATCTCCACTCCCTCACCGGACGCGCTGACCAGGTTGTACCGGCTGATCCGCATGGCCATCCGGCCGGGGAACCGGGCCCGGCCGATGTAACCGACCGCTCCGACAGGGATCTTGACCCTCCGGTATCCGGCCATGATCTCCATGACGGAGGAGCGCAGCGAGTAGCTGACCCCCACCAGCATCTTGAGCCCGAAGAAGAGGAACAGGCTCACGAGGATGACGAAGATCGCCGCCCACCAGGGCGCGTTCTCGTCCACGAAGACCGTGATCATGCCGCCGATGAAGAGGCCCGCGACGATCAGCCAGGTGATGACCTGCGCGATGGGGTGGACGACGGTGAAGGAGTCGTACCGCACGTCCTGGGGCGCCTGCGGCCCGGGCGAGGCGGGGGTCTCCGGCTGGGGACCGGAACCGGGGGAGCTCATAGCTTTTTCCTTGCATTAGTGGGCAAACCAGGAAAAAACTACCAGCCCGGGTAGCCACTCCAACACGGAGCGCCACCTGCACCTCTGCGCCTCTATACCTCGCGCCTCTATACCTCTGCGCCTCCGCACCTCTCAGCCGCAGTTGGTGCCGTTGCGCACGACCCACTCGTCGCCGATCACACCGCCCCAGTCCACGCACTGTCCCGCGGCCTCCAGGTGGACCGGACCGGCGTACATGGTCCAGTTGCCCGGGTCCCGCGTCCAGGAGGTGGAGTTGCTCCGTTTGAGCACCGCGTCCATGTTCATCGCGGCCCCGGCGTTGGAGCGGACGACCACCACGCAGTTCTTCCCGTTGGAGTTGTTGTAGGTGAGGTAGATGGTGCCACCGGTGATGGAGGCGCTGTTGACCACGTTGTAACCGTCGCCGCAGACCCCGTTGTAGGGCGCGGCCGCCGCTGGCGCGGGGTTGACCAGGAGCGCGGTCAGGGTGAGGGCGAGCCCGCAGGAGATCCAGCGGGCGAGGGACTTCGGCACTTCTCCTCCTCCTACCAGGGCGGGGTTCCGCTGCCGCTGGTCTTGTGGTGCTCCACGATCCGGGTGATGGTGACGGTGCCGCCGCTCTCGGTGTAGGTGACCTCGGCCGAGATGGTGCGGCTGCCGCTGTTGACGTAACCGGCCAGGGCGGCCGGGCTGGAGGACACCGAACCGGCATCGCCGTTGCCGATACTGCCGCCCTCCCCCTGGCAGAAGCTCCAGGCGCACACCACCGTGGCGCCGTCGAGCACGGCGTACTGACCGGAGCCGTTCGCGGGCTGGAAGGCCACGACGTGGGTGCCCGAGGGGTGCGAACCGGAGGCGCTCACCCCGGCGCCGACCGTGGCCATCGTGGTGGTGGGTCCGCTGCCGCCGTCCGAACCGTCCTCGTCGTCAGCGTCCTCGGAGCCCTCCCCGTCGGCCTCGCCATCCGAGTCCGCGTCCTCGTCGGAGGGGTCGGAAGGTTCCTCCGAGGGGTCGTCCTCCGATGCCGAGACAGCGGACTGGTCGGGATCAGCCGCGTCCGAGCCGTCCGCCGCGCCCCCGCCGTCGTCCTCGTCTCCGCCGAACCACGCGGCGATCGGCAGGGAGTCCCAGTTGTTGACGACCGCCACCCCGCCGACGCCCATTCCGGCGAGCAGCACCAGGGCGACGGCGGCCGCGGTGAGCGCGAGCCCCTTCCGGCCGCCCTTGCCCTGCTTGCCGCCGCGGCGCCGCCTGGGCACCGCGACCTCCCGTTCCTCCGGGGTACGCACCCCGTGCCAGGTGGCCTGGAGGGTCTCGGCGACGGCGGTCCCCGCCGAGGTCGGCCCTTCGATGGGAGAGATCGGGCGGCCCATGTTGACCAGCTGCATCACGCTGATCACCAGGGCCATGGCGGTGGGCCGCTGGTCGGCGTCCTTGGACAGCGCCCGGCGCACGAGGTCGGCGAGCGGGCCCTCGAAGCCCTCCATGTCGGGTTCGCCGCTCATCACCCGGTGCGCGACCGCGGAGGGGTCACCACCGCCGAACGGGGGCCGACCGGTCGCCGCATAGGTGATCAGGGCGCCCCACGCGAAGATGTCGTCGGCGGTGCTGGCGGGCTCACCGCGGTAGTGCGCCGGGCTGATCCAGCCCGAGGAGCCGAGCAAGGAGCCGGTCCGGGTGAGCGCGGTCTGGTCGAGGGCGCGCGCGATACCGAAGTCCAGAACCCTGGGGCCCTCCGGGGACACCACGATGTTGGCGGGTTTGAGGTCGCGGTGGACCACCCCGGCGGCGTGGATCTGCGCGAGGGCCTCGGCGATGCCCACCGCGAGGCCGTGCAGCAGCATCGAGGGCAGCGGGCCCTTGTTCTCGCGCAGGTAGGCGTTGAGGGTGAGCCCGCGGACCAGCGGCGTGGCCAGCCAGGGCTGGGCGCCCTCGGTGTCAGCGGCCAGCAGCGGCACCGCGCAGGCACCGCCGACCCGGGCCAGCATCTCGACCTCGCGGGCGAAGCGGCCGCGGAAATCGGGGTCGGCCGCGAACTCGGGGTGGATCACCTTGACCGCGACCAGGGACCCGTCCTGGGCCTGGGCCGCGTACACGACACCCATGCCGCCCGCGCCCAGGCGCTTGAGCAGCCGGTGGGGTCCGATCTCGGCGGGATCGACGGGCAGCAGGTCGGTGGCCGTGGCGGGCAGGAGGGCCGCGTTCGGGGCAGGACTCATGGATCTCACAGATGCGAGGGCGGGGGCGGAGGGACTCCGGGGGAAACCGGGGCGCCTTGCGCCAAGACGGAGAGCCTTGCGCACAAGCGAACCGAGCACTGCATCCTAGCCTTTGAGGCCCCGGGACCTCATGCCGAACCACGCCGTATCAGCGGATACCACGCTTACCTGGCCAGAAGCGGCCAGATCGCCGCTCCCGTAGGCATACCCCGGCACCGCCTACTACCGCCCCACCCATCAGGCGGGGGCGCTCCCGCGCTGCTCCCGCTGGACCTCGTGGATGTGCTTGTAGTCGACCTGGTCCACGGGGAAGGTGCGCTGGAAGGCACCCGGGTGCACACCGGCCTTGGCCATCGCCTGCAGGAGCTCGTCGGCGTCATCGGCGCGCACGGTGACGTAGGAGGCGTCGCGAGCGACGATCTCCAGGCCGGGACCGGCGCGGCCCACCATGTTGAGTCGGCTCATCCGGTTGGCGTCCCGCTTGCTGAACTCGGCGCGGCCGATGTAGGCGACCGCGCCCACGGGAACGCTGGCCTGGTGTTTGAGGCCGTGGATCTTCAGGACCCCCTTGGTCAGGTCGGCCGAGACGGTCCCGGTCGCGGAGAACACGGCAGCGATGAACAGGCAGAAACCGCCGGCGATCAGGAGCGCCCACCACGGGGTGTCCGTGCTGACCACGATGCTGACGGCAAAGAGGAACATCCCAGCGCCCAGGGTCCAACCGACGTATCTCAGGATCGGGAAGACGCGGGTCAGCGAGAAGTGGGAGACCTCTTCGGGGGCGGGCTGTTCCGGCTGACTGGACGCATCGGGGGCAGGGGCGCTCAAGGGAACCTCCAGGGGTTGAATGTGCGAAATCGCGACACAAGACTACGATCCCGACACGGAGAGCGAACACGGGGCCCACTTCGCCCCGACTTGAACCCAGTCGCCCCCAGAGCCGTACTGAAAAGTGCAGCCGTCCGCCCTCGGTCTCGTCAGCCCGGAAGGTCCCTGGTCCCAGCATGCCTCTGCCCCGAACCCACTACGACTGGTCTTTCCTACCCGCCGGAACTGACCCCATCCCCTGGGACCCCGAGGAAGTGAAGGAGGTCAAGGAGCACTACGAGGGCATCGTCGATCGTCTGGAAGAGGCTCTGGAGTCGCTCGGCAAGGCGGACGACTACGGCTCCGGTGAGGCGATGGACGAGCTCTCGAAGAAGATGGAGGACCTACCGAAGAAGCTCGAGGACGCCAAGGAGACCTATCGGGCTGCGGTCAACGCTTACGGGCCCTATATCGACGCTCTGGAATTGGCCCGGGACAAGAGCAGGACCGCGGCCGTACTCGCGAAGGCGTCCGCCCTCAGCGCCGAAAACGAGGATCTGAGCGAGGAGGCACGCGAGAATGCGGAGGAGCGGCTGGACGAGCACACGGCAACTGCGCTGAATGTCCTCGCCGATCTGACCACCGCGGCCGACATCGCCGCGGAAGCGCTGAACGACGCCACTCGCGACCTGGACGAGCAGCTGCTGGACGCGTGGGACGGGGTCGTCGACTACCTGCGTGACAACCCGGTCATCTACTTCATCGCCGCGGTGGTGGTGGGTATCGCGCTGTTGTTCGTCCCAGGCGCTGGCTGGGCCATCCTCGCAGCCGCACTCGTCGGCGCGATCTTCCTGGCAATCGACCTGACGATGCTCCACAAGGAGGGCAAGCTCGGGAACAACGGGGAGACCTGGGCCACCATCGGTATGGGCGTTGTCGGCATGATCCCCGGTGTCGCGGGGCTGCGGGCCCTGGGCAAGACCGGCCGCCTCGGAAACCTGATGAACAGGGCGGGGTCAGCCAAGCCCGGCCCCATCCGCACGAACCTGCAGAACACGGCCAACGCGTTGCGCTCCACCCCCGTGGGCAACACGGTCTCCAACGTGCTGACACGGACCTCGAACTTCACCCAGGCCGCCCGTACCGGGACCCTGAACGGTTCGCCGGGGCAGAGTCTGGCCGTGGACATGGCCATCAACGTCTCCAGGGACAGCGCCACCGGTGCCGCGGGAAACTCGGTCATTGAGGTGGGCAAGATGCTTGACGGTGAGAACCCCGACTTCCTGAGTGCCGTCGTACTGGGCGCCGCCACCGGTGCCCCTGGCGCCGTCGTCGGCACCGCCAATGACCACAACGCGTTCGGCGCGATGTTCGGGACCAACTCCCTGGCCGGTTCCGAAGGCGTCAGCAGCCCGCTCGGGGTCAACGACCAGAGCCCCGACCTCGGAAGCGGATCGAGCGAGTTCGTCCCGAGCGGCGACGGCTCCGGAGGCACGGCCACCACGACCCTCGGGGACACCCCGGGGTCACCGAGCAGCACCTCGGAGTTCGCGCCGGACGGTTCGTTGTCCTCTTCCACGATCACAGTCGGGGATTCCTCCAGCACCGCAACGGTGCACCAGGAGTTCTCCTCGGACGGAAACCCCGCGTCCACCACCATCGAGACTCCCCCCGCGGCCGTCAGCGGTAGTGACGGGGGCTCGTCCGTACTCGAGTCCTCCTCCGGTTCCGGGGGCACCTCCTCGACACCCGCCGACACCCCCTCCCCGAGCAGTAGCAACGACGCACCGGTATCCAACAACAACACCGGTGGCTCCGGTGACAACACACCCGCCAGCAGCCCGAACAACAGTGCCCCCTCGAACAGCGGTTCTCCAGCGGAGACCACCATCACCCCGACCGAGTCGGGCAACCCCCAGGTCACCAGCTCCGGGGACTTCGGTACCTTCACCGTGAGCGACACCCCCGGCCACTCCGGGAACAGCGATTCCAGCTCGATCCGCTACGAGTCTCCCTCGGACGCATCTGGGGAACCACGCACCTCCGCGGACCTCTCCCGGCAGGGCGAGGCCGACGTCATGGTCGGGCCCAACGAGCAGCTGGTCGTCAGCGGGTCCGGGTCCGGGGACCGAGACTTCCAGGTGGACGGCGGTTCCAGCGGTAGCGGCAACCGGTCAAGCGGGGACTTGGCCCTGTCCCGACCGCCCCGCCAGGACCACCCCGACTCCACCGGAAGTGACGGCACCGCGCCCAACGGGCAGCGTGACACCTCGGCCCCCGACCGCTCGGAAGGCCCCTCCTACACGCGTGACGGCAACGAGGTCACCGTTCCCACGGACTCGGGGAACGTCCGGGTGAGCAACGACGACGGCACCCGGATCACCACCCCCGAGGGCACCACGGTCACGCGTTCCGGCGCAGGGGAGACCACCGTCCGGCCCGGTGACACACCCGTCACCCTCACCCCCCAGGAGTCAGGGAGCCCGGCCACCGTCCACCCAGACGGCAGCGCGACCGTAACCCAGCAGGACCACAGCACCTCCCTGCGGCCCGACGGGTACGACGTCAGCAGCGGTGTCGGCGGCCACAGCATCAACCACACCGACGGCAGCGTCACGGCCACCAACTCCAGCGGCACCGTGGAGACACGGCCCTCCAGTGAGAAAGGACCGGAGGTGAGCATCAGCAACGCCGACGGCAGCCTGTCACTCACCCGGGACGCGCAGGGCACCACCACGGTCAAGGACCAGGAGCGCACCTTCGAGCTCAACGCCGCCGGTGTACCCGTGGTTCCCGCCATCTGGCCGACCAACATCCCCCAGCGGTCCCCCAGCGGAGGGTTCAGCAACGGTCGGGTCACCACACGTCCCGACGGCTCCGTCACCCACCCCAACTTCACCGTGCGCCCCAACGGCCAGGGCATCACCCTGACCAACGGCAGCCAGTCCTGGCACTTCGACGCCCAGGGCCGCCCGGCACCGGACAACCCGCCCGCCGACGGCATACCCGGCACGGTACGCCAGAGCGACGGTTCCTTCACCTATGTCAACAGGGCGGACGGGATCGAGGTCGGACCCTCCCCGGCCACGGCCCAGCCGGGCACACCTGCCGGAGCCGCCCCTCAGCAGGTGCGCTCGCCCCAGGACGGGTTCTCGATCGAACTCAGCCCCAACGGCTCAGGTGGACACGACACCACTGTCTCCGTCGACCTCGGCGGCTCGGACCGTCTGAACATGCACCACCCCGAGTCCGGTGGTGTGAACGTCTCCACCGACTCCGGCTACGCGATCGGCGGCAACCCGGGCGGCGAGACCATCGCACGCGGCCCGGATGGCCTGTTCGCGTCCACCGACGGCACCACGAGCCAGACGTCCAACGGTGACCTGACCACCACCCGGGACGGGGACACTGCCAGCACCAGCCCGAACCAGCGCTCCTGGGAGGAGTTCGTCCACCACAACGGGACCTCCACCAGCGCCATCGGCGATAACGGAACCGTGGTCACCACTGGCCCCGAAGGGGCACGGATCGACACCGGGGGAGAGGGGTTCACCCTGACCCCGAACGGCGGGGACGGCATCAACGTCAGTTCCGCCAACGACGGCACCACCGTCTCGGGTGGCTCCGGCGACAACTCCTGGCAGGCCAAGACGACCAACGACGGCACGGTGAGCGGTCGGGACAGCACCGGCGCGGAGATCACCGCCGGGTCCGGCGGCCAGGTCCGGTTCACCGATGGCCAGAACATCCAGGGTGTGCGTAACCCCGACGGCACCACCGGTGTCACCGTCACCGCACCAGCTTCCTCGGCGACCCGCGGCACCGGGGAGGAAGGGGCCATAACGGTCGACACCAGCGACGGCACGAGCGTGCAGGTGGACAGTACGGGTTCCACCGTCACTTCCCCGGACGGCGGCGTCCACGAGGTGAACTTCCCCTCGGACAAGTCACTATCGGACGAACTCCCCAACCTCGGGAATTCGCCGCGCCTGAGCCCCGAGGTCCGAGTGAACCACGATCAGCCGAACCAGCCGGTGCTGTCCGCGGACCGGACGGTCAGCGTCACCAACTCGCGGAACCAGGTGGTCACGGCAAGCGCCGAGGGTACGCGCATGTCGGACCGGGGCGGTTCGTACCAGGAGGCGAACAGCACCGTCCTGTCCAACTCCAGCGGTGTGTCCAACCAGACCCACGGGCCTCGACTCGTCATGGACAAGGATGCACCCGCCAGCACCAGGCGGAAGACCGAGACCGCGGTGGTGCGGGACGATTCCGGCACGGTCAAGACCAGCACCGTGCACAACATCAAGGACAGTGTCGCGGTGTTCGGGCCGGACATGAGCCGCAACCCGGCGACCGGGGAAACCACCGTCGAGCACCACGGCTTCCGCGCCGAGCGCACCGGAAACGACGATGCGGATCTCTCCGTCCGGCCTCTGGGAGAGGACGGACCGACCGTGTCCCGGGACGGCAATGGCAACACCACCACCCGAGCCGAAACGGTGGAGGTGACCGTGTCCAAACACGCGGAAACCGAGGCGTCTCAGGTGACCATCTCTTCCCCTGACTCCTCGAGCAACTCCACCCTGACTTGGAGCAGTGCACCAAACAGCCGGGAGAAGTCAGTCACCCTCAATTCAAGCGGCGAGCCGGTGGAGATTTCCTGGAAGAAGAGTCTTTTGCACTCCGAGAACTGGACCGTGCAGATCAGCGACAACACCAGTGGATACACGGTCACCCGTGAGACCCACCCCCAGGGGCCTGAGCTACCAGCAAGGGTCGACGTCCACCTGCGCAACGACTCCACCGGTGAGGTGACCACGATCGACTCGCGTGGGAACGTCCGACATGACACGGGCACGGAGCAGGTCAACATCTCCTCTCAGGGCACCACAACCACCACACCCAAAGCTGATTCCGGAACAGGAACCATCCGGCAGGCACAGGATGGCTCAGTGGAGATGCGCTTCAAACCCACCGATGGATCGGACTCACCTCGGGTCCTCAGTCATATCGATAACAAGGGCCAGGTTGAGGCACGACTGACCAAGCCCAAGGACGGCGACCAGCCCGCTGAGAGTTGGGGCACCGGCATCGATCAGAACGGGCAGGCGACCGTCACCAACCTCCGCAGCTGGACGGATGGCCCGGTCCGACTTCAGCCACATGGGGGATTGGCCAACGTCGACGCTTCGCCTGATATCCGAAACAGCGGTCAGGAATTCCGCGAACCCGACTCACTCTGGGGACATGACTCCAGGTGGAAGCAGGTAAAGGCAGTTATTTGGCAGGGCGTGAAGGGCGCCAGTTTTGAAACACTAAACCAGGCCAGCGGGGTGTTCGCTAAGCAATTCATCCTCAACGACGACGAGACCATGGAGGAGTCCATCCTAAGCGCAGGCCTCAACATCGGAAGCGGCGTATCCCGTGGAATCTCGGATCATAAATACCGGGATACTCGCTGGGGCAGCCAGGATGGGCTGGACCGGGCCGCCTGGCAGACCTGGGCCGACATCACCAAGTCCTCACGCCAACAGTTGGATGCCGCACGCTGGGGCGGAATGGAGAACCCCCTAAGCAAGGATGAAGATGAAGATCAGGAGGACACAGAAGACGGGGAACCTGAGTGCGAGCAGAGCACCGATGAAGAGACCCAGACGGAGGACACCGTTGCACACTCTCAGTGAAGTAAAACTACGCACAGGGCTATGGCTGGACAGACACCGTGGAATCATGATCGCTTGCATGATCACGATCTTTGGGGTCGCCGTCACTGTTCCCGCATGGATATTCCCCGTCGCCGCAGAGATCCCGCTCGGGCCGGGCGCTTCCTACGCCCTAGCACTTTGCACTGTTGGAATTCCGTCCGCCTTCGCAGCCACCTTCGTATTCCCCGAATCCAGCAGACCCACACCCGAATCACTCCACATGGCACGCATGGCGATACGCAAACTCGATAAAGCAACCAAAAAGCTCAACGAAACCCTCCAAATAGCCACAGAAAACGCCGACACAAAACAAAGAGAACGCATCAGTAAGCTCCACAGCAAAGCACAGGACCTGAGTAATCAAATCGCCAAATCAAAAAAGAGTCTCAAGAAATCTAGTGTCGCGACCGATAAATCCACAGCCTACTCCATCAGAATGGGTATTCTCTGCGAACTCGACCAGACCAAACAGCTCACCAAAGAGCTCACCGACTTCCTCGATGCGCGGGGCATTCCCCACTCCACAGAAGAGTAATCGCAAGCCCCAGACCCAGGAACCCAGGAACCCAGGAACAGAATCCCACCCCCCGGTGGACATTGCCCACTCTCAGTGAAGCGAAGCTAAAAAAGCAATATGGCTGGATAGACATACTGGAATATTGATCGCTTGCATGATCACCATCGCTGGGGTCACCGCCACCATTCCCGCATGGATATTCCCCATCGCCGCGGAGATCCCGCTCGGGCCAGGCGCCTCCTACGCCCTAGCACTTTACACTGTTGGGATTCCGTCCGCCTTCACAGCCACCTTCGTACTCCCCGAATCCACTAAGCCCACCCCCGACTCACTCGCACTAGCAGACCTGACAGAAAGAGATCTCGACAGAGCAACAAAAACTACACAGAACCCTCGAAATAGCCGCTAAACTCGCCACCGCAGAACAAAACAAACGCATCAGCGAGCTTCCCAATAAAACACAGAAACTGGGCGATGAAATCGCCAAATCAAAAAAGAGACTCAAGGATTCCGACGCCACGATCGATAAGTCTACTGCCTATTGGTTGAGAATGGAAATTCTCTTCAAACTCGACCAGACCGAACAGCTCGCCAAAGAGCTCACTGATTTCCTTGACGCCCGAGGGGTCGACTATGGAAAGGAAGAAGAAAAATGCCCGCGATCGAAGTCAACACCGACAAGCTCTACTCACTGAAGACCAAGATGGATCTTGCACTCAATTCCATTGACTCGGACGGGAACTACTCCATGGAGGTTCCCAGCATCGGGCCGTTGAGCCTGGACAATGCGGCAATTAATTTCCACTCCGACAGCGAGAGCGCCTTCCGCAGCGCCAAGCGCGACATCGGGCTCATCGGCGAGGCCATCGTGGATATCGCTGCCAACTTCGAGAACACCGACACCGAGTGCGCTGCCGACCTGGCCGAGCAGAATGCCGAGAACGCTCAGAACCCTCAGAGCAGTTCCATGCCCGGTGACGGACAACCGGTCTGACCGCACCCGACTGAAAGACCCGAATGCCCTACATCTTCGAAGAAGACGACTCCGCCCCCGGTGAGATCGGCTATGACCTGCGCATCCCCGAGGACTGGGAGCACCTCGACCTGTCCCCTGAAGGGCTTCGGCAGCGGCAGGCCGAGATCCTGCGCCAGATGAGCGGCGCGGACCCCGAGCGGATCAGAATTCTCAACAACACGTTCAACGACTGGTTCACCAGCCAGCACACCGCTGAGCAGGTTGGCCTGATCAATGCCGCGGGGGCCTTCCACCGGTACGAGGACGGCATCTTCATGGCCACGGTGTCGGTCTTCCGCTTCGAGCAAGAACCCGGGACCAGGTTCGATCCGATGGAGATGATCCGGCTCATGCACCCGCCCGAGCGGATGGCCGAGGCCGACGATCATCTGGAGACCGGAGTCATCGACATCGAGGGCCTCGGCCTGTGCACGCGGGCCCAGGGGATCGTTACCCACCAGCATGACGAGATCACCGTGCGCGCGGTGGTCGCCCATACTTTCGCCAAGGTGACCGGAACCCGCTACTGGCTGATGATCAGCTGCAACAGCCCCGTGTCAGCCGAGGCGGACGCGGTGCTGGACCTGTTCGACGCCATCACCGGCACCCTGCGGATCTGGTCCAGGTAACCGGCTCGTCAGAGCTTGCGGAGGGTCCCCTACTTGAGCTTCTCCCGCTCGTGCTTGATCTTGCGGTAGAGCTCGTAGGACCCGCCGATCGCGAAAGAGGTCAGGACGATGGCCAACAGCCACCACAGCACCGGAGCGCTGTAGTCCGGGACCACGATCTCCTCTTGGGCGAAGGTGAACACGTTCCCGATCACTGCGGCCCCTCGGGGCTCACGATCTGCTGCTTGCCCTTGGCCTTCTTGGAGCGGATCGCGCTGACCACGCCGAGGAGTACCGCGCCGATCACGCCGCCCAGGGCCAGGCCCATGCCGCCGGTCAGCCGGAGGCCGCTCCCCTCCTCGTCGCCGCGGATCGTCGCGGCGAGCCTCGCGTCGTACACCTCAGCGAAGTCCTCCTGCTGGAAGAGCGTGATCGACTCCGTCAGCAGTTCGGGGCGGGAGAGCTCGGTCCCCTCATCCTCCGCCTGCCAGATGGCCAACCGGATGCTCTCCTGGGAGCCGCCCTCGACACCGGCCACGCCGAAACCGTGGCTCATGTAGTAGTAGGCGCCGTCGAGCCCGGTCTCCTCCTCGATCCGTCCGGGGGCGCTGGCCGTCTCCGTTGGCACTTCGGCGAGCACCACGTAGACGGCGTAAGGCCCGTCCTCGACGAGGGAGCGGATCTCCGAAACCACGTCCTCGCCCAGTTCCTCGGCCATGTGGTCGTCCACGTACAGGGGGTCCTCGTGCAGGGCCTCGGCGATCTCCGGCAGCTGGGTCAGCTCGCGCTCGGTGGTCTCGGCCAAGGCGCTCGCCCCCGACAGCAACGCGGTGGAGAACACACTCGCGGTGACGAGCAGGGTCAGGGCACGGTCTCTCACAGAAAACTCTCTTCTCTCTCGAACAATGTCTGGATTCGGGTCAGCCGGGCAGGGGAACGCGGATCTGTTGGAGGCGTCCGTCCCCCATGTGCAGATAGGCGGTTCCCGGAGTCAGTCGGGGGGAGGGCACGCCCTTGGGCAGTCGGATGCCCAGTACCTCTCCGTCAGCCTGGGACTGCGGGGACAGCAGCGCACCCATGCGGTTGCGCTTGAGGGTGACGTGCCAGCCGTTGAAACCGCCCTGGAGCGCCTCGTTGGTGCCCGCGGCGATGATTCCCCAGCCGGGTCCGACCATGCCGCGCGCGATCCGGATGAACTCCTTGCCGAGATCGCTGTTCAAAAGCAGGTCGGCGTCGTCGACCACCACCACGGCCGTGTCCCCCTCCATCTTCCCCAGAGCCTTGTGGATCTGGGAGAGGGTGGGTTCGGCGGCGTCCACAACAGCGGGCACGGACCGGTGGCCCCTCAACGAGCTGAGCGGCGAATTCCGCGGTGTGACCAGTAGGATCTCGCTGCCGCCCATGATGAGGGACTGAGCCATCATGAGGAGCATGCTGGAGCGTCCCGACTTGGGCGGACCGCTGATCAGGAAGGTGGGGGTATCGGAGAGGTCCGCGCCCACGGCGGTCAGCTCGTTGCCGCCCACACCCAGCAGCGCCCACATAGGACGGAGCGGGCCGGTGAGGTAGCGCTCGGTCCCGGCCAGGGTCAGCTGCTCCGGAAGGACGTCGACGCGGAAGGGCATCGGTCCGAGGTCCTTGGGGGTACGTCCCACCGTGAACCGCGCCATGTTCTCCAGCTCGGCCGCCTGCGCCGAGCCCGAGGGGTCCTCGGTCAGGAGCGCGAACTGCACCTCCGTCCCGTCCCCACCCAGGAACGCCCGTCCGTCCGGGACCGTTTCCGGGAGCTTACGGGGGGTGAGCCCGGCGGAGCTATAGTCTCCGCTGTCATTGCAGCGCAGGACCAGCCGATGCTCGGTGGTCGCCGAGTACTTGCTGCGGGTCAGGGTCCGGTCCCCGGTGACGAAGAAGTGGATGCCCACGGCGGCGCCGTCGCGCATCAGGGTGACGGCGTCCTCAATGAGGCCGCCGTAGTTGTACTCGCCGAAGGCCTGCTCGAAGGCCTCCCAGCGGTCCACGAACACGGCGATGTGGGCGGGGCGGTCCTTCGGGTCCGACTTCTCCCGCAGTTCCTCCAGGTCGGCGCACCCCTCGGCGGCAAGTCTCTTCTGCCGCTCCTCCATCTCCCTGCTGAGCAGGGAAAGCAGCCGCACCACGCGTTCCTGCTGCGTACGCCCGGCCACCGCGCCGCAGTGGGGAAAGCGCTCGATCGGCAGCAGGGCGCCGTTGCCGCAGTCGAGCCCGTACATGTGGACGTCGCTCGGATGGTGGGCGATCGCCATGGCACCCGCGATGGTCCGTAGCGCCTGGGAACGGCCGCTGCGGCCCGAGCCGATGATATGCAGGTGTGTGAGAGTGGACAGGTCGACGGTGTAGGGGCGCTGCTCCTGCTTCGCGGGCAGGTCCATGAGGCCGACCAGGACAGAATACATACGCCCCGGCACCGGGAGCGGCACGGGGAACTTCTGGTTGAGCTCGGCCACGGTGAGCCGTTCGGGCAGGGCCTGGAGCCACGGGCTGGGCTGGCGTTTGGCCTCCATCCGGGCGGCCGCGTCCTTGACCGCGCTCACCAGGACGGTGAGGTCGGTGACCTCCACATCCCCCACTTCGCCTCCGCCGCCGCTGGCGCTGGAGGGTGCGGGCTCGGCCAGGTTCTCCCAGCGCACCAGGTGTGCGGTTGGGACCGGCGCGTCGTTGGAGACCACCACACGGCGCCCGCCGACCCGACCGGACTGGAACGGCAGCAGCGAGGCGTGTCCCAGACTGGCGTAGGCGCGGCCGGGGGTGTCGATGCCGATGTGCGCGGATTCGGGTGCGTCGATCACGTCCCGGCTCTCAGCGGGGTCCGTCATCCGCAACGCGATACGGAGGTTGGTGTTAGCGCGGATGTCGTTGGTGACCACGCCTCCGGGCCGCTGGGTGGCGAGCACGAGGTGGATGCCGAGGGAACGACCGCGCTGGGCGATGTTGACCAGACCCTTGACGAACTCGGGGAGCTCCCGGGCCAGGGAGGCGAACTCGTCGATGACCAGCATCAGGCGGGGCATCTGCGGCAACCCGGGGTCGCGGTCGAGTAGTTCGACGTAGTCCTCGATGTCCTTGGCCCCGGCCTGGGCGAGGATGTGTTCGCGGCGGTGCAGCTCGGCCCCGAGCGACACAAGTGCCCGGCTGACCAGGTGGGTGTCGAGGTCCGTGACCATGCCCACGGTGTGCGGCAGGTCAACGCAGTCCTTGAAGGCGCTCCCGCCCTTGTAGTCGACCAGGACGAAGGACATCGACTCGGGCCGGTTCACAACGGCCAGGGCGGCCACGAGGGTCTGGAGGAGTTCGGATTTTCCGGAGCCGGTGGTGCCGGCGATGAGGGCGTGCGGACCGTCCGAGCGCACATCCACGGAGAACGGCCCGTCCAGCCCCGCGCCGAGGGTGGCGATGGTGCTGCGCCCGTTGCTGGTCCAGTGCGCGGCGATGGCGTCTCCGGTGGGCGGTTCGAGACCGATGACGTCGAGCAGGCGGGCGCTGCGCGGCAGGCTCGCGCCGTCCTCGGAGACACTGGAGTCCCGGATCGGTGCCAGGGAGCGGCCCAGGCGTTGCGCCCAGGAGTCGGAGGGCAGGTCGGGACGGACCTCCTCGACGTTGTCGAATTTGGTGCGGCGCAGACGCAGTTCGTGCTCGGTGAGGCTGACGACGGCCTGGCACTCCTCCGGGAGCAGCCGCTCCTCGGTGTCCAGGCACAGAATGTGAATGCCCACATCGGGGCCCTCACGCAGGAGTTGGACCACGCCGGGCAGGGAACGCAGTTTCCGGGCCCCGTCCAGCACTACGACGATCTGTGTCTCGTCCTCCACGGACCTGCCCCGGACCTGTGAACGGGCCTCCAGGACGGCGATCAGCTCGGACACCCGGCGGGCGCAGGTCTGGGAATCGGTTCCGATCCGGTTGAGCGAGACCGCAGGGGTGGAGCTGCGCAGGTGCGGAAGGTATCTGGTCCAGCTCCACCGATCGTGGTCGCGGCTCAGGGAGAGAAGGTAGAGCTCCAGCTCGGCCGGGCTGTGCAGCGCGGCGAGCTGGGCGATCATCCACCGTTCCAGTGCCTGTGCACGCTTTCCTCGTCCCGCGACCCCCACCACACCGTTCTCCCGGACGGAGACGGTGACCGGAACCTCGAAGAGGTCCCAGGTGATGTCCTTGCGGTGATCGTCCTTGGTGGGATCGGTGAGCACCACCGACGAGGGGATTCTTCCGGTGCCCACCCGCAGCAGGGTGAAGTCGTCGTCCTCGGGACGGCGCTCCCAGAGACCGGCGCGGGGGCCGGTGGCCAGCAGCAGTACCGAGGCCGGATCGGGACAGTTCTCGCGTAGACGGCGCTGCTCCGTGAAGAGTGCGCCCTCCGCGTCCTTGGTGATCCGCTCGGTCTTCTCCTCGAACTCCTTGAGTTCCTTGAGGTAGCGGCCCTTGGCCGTGCGCCGTTGCAGGGTCTGCATGAACAGCACCGAGATCGGCGCGAGCAGGCCGATGAGCATGTACTGAGGACGTCCCAGCAGAAGGGCTCCGCCGATGGCCATCATCAGCGGCATCATGATCATGACCGCGAGCTGGGCGAGTGGCCGGTCGGGTTTCTCCGGCGGCAGGGGAAGGCGGAACTTGTTCTTGGCCGGGGCCGGGTGCAGCCGGGGAGGTCGGTTGTATTCGAGCCCGGTCCCGTCCTCCGAAGTCAGCACGGAGGCGTCGGGAGCCTGGTTGGGCCACGCCTCCAGGACCAGGTCCCCCAGGTCGACCTGTTGGCCCTTCTTCCATGGCTCCCCTGGAACGATGGGGTCCCCTTCCAGAACGGCTCCATCGGGTCCGCCCTGCTCCAGGACCGAAACGGCTCCGGAAGGGCTGACCCTGGCCCGCACCCAGTTACCGCCGCTGCTCAGAGGAAGGACCGAGGCATCACTTTCACCGATCACGTGATCGCCGACGTCGACCCGGTGAACATGCCCGGCACCGGCCCCCGAGACGACACGGAACTCGGTGACGCCGGGAGGCTCCTCCTGGACCTCGACCGGCCCGCCCACACCGACGACCGCGCCATCATGCAGTCCGGCTTCGGCCAGAGGGGTGTACTCTTCGACCCGCCGCGGCCCCAGGTACAACGGGACCGGTTCACCGGGAGTGCGGGGGGACATCCGAACCAGCGGGTCCAGAGCCTCGGTCAGCTGTTGGACCGTCGCCCCGGGGGATGCGTCCACCACGACATCAACCCGGGGGATCGTGGTCAGCGTGAACGGGGACTGATCACCCGGGGAGAAGCCGGGGCTCACAGTAAGGTGAAGGCGCACGGTGGGGCTGCTTTTCCGTTGGGCGGGCGGAGCCCTGGTGGACGGGGAAGGTCGGGGGCCGACCCGGGGCAGGGACTGGCCCCCTCCGGGAAAGGGTCAGCGCAGGCCATCGCCCAGTGTCTTGTCGGTCTCCTGGAAGGTTTCCCCGACACTCTTGACGTACTTGCTGATGCCTTCGAGCCCGCTGTTGACCTGCTCGAAGCCCTCAGCGAACGTCTCAAAGAAGGGCTGGAAGTCCTGCTCCGCGGCGGGAGTGGAGTAGCCGTCGGCGACCAGGTTGTCGACCTTGGTCTTGATCGCCGTCATCTTCTCCTGGAATTCGGCGAAGTCAGCGGCGAGGGAGCCGGAGACCTCTTCGGTCTTGTCAGTGTTCACTGCGTAGTTGGGCATGCTGAGTCCTCCACGTGTGCCTGTGTCGTCCTTCTGACAGACGGCAGCTCCACCGCCGTCACCCCTCAGTACGGGCCAGTCTGGAACCAGGTTCAATCCGTACTGCCAGAATCCGGACAAGAGGGATCGCAGGGGGCCGTGGTGACGTTATCAAGCCCCGTGTGAACGACTGATGCCGGAGTGAACCGAATGTGCTCCGGGTCCGTACTGTTCTAGGGGTCGGTCATGCCGAGAACAACCGAAGTCCGGGAGAGCGAGTGACAAGAGCAGGGACGGCGAAGCCCGCGGGTCCGGGTATCAAGGCCGTGTTGGCTCTGGTGGGGGCGGTGGGAGTCGCTCTCACGCTCTCTCCCCCATCGGTGTCCGCCCAGCCCGTACCTGTGGACCCGTACGAGGGTTGCCCCACCCTGATCTACTACACGGTCCCAGAGGGAACACCGGGGTTGTTCGAGATCGCCGACTCCGTCCTGGGAGATCCGACGCGCGCGTCCGAGATCTACGAGTACACCTCCGGACGCACACAGCCCGACGGCGGTCAGCTCGGCCTCGACCAGGAGCTCCGCCCCGGCTGGCATCTGATCTTGCCGTGGGACGCAGCTGGCGACGGGGTACTTCAGGGACAGGACCCGTTGTGCGTGGCCGCAGTGGATCAAGCAGTCGCTCAGGGGGCGGAAGCCCCCGCACCACCCGAACCACCGCCTTCCCCGGAGCCCTCGCCGTCTCCGTCGGCGAGCGCCAGCCCAGAGGGGGCGGATCAGGCCCCGGGCGGTATGCGGCGGCCGAACATCGACCCCAAGATCCTGATCGCGGGTATGGTCGCCCTGGCCCTGCTCACGATCCTGGCGTTGTTCTGGCAGCCCATTTTCCGGGGTGTGGCGTGGCCGTTCCGGAAGATCGCCGCGTTGCCGTGGCGCCGCCCGAAGCCGCCCCGCTTCGTGCGGACCATGCGACGCCGGAAGCGTCAGCGCTCGGCCTCCGACGTCATCGCGGCCGACCGGGGTGCGGCCAAGCGAGCCAACATCGGTTTCCTCGAACTGATGAACGCTCCGGCGGAGGTTCCCGCGCGCCCGGTCGCGGTGTTCACCGCCCCGAAGCTGCTCACCATGCTGGTCCCAGTGAACTCCACTCCGCCCGCCTCGTCCTGGCGTGTGCTCAAACCGACCATCTGGAGGCATTCGCGGAGCAAGTCGGCGACCTCGGCGGTGCGGTTCAACACGACCACCCACACGAACATCGGCATCACCGCCGACAGCACACTGGTCAGTGTCGGAGTGATCGAACGGGCCCGCGGGGGCGAGCAGGTGTTCGTGGACTTCGGGCAGATCACCGGGCTGATCACAGTCGGGGGGCACCCCGCGACGGCGATCGAGACGATCCGGGTCATCGGGGACGGGCTACGTGAGTGTGGCCTGAACCTACTCAAGGCCGATAGCCAGGACACCCTGGGGAGGTTCCTGTCCCAGGAGGGGGTGGCTCGCTCGGAGCCGGGAACGGATCCGTTGAGCGGCCCCGCACCCCGGCAACGCCTACGACAGGCCCTCGTCGTACCGCGCCGCCTGAGCCGTAGCGAAGAGGACGACATTCCCCTGGTCCCGGCCGACACCCTGGTGATCGCTCAGGGCGAGTCCGATCACGCTCGTTGGCACTGGACCGTGTCCGAGGACGGCAGCGTGGACACCGGGCCGATGGGAATCACGCTGGCCCTGCGCGACTCGCGGGAGCGGGAACACAAGCGGAGGCAGAAACTCAAGAAGAAGCGACAAAAACGCCAGAAGCGCGGCGGCTGAGGACTGCCACCCGCTTCAGGGCACTTGACACCCGACGTGTGTGTCCGCGGACCGACGGGAATCAGCACGCGATGTCCTCGTAGGCCTGCAGGTGTTCCCCCCGCATCGACCTGAGGGCGTGGTGCAGCCGGGACTTGACGGTGCCCTCCGGGACCGAGAGCTTTCGGGAGATCGTCCGGATGTCGAGGTCACACAGGTAGTAGAGCTCGACCACCTGCCGCTGTCGAGGACTGAGCAGGCTCACCATCGATCGGGCGATGAGACGGTCCAACACGTTCCTGTCGGGTTCCTCGACCGAGACCCGCTCAGTGAGGTTCGAGGTCAGGTCGTACGGAACCTCCTCGGGCCTTGACTGTCGGGCTCGGTTGGAGTCGATCGCCAGGCGCCTGGCGACTGTGCGTAGCCAGGGGCCGAGATCCCGCACGTCGCCGACCAGCGTGGGCAACGACCTCCAGGCGCGGAGCATCACCTCCTGGGCCAGGTCCTCCGCCCCGTGTCGTCCGACGTCCGTCCTGGACATGAGGAATACGACGAGGGGTTCGAAGTGGGTCAGGAACAAATCGCGAAGGTCAGGACTGTCCGACGCAAAAATACTACTCTCAGTAGCCATTGAAGATCTCCGGGGACCGGGGGAAGCTTCACCGAAGGAGGGGGCCTTCCCGTACTCACTTCCCTACGACACCACCAGGCGCCAGGTAGTTTCCCCTCTCCTTGCGCCACAAAAGGCACCAAAAGTGGCAGAAGGTGCGTTTGCGCAGGCCACTCGGCCCTCATGGGGCACCGAGCACCAGAAAATGTGTCGCGCATCACCTGTGGAGCATTCGCGCACGTCAGGAGGCACTCGACGGCTGTTCACCCGGGCGCGACCCGAGTGTGACCAGGCCAGCTCGGAGCGACTACTTCCAGCGGAGTGATCAGCCGTCGTCGTCGGTGGGGTCGGCCTCGGGGGACTCGGGATCCTCGGCGTCACCGTCTGCCGGGTCCTCGTCCTCGATGTCCTCGGGGGTTGGGCCGTAGACGAAGCGCTGGCGTTCCTGGACGAGGATGGCGTGCCCGGTGTCGGTGACCGCCTCCACGTAGGCGGAGAGGTCGTCACCGACCACCTCCATGGTCTCGGCGTCCAGGACCAGCTGGTGGTCGCCGTCCTCGTTGGAACGCGAGTCGCCGTAGAACAGACCGGCGTGGGCGAAGGCCGGGGAGATCGAACCGTCGTCCTCCTCCAGGCCCCAGCGGACCTCTCCCTCCACCAGGTCCACGGCGACCATGGTGGCCGCGCCGCTGGCCTGCGGGAGCAGGAGGGTTCCGGTGTCGCCGTCGTAGAGCAGCCCCGGGGCACCGGCCTCGTCGAAGTGCCGGGAGACCGGGTTGGTGCCCGCCTCCGGCAGGGTCCACAGCAGTTCGCCGTCGTCGGCGCCGTGCGCGGTCAGGACCGAGGGGGCCTCGGGCCGGGTCCAGCGCAGCAGGACCGTCTGCGGGGCGTCTTCGTCCGCGGTTTCGTCCGCGCCGTCCGCGCCGTTCTCCTCGGCCTCGTCCTCCGCCTCGGGGAGCGGGTTCGTGAAGACGCCGAGGACCTGCGGGACCGGGATCGGCGCGGTGCCGGTCAGGTCGAGTTCCTCGTCGGTGGCGGCCACCGACCACAGGTGCTCGCCCGCGTCGTCGGGGTCGAGGGAGTGGGCGCGCAGGACGGAGTCGCCGGAGTCCAGCAGGACGGTCTCGCCCCAGACGGCCACGGGAACACCGAAGCGCTCGGGGTCGCCGCCGGTCTCCTCTTCGGCTTCCGCGTCCTCGTCGGTCTCGGCGTCTTCGTCGCCGTCCTCCTCCGCTGACTCCTCCCCGGTGTCCTCGTCGCCCTCTTCCTCGGGCTCGGGCTCCGGTTCGAAGGTGTAGGACCACAGCTCGTCGCCGTCGGTGTCCAGCACGGAGAAGTCGCCGTGGGGCTCCTCGGGGGCCCACTCGGCCGGGCGGCGCACCGCCACCCCGTCGAGGTAGAGGTCACCTTCCTCGGCCGGCTCCCACACGTTCTCGCCGTCGGCACCGAGCACGAAGGAGGTGTCGTCCTCGTCCGTCATGAGCAGGACCGGGGCGCCCTCGGAATCGGTGTCGAAGCCTCGGAAGCGCGCCTCGCCCTCCCAGAGGGCCGCACCGGTGGCGGCGTCGTGCAGCAGGTGGCGGTCCTCGCCGCCGGAGCTGATCAGGAAGGCACCGCCCACGGGGCTGATCCGCACGCCCAGGGGGTCGTCGAGGATGTCGTGGACGTCCGCGTCGTCACCGTGGAGGTGGCGCAGGACCTCGCCCTCGATACCGGGGGGCGCCTCACCCTCGAACTCGGTGGGAATCGGTGGGGGATCCTGGTCCGGCGCGGGAACGGGCGGTTCCGGATCGCCGGTGCAGCCCGCTACCAGCAGCGCCACTAGGCCACAGGTCAGGGCCTGGGGCACACGTGAGCTGCGCATTGACGGTCTCTCCCCACGAAACGATGACGTTTACGGCAAATCCTAAGCCGCTGGAAGGTCAAGTGGATACACAGGGCCGACCACTCGTTACGGGCCCGTGAACGCATCCGCTGGTGTTCTCAGGGCCCGGAATCGGGTTCCACCTCGATCACCGTGGTACCTCTCACCTCGAACTCCGCCTTCCCCCCGGTCAGTTCGGCCAGCCGGATCCCGAAGTCCGGCAGCTCCGCCTCGGGCAGCGCCACCTCGATGCGAACCCGGTCCTCGTAGGCGACCTCCCGGACGGTCAGCGCCGAGTCGCGCAGGTCACTCTCCAGACGCCCGCCCAGGACGTAGTCGGCGAACACGTCCACCACCAGCAGCGGGCGGCGCTCCAGCAGCCCGAACTCCTCGATCGCGGCGGACACGGAGTTGCCGTAGGCGCGGATGAGTCCGCCGGCGCCGAGCTTGGTCCCGCCGAAGTAGCGGGTGACCACCGCGACGGCATCGGTGATCCGCCGGTGGCGCAGCACCTCCAGCATGGGCACCCCGGCGGTCCCGGCGGGTTCGCCGTCGTCGCTGGAGCGCTGCACCCCGCCGTCCTCGCCCAGCACGTAGGCGGTGCAGTTGTGGTTGGCGTTCCAGTGCTCCTTGCGCCGCTCGGCGATGAACGCGCGGGCGGCTTCCTCGCTGTCCACCCTGGCCATGGCGCAGATGAACCGGGACTTCTTGATCTCGATCTCGTGTTCGCCGCCGTGTCTGATCGTTCGCATGTCGCCTGTTCAGCAGGGGTCGTGGTGGGCCGCACCAGTCTGCCATCCCGGAGGGGCCGGCCCTTTCCGGGAGCACAGTCTCCGGGAGCACAATGGGGGCATGAACGACTCCTCGATCGACGCCGCCCGGGCCCTCGGCGACCCCCTGCGACGCAGGCTCTACGAGTACGTCGCGGACTCGGGGGGCGAGGTCGGCAGGGGTGCCGCGGCCGAGGCGCTCGGTATTCAGCGCACCCTGGCCGCGCACCACCTGGACAAGTTGGTCGAGGCGGGTCTGCTGGACGTGGTCCGGCGCAAGGTGAGCGGTCGCGAAGGGCCGGGTTCGGGACGACCGGCCAAGCTGTACCGCCGTTCGGAGCACGAGGTCTCCCTCCAACTACCGCCGCGCGACTACGAGCTGGCCGCCCGGGTGCTGGCCGAGGCGGTGGAACGGCACGGCGCGGAGGAGAGCCTGCACGCGGCCGCACACGAGGAGGGGCGGCGGATCGGCGCGGGCGCCGGGGCGTGGTCGGTACTGGAGCTGCTCCGTTCCCGGGGCTACGAGCCCGACCCGAACGAGAACACGAACAGCGATGCGGACGCGACCGGCGTCCGGCTGCGCAACTGCCCGTTCCACCGGTTGGCCCGGGAGTTCCCGCCGCTGGCCTGCGGCCTGAATCTGGCGCTGATCGAGGGCATGCTCGCCGCGCACGCCGAGGGCCGGGGCGCGAAGGCCCCCGAGGCCCGACTCGCCCCGGAGTCCGGTCGCTGCTGCGTGCTGATTTCTAAAAATAATATTGGTTGACATAGAAGCGCGGGCCATGGTGTTCTTGCGCCATGAGCCAACCTCCGCACACCCCCGTGCCCCCGCCCGCGCCGTCGCACCACCTCGCGCAGATCAACGTCGGTTTCCTCAAGGCGCCCCTGGACCACGCCTCGATGGCGGAGTTCGTGGAGCTCCTCGACCCGATCAACGCCCTGGCGGACCGTTCCCCCGGTTTCGTGTGGCGACTGGTCGGGGAGGGTGAATCGGACGCGACCCGGATGCGGCCACTCGGGGACGATCTCCTGATCAACCTCTCGGTGTGGGAGAGCGTGGAGTCCCTGTGGGATTTCACCTACCAGACGGAGCACCTGGAGCTCCTGCGCAGGCGGCGGAGCTGGTTCGAACGGTTCTCCGGTGCCCACCTGGCGCTGTGGTGGATTCCGGCTGGTACGGTCCCCACACCGGAAGAGGGCGAGCGGCGCCTGGAAACCCTGCACACCAAGGGCCCCAGTGCCGAGGCGTTCACCCTCAGGAACCGGTTCGGCCCTCCGGCCACACCACGGTTCTCGCACTCGTAGTTATCTGGTATGCACCTTGGGTAACGTTGCGGGCAACCACAGCACCGAACACCCGGGAGTCCCGACATGCGCACCACGCCACTCGCCGTCGGTCTGGTCCTGACCGCCCTGCTCGCCACCGGTTGCACCCAGAGCGCCCCCTCGACGAGCGGTGGATCGGCCGCAACGGACAGCCCCGCGGCCCAGCCCACCGCCGAGCCGAGCGTGACCGCGTCGATCTTCCTCCCACCGGGGGAGGGCGCCGGGGCGGTCACCTACGACGAGACCGCGGTGCCCGAGGGCGCGACCGCGGACGTCCAGGTCCGTGTCCAGGACGGTTCCACGTTTGTGCAGTTCACCGGGACCGGCCTGGAGGAGGACCGGGACTTCGGTGCCCACGTGCACACGCGCCCGTGCGGTGACGACCCGGGCGACGCGGGTCCGCACTACCAGGACGAGGTCGACCCCGAGGCGACGGATGACGGGCCCTCCACCGACCCCGAGTACGCCAACCCCGAGAACGAGGTCTGGCTGGACATGACCACCGACGGCAGCGGCAACGCCTACATCACGTCCACCGTCGACTGGGAGTTCCGCGAGGGGGAGGCGCACTCGCTGGTGCTGCACGACGAGCACACCGCCACCCACGAGGGCCACGCGGGCACGGCAGGCGACCGCCTGGCCTGCGTGACCGTTGAGTTCTAGACCTTTCGGACCGGTCCTCGGTCCGGGATGACCCGGCGCAGGACCACCTTCTCGGCGAGCGCCCAGGCCGTCGAGGCGAACAGGTAGATCCCGGCGGCCAACGGTACGAAGGCGGCGACGACGACCGTGACGAACTGCAGGTAGGAGAGCACCCCGAGCATCGGGGGCTGCGCCGGGTTCTCCTTCATCATCGGCAGGACCACGTAGCGGCGATTGGCCCAGGCCACCAGGGCCAGGAGTAGGAACAACGCGGCGAAGACCGGGGAGACCAGGAGCCCTTCGGCGCTCGCGGCCAGGGTGGCGCCCAGCTCGACCCCGGCGAAGGTGTGCGCGAGCAGCGGCTCCTCGCCCGGACCGGCCCCGATGAAGAGCCCATACAAGGCGATGACCAGCGGGATCTGCACCAGGCCGGGCAGGCATCCGGCCAGCGGCGAGGTGCCCGCCTCGGCGTAGACCTTGCGCTGTTCGGCGACCATCCGTTCCGGGTTCCTGCCGTGCCGCTTGCTGATCTCGGCGAGCTGGGGCGCGATCCGAGCGCGCTGCTTCTCCGCGCGCACTTGGGCCACCCCCAGCGGCAGGAGCAGGAGGCGGACGGCCACAGTCAGGCCGACGACCGCCAGCCCGGCGGCCAGGGGTCCGGTGAGCGGGGTGAGCATGCCGGTGAGGACGGCGAGGATCGCCGAGAGCAGGTTGATGGCGGCCGCGATCGGCCCGAGGGTGTACAAGGATGTGGCCCTTCGTCCGGATGGAGTATGCAGACGTCAGGCCGCTCGGAGCCGCAGCGCGGCAGGGGTGTGCCCTCCAGGGCCCCAGAAGCTACTGAAGAAGTGTCCTGGGCGCGGGTCAGCGAGCGGCCGGGAGGGCCGCTCCGGGCGCTCGGGGACGCGGTCTGCCCGCCGCGTCGGGGTCGCACAGGGCGAGGACCGGGAGCTTCTTCGATCTGCGGCGCATCGCGTGCGCCGTGCCGGTGGCGGTGTCGCCGGCCGGCCACAGGGCCGTACCGCGCAGGGCCAGCCAGGCCAGGGCCGCGCCGACCGCGACGACCAGGAGGGTCAGCGCGCCGCTGTCCGCGCCGGGAAGCGGAAGGTCGACGGGGAGGAAACCGAGGGTGAGGAATTCGAGGAGGGGCAGCAGGTACTGCACGCGCACCCTCCCTCTCCTGTAGTTCTGCAGCTATCCTACCCAGCCGCCACAAGACCGACAAAAGTCCCGTTCAGCCCACGCATTCACGCTCCTGAGAAATCCGCCGACACTCCGCCGCCGCTCCCGTCCATTCGCGTGATCCTGTAGCTAAATGACACAGAGTAACCAACTCCGCACTCGGTAGCGCCCTTCGGTGCCCGGCCGCGTCTTGAAGTACCTGTGTCTTGCGGGCTCGCGTGAGCCCGGTGAAGAGGGGAATCCCGTGCCGATCCGCCCTGCGAACCTTGCCACCATGTCCGCGACCATCGCCGGTGCCATCTCGGGGATGTCCAGCAAGGAGGAGACAGCCCCGGTCCGCATCACCTTCGAGTCCGGTCACGAGCAGACCGTGGAGAACGGCGGCTGCCGTGTCCTGGAGACCGGCCAGGGCGGGGTCGTCGAGATCGACGGCGAGTCCCGCTTCGCGCTGTTCGCGGGCACCAGCTGCCAGGGCAGCCGCACCCTGGCCTCCGGCAACGGCTCGGTCCGTTTCGGCACCCCGGTCCTGGCCGGAGCCATCGTCATCGGTTAGCCGCTCCCGGAGGAGCTCTCGGAGGAGACCGTGGCGCGCATCCGCGCGACCTCGTCCGGGACCCGGTCCAGGGTGTCCCCGCGCGAGCGCAGGACCTCGCCCGCGGTCGCGTGGCCGAGGCTCAGGCGAAGGTCCGCCGGCAGGCCGTCGAGCAGGCCCGACAAGAACCCGGCCGCGAAGGCGTCTCCGGCGCCGACCTCCTCCACCACGTCCACCGGCGGGGCGGGCACGAACACCGTGTCCTCCCCGTCGAAGCAGGTCGCCCCGTGCTCGGCGTCCTTGACCACCAGGGTCGGCACCTCCGGCAGGGCCGCGCGGACGTCCTCGGCGGCGGGGGTGCCCCAGAGCCGTTCGGCCTCGTCGCGGCCGACGAACACCACGTCCGCGCGGCGGGCCAGGTCCAGCAGCACCGGTGCGGCCTCGCGAGCCGTCCACAGGGCGGGCCGGTGGTTGACGTCGAAGGAGCGCAAGGCGCCGTCCCCGGAGCGCCGGTCCAGCAGATACTCCACCAGCGCGGCCGCCCGGGCGGACAGCGCCGGGGTGATCCCGGACAGGTGCACCAACCGGGGGCCGCGGGACCAGACCTTCTCCCCGTCCGCGGCCGACATCACCGAGGCCGCCGAACCCCGCCGGTAGTACAGGACCCCCGCCCCGCCGGGTGCCGTGTCCTTCACGTACAGGCCAGTGGGGCGTTCGGGGTCCACCTCCACCCCGCGCACATCCACCCCGCTGCGGGCGACGGCGGCGATGACGATACGACCGAAGGGGTCGTCGCCCACCCGGCTCACCCAAGCGGCCCGGTGGCCCAAGCGGGCCAGCGCCACGGCCACATTCGACTCCGCGCCGCCGGTGCCCACGCTCAGCCGGGACCCCTCGGTCAGGGCCTCGGGCGAGGTGAGCACGGCCATGGTCTCGCCAAGGCAGACCGCGTCGATCCGGCTCATCGGTCATTCCTCCCGGTCCGGTTGCTCCTCCGGGTCATTGGGCATTCCTCCGGACGGATCGGCCGGGCAGGCGGTCAGTGCGCCGCCCTTCCCGGACGGTGAACTCGCCGTTGATCATGACGTGCTCGATCCCCACCGGCGTGCGGCCCGGCTCCTCGTAGGTGGCGCGGGCGTCGACGGTGTCGGGGTCGAACACCACGAGGTCGGCGACGGCGCCGATCTGGATGGTGCCCCGGTCGGTGAGGCCGAGCCGTTGGGCGGGCCGGGAGGTGAGGTGGCGGACGCACTCCTCCAGGCTGAGCAGCCCGAGCTCGCGCACGTAATGGCCGAGGTAGCGGGGGAAGGTGCCCCAGCCGCGGGGGTGCGGACGGTCGCCGACCAGGATGCCGTCGCTGCCCGCGGTGTGCGCGCTGTGCCGCATGATGGCGCGGATGTTCTCCTCGTTGCCGACCTGCAGGAGACAGCCGCTGCGGAGTTCGTCGGCGACCAGCAGGTCGGCGTAGGTCTGCCCGGGTTCCTCGCCGCGCTTCTTGGCGAGGTCGGCGATGGAGGAGCCCACCGCCCAGGAGAGCGCGGGGTCGGCAGTCCCGGTGACGACCAGGGTGGTCCAGTCCATGGGGATGCCGTGGTTGCCGTCGGTTCCCTCGGTCTCGATCTCGCGCAGGACGCGGGCGCGGGTGTCGGGGTCACGCAGCCGGGCGAGGGTGGCGGCGGTCCCGCCCTCCTGGGCCCAGGAGGGCAGCGGGGCGCCGAGGTAGGTAGCGCTGGCCCGGTAGGGGTAGCTGTCCAGGGTGACGTCGAGCCCGTAGCGGACGGTGGCCTCGTCGATGGCGTCGAGCACCTCGGGCGCGCGGCCCCGGTTCTGCGGGAAGTTCACGTGACAGTGCGCCAGGTGGAGGGGCACGTGGGCGCGGCGGGCCACGTCCAGGCACTCCTGGTAGGACTCCACGACCCGGGAGCCGTAGTTGCGGTGGTGGGGGCAGTAGTAGCCGCCCGCCGCGCGGACCGGTTCGAGGAGGGCGACGATCTCGTCGTCATCGGCGTACATGCCGGGTGTGTAGGTGAGCCCGGAGGAGAGCCCGTGCGCGCCGTCGGCCATGCCCCGGGCGACCATCGCGCGCATGCGTTCGATCTCGGCTTCTGTGGCGGGGCGGTCGTCGTTGCCCACGACCGCCATGCGGACGTTGCCCTGGGGGACGAGGTAGGCGGCGTTGGTCGGCGAGCCCCGGTCGATCAGGTCCAGGTACTCGCCCACGCTCCGCCAGGAGTGGTCGAGTTCGGGGGTCCCGTTCCACGCGGCGATCTGCTCGCGGATGGGCTCGGCGGTCTCGTCCGTGACCGGCGCGTAGCCGAGCCCGTCCTGGCCGAGGACCTCCAGGGTGACACCCTGGCAGACCTTGGCCTCGTGGGCAGGGTCGGCGAGCAGGGCGAGGTCGGAGTGGGCGTGCATGTCGACGAACCCGGGGGAGACGGCGAGCCCGGTCACATCGATGACGTTTCCTGTGGTCCTGGCGCTCCCGGCTGGGACGATGTGGCTGATGCGGCCGCCGCGCAGGACGAGGTCGGCAAGGCGGGAGGGTCCGCCGCTACCGTCGATCACCCGTCCTCCGGCGAGTACGGTCTCGGGCTGCACTGTTCCTCCGTTCGGGGTCCCCAACACCCGGTTCGGCGACTCCGCCGTCGGAGTGTCGGTGTGGCCCAAGATACGCTGCGCGAAAGATAATTGGTAACTTTGTTGCCAATAAATGTGCCGGTAGGCCGCTCGTTAAGTCGCACGAGCACCAGCGCGCGCATGTGCACGCGACACCCGACCCAAGGAGTCACATGTCCAAGAAGGCGGTCCAGACCGACAAGGCTCCCGCCCCCGCCGGCGCCTACAGCCAGGGCGTCGTGGCCGGCGGCTTCCTGTACACGGCCGGGTTCGGCCCGCAGGACCCCGAGACCGGACAGGTCGCGCCGACCGTGGGCGAGCAGACCGCCCAGGTGCTCGCCAACGTCGCCGCCGTGCTCGCCGAGCACGACCTGACCCTGGACGACGTCGTCAAGTCCACCGTCCACCTGGAGAACCTCAAGGCGGACTTCCCGGAGTTCAACGCCGTCTACGAACAGCACTTCACCGCCCCCTACCCGGTGCGGACCACCGTGGGCTCGGACCTGGCGAACATCCTCGTCGAGATCGACGTCGTCGCCAAGCTCCGCGACTGACACTCCCGCACCAGCCCGTCACTGGACATCATTCCCAGCTTGACGGTGAATCGACCGGCCGTCCCCGAAATCGGCTCCCCGGGGGCGGCCGGTTCTCTTCTCCACCCGGCTCTTCTGAACGTCCCCGGGAAGCCGCTAAGCGCGGCGGCGGGCCCGGACCACCAGGTCGTGCACGGTGTAGGTGGTCTCGTCCAGGGTCTGCTCAGCGGTCCGCACGTCGTCGACGAGCACGTCCCACTCCCCCTCGGCGAGCACCGCGGTCACCGCGTCGCCCTCGTAGAACAGCTCCGGGACCGATGGTCGCGGCACACCCAACTCCAGGTCCTTGGGGTGGTGCGCGACCACCAGGAGTTCACCGCCCGGGGCCACCGCCGCAGCCAGGTCGGCGAACAGCCGCGCCCGGGGGTTCGGGTACAGGTGCATGAACTGCGCCGTCACCAGGTCGAACGGGGGTGTGGGCGGGGCCCACTGAGTCACGTCCGCACGCAGCCAGGTGATCCGGTCCACGACCCCCTCACCCGCCTCCGCCGCGTGCGCCGCGCCACGGTCCAGCGCCACGGACGAGATGTCGACCGCGGTCACCTGCCAGCCCCGCGTGGCCAGCCACAGGGCGTCCGCCCCCTCACCGCTGCCGACGTCCAGCGCCCGGCCGGGCGCCAGGTCTGCCGCCTCGGCGACCAGGTGCCGGTTGGGACGCCCGCTCCAGACCCGCTCGCTGGAGCGGTACCGCTCGTTCCAGAACTCCTCGCCCATCTCCTCGGGCAGGGAGTCGTGTCCATCGGTCATGTGTCGACCACCTCCGCCCCCCACTCTGCTCAGCGGCAGGGGCCGAGGCGAGTTCCCTTGCCGAAACGGCAAAGAGTGAGAAGTACGTCCGGAAACTCAGGAAATACGCAGAACCAGACATCTGCCACACGTATCCCCATGGCCGTCCGCAATCACCCGATTACCGTCACCCCTGAGGAACCGAAATGATCATCTGGAACGGCTGGGGCATCCTCGTCGTGCTCATCGCGGCGGTCTTCGCCGGGCCGCTCGGCTTCCTCGCCGCCGAACTCCTGGGCAGCGACGCCGCGGGTCTCGGCGCGGGCGTGGGCCTCATCCTCGGCGCCGTGGGCGTCTACTTCGTCGGCAAGAAGCTGAACGCCCCCAAGCAGGGCTTCCACCCCGCGACCGGCCAGCCGGTCGAGTACCGCAACTCGCACACGTTCTTCTTCGTGCCGATGCAGTACTGGGCCTTCATCCTGCCGATCGGCGGCATCGCCGCGGCCGCCACGGCGTTCCCGCTCTAGGAACCCCGGCCGGGCCCTGGAAGGCCTGGACCGACACACCCCCGGACACCCCGGCCCCTCTTCTGCCTGAGAGGGTGCGGGGGCTTTCGCGTTCAGGCGGTCTCCGCTTCGGAGGCGTCGAAGTCCTTCAAGCACAGCTCCAGCAGGGCCAGCACCCGCTCCTGGAGTTGGTCGCGGTCGTGCGCGCGCAGGGCGGCGGCCCCCTCCACACGCCGGACCCGGCCCACGCCCAGCAGAACGGCGGCGACCAACGAGGCGTGCACGCGCGCGTCCGGTCCGCCGAGGTAGACGGCGAGAGGGTCGATCAGCGCGCTCTTGAGACGCCCCTGGTAGACCGCCTGAAGGTCGGGGTCGCCCGCGGAGTCGTCCAGGGAGAGCTGCAGCGGAGTGCCCTCACCGTGCAGACGCCCGACCGAGTGCTCAGCCAGCCGCTGCGCCAGGTCCTCGGGGGCGCCGTCCTCGATGAGCTTGGGGAAGACTCCGTCCTCGCGGAGGATCTCGGTGAGCAGTCCGGCCTTGGAACCGAAGTACCTGTTGATCAGCGCGACGTTCACCCCGGCGTGCGAGGCGATCTTGCGCGAGGAGACCGAGCCGTACCCCTCGTTGGTGAACAGCGCCTTGGCGCTGGCGAGGATGCGCTCCCGGGTCACCTCACGGCCACGGGCGGGCACCCGCGTACCGCCTCCGGTCTCGTCCGGACGCTCCATCTGCACACCCCTTGGTGGCCGTGATCTGGCTTTCTCGACTCCAGGTTGACACCTCTGCGCACCCCACGCCTACCGACAGCGGCGGAGAGATACCGATTTGACAGGTCAACACCGTTTACATATACCTAACGTGGATGCTTGCCCCCGGTGTGTGCCGTGGGGGCTTTCGTGCGTCCGGAATCGGGGGCCTCATGAAACAGTCGGTACGCGGGACATCCACGGCACGGGGCTGCTCCCCCGGGGCCAGTTCCCCCGCCGTCGAGGACCACCCGATCCCGGCCGCACCGGCCGAAGCCACACCCGAGTACCCCTCACGGCGGGTCGTGCGCCGGATCATGGTCGGCCTCGTCCTGGCGATGCTCACCTCAATGCTCACCAACTCCATCATCGGCACCGCGCTGCCGACCATCATGGGTGAGCTCGGCGGGCAGGACCGGCTGGCCTGGGTAGCCACCGCCGCCTTGCTGACCATGACCGCCTCCACCCCCGTGTGGGGCAAGCTCTCGGACATCTGGGGCCGCAAGCTCCTCTTCCAGATCGCCCTGGCCATCTTCATCGTCGCCTCGCTCGCGGCGGGCTTCGCCCAGGACATCAACTGGCTGATCGCCGCCCGCGCCCTCCAGGGTCTGGGGGTCGGCGGGCTGGCTACGCTGCCCAACATCATCCTCGGCGACGTCGTCTCACCCCGTCAGCGCGGCCGCTACAGCGGGCTGATCGGCATGGTCTTCGGCGTCTCCACCGTCCTCGGCCCGTTGGTCGGCGGTTTCCTCGTGGACAGCCCGCTCGGCTGGCGCTGGTGCTTCCTGATCACCGTCCCGCTCGCCGTGGTGGCGTTCTGCGTCATCCAGTTCATGTTCAAGATGCCGTTCACCCCCCGCCACAAGCCGTCCGTGGACTGGCTGGGCGCCGGGCTGATCTTCAGCGCCGCCAGCACGGTGATCGTCCTGCTCAGCCTGGGCGGCACCCAGATCCCCTGGAACTCCCCGGCCGCGTACGCCATGGGCGCCGCCTCGGTGCTGCTGACCGTCGCCGCCGTCCTGGTCGAGCGTCGGGCCAAGGAGCCGATCATCCCCACCCGGCTGTTCCGCGACCGCACCTTCGTGCTGGCCTCCGCGGGCTCGGTGACCGTGGGCATGATGATGTTCGGCCTGATCATCTACATGCCGCAATACCTTCAATTCGTGCACAGCATGAGCCCGACCGTCTCCGGGCTGATGACCCTGCCGCTGGTCGCCTCGTTCCTGGTCACCTCGATCGGCTCCGGGTTCGCGATCAGCGGCAGCGGCCGATGGAAGGCCTATCCCGTCATCGGCATGGTGCTGTGCGTGGTCGGGTTCACCGTACTGAGCCTGGCCCAGGTCGACCCTGGCCTGACCACGGTGATCGTTGGGCAGATGCTGGTGGGCCTGGGTTTCGGACTCAACATGCAGATCCTGTTGCTGGCCACGCAGAGCACGCTGCCCGTCAAGGACATGGCCGCCGGGACCGCTGCGGTCACCTTCTTCCGCAACCTGGGCGGGGCCATGGGTGTCGCGGCCTTCGGAGCGGTGATGGTGAGCCGGTTGAACGCCGAGATCGCCGCCGCGGCGGCCGCCGCTCAGGAAACCCTGACCGCGCAGTCCTCGGCCGGACCGGACGGTGCCGACTCGGGCGCTGAAGAGCTGTCCATCGGGCTGGAGAAGGCGGCCGAGGCAGCGCAGGGGTCACCAGAGCTGGTGCACTCGCTGCCCGAACCCGTGCGCGAGGTGGTCGTCGGCGCTTTCGACCACGCGATGCAGGGCGTGTTCGTGGCCGGTATCCCCATCGCGGTGCTGGGGCTGGTCGCGGTGTCCTTCATGAAGGGTGTGCCGCTGCGCGGCGGCGGCCCCGGGAAGAAGAGGGCGAAAGCGGAGCGGGCCGAGGGACCCGCGGGGTTCGAGGCGCCCGCGGAATCCGGGTCCGGGGCCGCAGCTCAGAGGTAGCGGCGGAACCCCGCGGCCGAGTTGTCGAAGCCTAGGTTGGTGTAGAAGGCGTGCGCCCCCTGGCGGCTCTCGTGGGAGAGCAGCTCGACCTTGTAGCAGCCCGCGCGCGTGGCGCGGTCTAGAGCGTCCTCCATGAGCGCCCTGCCGATGCCCTGGAGCCTGGTGTCGGGGTCGACGACGAGGTTGTCGACCACCGCCCAGGGCTGGGCATCGTGGGTCAGGTTAGCCACCACCAGCAGGTCCAGGGTCCCGATGATCTGGTTCCGGCGCTCCGCCACGAGGACGGTGCGGTCGGGGTCGTTCTCCATACGAGTCCAGGCGCGTACAGCGGCGGAGGACATGCGAACGTGCGCGCTCTGCGTGTGGGTGGTGTCACCGAGGTCGCGCAGGAGTCGCAGGATCGCACCGAGGTCGGACCGTATGGCCGCGCGGATAATCATGGCTGTCGGCATCGTAGCCGACAGCCTGCGACAAGGCGGACGTCACCCTACAACTGGCCACAAAACGCCATGGGAACGTCGAGGGCGGGACCCGGGTGGTCCCGCCCTCGTACACACCGGGTCGTACCGGCCCGGACTCCCTCAGGACCCCGAGGTGAAAGCCGGTTCGGCCCCCGTCAGGGCTTGCGAATGACCCGCACGCCCTCGTCGCCCGTCGGCGGCTGCTGACCGGCCTCGGGACGGCGGTAGACACCGGTGATGCCCGGGTCCCCGGCGTCGCTCTCCGGCGGGGTCGTCGGCGGCTGCTGCGGGCCGCTCGGCTGCTGGTGGCCCTGGGGCTGCTGCGGGCCGCTCGGCTGCTGGTGGCCCTGGGACTGTCCACCCGGGGCCGGAGCGGTGAAACGGGCGCCCTGCGGGGGCTGCGGCCCGGTCGGCTTGGGGTCGCCACCCTTGCCGTCCTCCGGCTTCGCGGGACCCTGCTCCGGCTTGGCCGCCTCGGGCCGCTGGAGCGGCTTGATGCGCACCGTCGCCTCGTCCGGCTCCTGCTGGATCGGGGGAAGCTTGGCGGTGGCCTCCTCCTTCACCGGCTGCGCGGCGGGCTTGGCCGCCTCGGACGCCTTGTTCTCGGGGGCCTTGTTCTCGGGGGCCTTGTTCTCCGGAGCCTTGGCCGCGGGCTTGGGCTGGCCCGGGTTCTGCTGCCCCTGCTGGCCCTGGGGCTTCTGGCCCTTCGGGGCCTCGGTCGGAGCGGCCGCGGTGTCCTCGCGGGACAAACCCGCCTCCAGGGCACCGGCCTTGTCCTCGGCCACGACCAGGTCGGCCAGTGTGGAGTGCATGTCCTTCAGACGGCGCAGCGCCTCGGCGTGCGTGGCCGTCAGCGTGGCCAGACGACGGTCGGCCGTGTCATGGATCTTCTTGGCCCGGGCCTCGGCCTCGCTCAGGCGGCGGTCGCCCTCCTGCTTGGCCTGCTCGCGGAGCTGGTCCGCCTCCTTCTTGGCCCCGGCGACCATCTCGTTGGCCTCGGTGCGCGCGGAGGAAACGATGCGCTCGGCGTGCTCCTCGGCGTCCTTGCGCTGCTTGGCGACCTCCTCCCCGGCCTTCTTCTGGGCCTCCTTCACCTCGGCCTCGACGCGGGAGCGACGCTCCTTGGCCTCTTCCTCGGCGATGCGGAGGATCTCCGCCATGCGCTCGCTGATCTGCTCGTGCTCAGGCTTGACCTGAGCCTTCTCGCGCGCGATCGCGAGGTCGCGCTTGTACTGCTCCAGTTCGTCGTCCATCCGTTGGAGACGCTCGCGGAGGTCCTTGAACTGGTTGTCCATTCGGACGTAGTAGTCGTCGACGTGCGCCTTGTCGTAGCCGTTCTTGCGCACTGTCGGGAACCGTTCATGCTGAAGTCCGCCGCCCGGCAACATATCGCTCATGTGCCTTTCATGTCCTTAACACCGTTGACTGCACATCGCAGATGGTGAGAGTTGCCCCGTACCCATTTGTCATCAGAACACCCATCGGGCCCGTTCCGTGCGGTTCGCCCTCAGGTGTCCGTTCTCGTGCTCCGGCTCGATGCGATGAGGGGCACCGGCCGAGAGCGGAGCGTAACGCCGTGGACACCGTCCAAACGACCAAGGTAGACACGCGCTGCGCCGCGGCGTCAAGAGCCCTGACGGGTACATCGCTGTGCGGCCCCTGGTCACGTTCTTACTAAGGTATGCGCGATCATCCCCGCACGGGGGCCGAGCGGTCAACTTCCTGCCCCTCTGCCCCAGGGGACCTACGTTTGGGAGGACCTTGACATGGTCAGCGCAACGGACGGCCCGACCGAACCAACCACGGGACCGTGGATCGGCGGGGCCCCCTTCGGTGAGCCGGAGATCCACCCCACAGCCTGGATCGCCCCCGGAGCGGTGGTGGTCGGCCGCGTCCGGCTGGGCGCCGAGAGCAGTGTCTGGTACGGGTCGGTCCTGCGCGCCGACACCGAGGACATCGTGGTCGGTGAGAAGGTCAACATCCAGGACCAGTGCGGTCTGCACTCCGATCCCGGGCAGCCCGCGATCCTGCACGACAACGTGAGCCTGGGCCACAAGGCGATGGTGCACGGCGCCATCGTGGAGGAGGGCGCCCTCATCGGCATCGGCGCCATCGTCCTGGGCGGCGCCCGAGTCGGCAAGGGTGCGCTGGTCGCCGCCGGTTCGCTGGTCGCACCGGGCAAGGTCGTCCCGCCGAACACCCTCTGGGCCGGGGTGCCGGGCAAGGTCGTCCGGGAACTGAACGACGACGACCGGCTCGTGCTGGAGCACACCCCCACCGCCTACGCCGGCTACGCCGTCCAGCACCAGGACGTCGCCTGGCGGTAAGGCAACCCGGCCCCGGAGCCCGGACACGACGGAACCCGGTGCGCGGACGGTGCCGCGTACCGGGTTCGGTTCCGTATGTGGAGGCCGCCGGGGTTCCGGGGGTCGATCTTGGGAATGGTCTCAGGACTTGCGGGGGTCCCAGCGGAAGAAGCGGTGGACCAGGTAGCCGAGCACCGCGATCCACACCAGCTGGACACCGATGCTGGGCAGGGCGAGGATCCACAGCTCCAGGGCACCGACCGCCTCGGCGTCCTCGGGGTGCCCGAAGTAGTCCATGCCCAGGAAGCCGGAGCGGAGCATGTCCACCGCCGGAGCGATCGGCAGCAGGCGCAGGACCGCGGCGACGGAGTCCGGCATCGCCACCAGGGGCACCATCACACCGCCTGCGGCCAGGGTCAGCAGCATCGGCACCATCGCGGCCATCTGGGCGATCTCACCGTTGCGGACCAGCGGCGTGATCAGGGTTCCCAACAGGGTCAGGGTGATCGCGCTCAGGAACATCGCGGCGAGCATCATGGCGAGGTTGGAGGGCACATGGCCGGACTTGTAGATCAGCACCGCGCCGTACAACAGCCCCATCCCCAGTGACAGCACGACGATGAGCCCGATCATCGAACCGTGGATGGCCGAAGGGGAGACACCGCCCACGCGCAGGCGCTTGAGGACCAGGTTCTCGCGTCGGGTGGTGAGGACATTCGACGGGTGCATGAGGCCGAGAGCAATGGACACCGCCATCAGACTCCCGGACATGAGGTAGCCGATACCGGTGACGCCGGGGGCGACCTCCTCGTTCTCCATGGTGAAGAAGGGGATCATGAAGGCCGCGGGCAGGATCAGGTAGAGCAGTGCGGTCTTGTAACGGACGAAGAGTTTGAACTCGGTCCGCAGCAGGGTCAGCGCCTGGCGGAAGGAGCTCGGAGGGGCGTAGGCCGGTGCGGCGTTCGGCGTCGTGGACGCGGTGGACGCGGTGGACGCGGACTCTTCCACGGCTTCCCGCCGGGGGTCGGGGGTGTTCTTCGTCGGGGTCAGCGTGTGTGCCATCGGAATCGTGCCAATCCTGTCTGTGGGGCGAAGGGGCGTGGGGGCGGGCGTTACTCGTCCGCGCGGCCGTCGGCGATACGAAGGAAGACGTCTTCGAGGGTCGCGCCGCGCACCTGGAGGTCGGCGAGCTCGACGCCCTTCTCCTCGGACCAGTCCATGAGCTGACGGACAGCACGGTGGGCGCGATAGGTCCGTTCCTCGCCGCGGATGGTGTAGTCGGCCCGGGGGTGCCCGTCACGGACCCCGAAGTCCGGCTCGTGTCCTTCGAGGGAAGGCAGGTCATCGCGGCGGACGCTGTCCGGCACCCGGAAGGCGATCTGGTCGCCCCGTTCGGCGAGCACGGACAGGATGGTGCCCTCCACCCGGACCTCGCCCCGGTGCATGATCGCCAGGCGGTCGGCCAGCTGCTCGACCTCGTCCAGGTAGTGCGTGGTGAGCAGGATCGCCACGCCCTGGTTCTTGAGGCCCTCGATGATGCGCCAGGTGTCCCTGCGCCCCTCCGGGTCCATCCCGGTGGTGGGTTCGTCGAGGTAGAGGACCTGAGGGCGGGTGACCAGCGCTGACGCGAGGTCGAGGCGCCGCTTCTCACCACCGGAGAGCTGCCGGACCAGGGTGGAGCGCTTGTGCGTCAGGCCCACGACCTCCAGCAACTCGCCGAGGGGTCGGGGGCGGGAGGCCAGCCGGATGGAGAGGTCGAGGGTCTCCTGGACGCTGAGGTCCTCGAACAGGCCGCTGCTCTGCAGGACGGCGTTGGCCCGCTCGCGCAGCTCGCGCGGCTGCTTGTAGGGGTCGGTTCCGAAGACCCGGACGGTCCCGCCGCTGGGCTTGCGGAAACCCTCCAGGGTCTCGATGGTGGTTGTCTTGCCGGCGCCGTTGGTGCCCAGCAGCCCGAACAGCTCTCCGGGCGCGATCTCGAAGGACACACCCTTGACGGCCTCGAAGTCGCCGTAGCGCTGGCGCAGATCGCGTACCTCCACCACGGGGCCCGACGCACCCTTTCCGACTGCCGCGACATCGTTCGGTTCGTTTTTCCTGCGCGTTGTGATCATGACCCAATGGTTACCCAAGGAAATGGCAAAATCAACCGAAACAGAGCTTCCCCGGGAAGATGGCCTCTTTCCTGTGATCGGACGCGCAAATACCACCGGAAACGGTTTTCCGCACTAGCCGTTCGACCAGGTTCCAACCTGGACACAAGACCAGAAGATGACCGGCCAACCATCAGCCAAACCCATCCTGAACTGCCAAAACAAGGGGAACAGCCCTTTGCGGGACAACCCCTTCACACAGCAACAGGAAATCCAGCCAACACCGAACTCGCCTTTGGATTGGCCAACAGGAGAAGAAAGGCTAGCGCACATACCCAGCCAATCCCGACAAGATGGGAACCAGATCGAACGAAGCAGTCAGGAACGAAGAGACAGGGGACAGGGCATCAGCCCGGAGGACGATGCAGACGGTGAATACTTACGGTGATTCGCTCGCCGGGATCTACGACATGATCTACCCGACCACCCCCGAAGCCGACTACGCGGCGGAGTACATCAGCAAGCTGGCCCCCGAGGGCAGCGTCCTCGAACTGGGCGTGGGCACCGGCCGGGTGGCCCTGCCGATGGCGGAGCGCGGCCTGAAGGTCCACGGCGTCGAGGCCTCCGAGGAGATGCTCCGCAAGCTCAAGGAGAACGACCCCGAGGGGCGGATCCAGAGCAGCCTGTGCGACTTCTCCGAAGAACTGCCCGAAGGCAAGTTCGATGTCACCGTCAACCCGCTCAACACCTTCTGCATGGTCCCCGACGCGGAGAAGCAGCTCAACACCCTCCGGCTGATGCGCGAGCGGACCGCCGACCACGGTGTGGTCATCCTGGAGACCTACGATCCGCTGATCTACCACGGTCTCGCCGACGGCACCAAGACCGAGGCCCGACACCTCAAGGACGGCCAGGTCGGCATCTACTCGACCTACGTCGACCGCCTCTCGCAGGTCGCCGTCGTCGTCCAGACCTTCCTCGGCTCCGACGAGTCCCCGGGCCGGGTCGTCGAGCTCAGCCGCTACGTGTGGCCCTCCGAGCTCGATCTGATGGCCCGCCTGGTCGGCCTCCGGCTGCGCGGCCGCTACGCCGGCTGGCACGAGGAGCCCACCGACCACCACACCAGCCGCTTCATCTCCGTCTACGAGGTGGCCGGCGATGACGAGTGACCGCGCCTCCTTCGACCCCATTCCGCTGGAAGACGCGCCTGAGGTCAACGCCCTGCTCGAACGGATCGGTTTCGGCCCGTTCCTGGAAGAGAGTCTCACCTCCTACCTCGGGCGCAACGACATCTGGGCAGGCAGCACCGAGTCGGGCCGGGAGGTCTTCGTCAAGCGTGTCACCGGCACGACCGAGGACGTGCGCTCCCGGCTCGGGCGCATCGCCGCCGTCGACCGGCTGATCAGCGGCCGGGACGACATCCCGACCCCGAAGTGCCACGCGGTGGACACCGAGGCCGGCCTCGTCGCCTTCGAGCTGCTCGAAGACGTGGTTAACGGCGCCGAACTGGCCAAGGACGACCTCTTCACGGAGGATCTGGCCGCCGACGCCGGTCGCGTCCTCGCCGCGCTGCACTCCCTGGACGTACCCGAGGAACTCTCGTCCACCGACGCCCCCGACGGGCCCGCGGCACCCCGCCCGCTCACCTCCATCGACCTGGAGACGTACGCGTCGGCGAGCGCCGGGGAACTGGACCTGTGGCGTCTGCTCCACAACGACCGGGAGGTGGCGACCGCGCTTGGTTCCCCCATCGGCGGAACCAAGCGGATCCGTTCCTCCCTCATCCACGGTGACCTGCGCCTGGACCAGTTCCTCAGCGACGGGGACTCCCTCTACCTCACCGACTGGGAGGAGACCAGGCCGGGCGACCCGGCCGCCGACATCGGCGCCTTCGCCGGTGAGTGGCTGCACCGCGGGGTCCTCGCCATGAGCACCGCGGAGGACGACCCGGTCGCCGGCGGCGCCCGCCGCTTCGAGCTCCTGCGCAGCAACGTCGAGGAGTTCTGGGCCGCCTACCTGGAAGCACGGCCGGAGTCTGTGAAGGACCTCCAGCTGTCCGTCCGAGCCACGGCCTTCGTCGGACACCACCTGTTCAACCGGGTACTCGCCGCCTCGCAACAGAACTCGTACCTGACCCCGCTGCAGAAGGCCGCCGCGGGCGTGGGCCGCCAGGCCCTGCTGAACCCCGAGGACTACACCACCGCCGTCGGACTGGGAGGACGACCGTGACCACGGAGCTGAGAACACGCCCGGCCCTGTCGGAGGGGCTGCGCGAGGCACTGCGAACCGTCACCTTCGCACCCGACCTGCGGTCCGGGAAGGTCGGTGGGCACGAGTTCGAGGGCGATGTGCCCAAGTCCCTGCGGCGGAGCCTCGCGCACACCCTCTACACCGCCTTCCACACCGGGCAGCCGTCCCGCAAGGGCAAGCGCCACCCGGCCATGACCGACCCGCGCCTGGCCGAGGACCTCCGGTCCGCGGTCCCCCATTCCACCAGCGCCATGACTGCACACGGTGTGGTCGGCTCCGACTCCCCGGACGAGGCCGAGGTGCTGCTGGGCGGGGTCCGGGTCCGGGTCCCCTGGGACCTGGTCACGATGTCGGGGCCGGAGACCGCCGAGGTCCGGGTGCCCGCGGTCATGCCCAAGCGCTCCCCCGGCTTCCTCCTGGTGCACGGTTCGGGCGGGCATTCCCTCCAGGACCAGGAGATCCTCCGCCTCTACCTCAGCGTTCCCTCGCACACCGACGCCCCGCGGATCTGGGGGCACCTCCTCACCCTCCTGGAGGAATCGGGGATCGGCTACCAGGCCAAGGTCCTGTCCGCCCGTTCCTCCTATCCCCGACGCGACGCGATCGTCGTCTACCTCGGCCAGTCCTCGTGGCCGGCCGTTCCGGGCCTGGTCGAGGGGATGGCCGGAACCGAAGGGCTGGGAGACGAGGGCTCGCTCTACACGGCTCGCCTGGCCCCGGGCATCGGCTGGGCCTGGGAACCGGACGGGTCGCAGGTCGACAAGCACGACCTGAGCTTCGGCCAGCACCGGTCCCGGATCATCGCCGAGGCACTAATCCGGGCGCAGGAGAGCGGCTCCGACCGCGAAGAGGAGGTGGCCCGCGCCCTCGCCGACGGCGGCGTCCCGCCCGAGAGCCCGCACCGGAGCTACCGCTCCCCCGCCATCGGCCTCTGAGGCCGTACAGACTTCGGGCGCCCAACCCCGGCGCGTCCGATACGGAAAACAACCGAAAGGAACCCCCATGGGCGAGCAGAACCCCTTCGAAGGCGTCGACACCTACACCGACCCGGCCGAGATCACCGAGGACCACGGCGTCGAGGACCCCGAGGCCAGCCCCGCGTCGGTGGCCTCCGCGATCGGCAGCTTCAACGCCAGCGTCGCCCTCACCAACACCTTCGGCTGCTGACCCTCCTCTCAGGGAGAACAACCGCGACCGAACGAACACCAACCAGAGAGAAAGGCCAGAAACCATGTCTGAGAAGACCCCCTTCGACGGCGCCGACAACTACACCGACCCCGCCGAGATCACCGAGGACCAGGAGATCGAGAACCCGGAGGTCACCCCGGCCAGCGTGGCCGCCAGCGTCTCCGTGGTCATCGCGACCAACCGCTTCGGCTGCTGACCGTCCCTCCCCGACCGATAACCCCTCACCACCCGAGGAGAAGAACATGGGCACCGAATCCCTGATGAACGGCGCTGACAACTACACCGACCCCGCCGAGATCACCGAGGACCAGGACGTCGAGGAGCCGGGTGTGGTCGTCACCACCGTCGTCCCCGGCCCCATCACGCTCCTGCCGGTCTCGGTGACGACCACGGTCCGCATCGGCTGCTGATCCGGCACCGCGACCAGACCGACAGCGACACCCGTAACACCAGCAAGTCACCCACACGAGCAGTTCACCCGAGAAAGAAGGAAATCCCATGGCTGAGAAGACCCCCTTCGACGGCGCCGACAACTACACCGACCCGGCCGAGATCACCGAGGACCACGGCGTCGAGGACCCCGAGGCCACCCCGAGCGTGGTCGTCTCGATCGCCGCGAGCGCCAGCGCCGTCAGCGGCGGCGGCGTCACCGCCACCAGGCACTTCGGTTGCTGATCGCCTGACCGCACGCGTCAGGTAACGGGATGAACCGCCGGGGTTGCCGTCGCCGACAGGCAGGCAACCCCGCGGTCCCCCGCAGACGGTGAAGGAAGGAGCACGGATGTCCCCCCGGATCGAGGTCGAAGGCCTCCGAACCTCCTATGGTCAGCGCGAAATCCTGCGCGGTGTGGACCTCGACGTCCGCCGGGGCGAGACCCTCGCCCTCCTCGGACCCAACGGTGCCGGTAAGAGCACCACGATGGAGATCCTCGAAGGCCTGCGCGGACGCGGCTCCGGCACGGTGCGGGTCCTCGGCCGAGACCCGGAGTCAGCTGACGACGCCTGGCGCGGCCGCCTCGGCGTCGTCCTCCAGACCTGGCGGGACCACCGGGACTGGACCGTCGGGTCCCTGCTCCGCCACACGGCCCTGTACCACGAGAAGCCCGCTGACCTCGAAGAGCTCACGGAACGGATCGCGCTCACCGATTTCCTCGGCCAGAAGATCCGTCACCTGTCCGGCGGCCAGCGGCGACGTATGGACCTGGCCCTGGCCCTCGTGGGGCGGCCGGAAGTCCTCTTCATGGACGAGCCCACCGTCGGTCTGGACCCCGAAGCCCGGCGCGCCTTCCACGACGTCGTGTCCCGGGTCGCCGCCGAAGAGGGCGTCACGACGCTCTTCACCACGCACGACATGGCCGAGGCCGACCGCCTGGCCGACCGGATCGCCATCCTCACCGGCGGACGCGTCAGCTTCACCGGGACGCGCGAGGAATTCGCGGCCCTGCACGGCGCCGGCGACACCTCCGTCAGCTGGGTGGAGGGGGGCCGGAGCCGCCGGGAACTCACCTCGAACCCCTCATCCCTGATCACCGATCTGCGGAACAGGCTGGGTTCCGACGTTCCCGGCCTCGAGGTACGCCGCCAGAGCCTCGAGGACTGCTACCTCGCGCACGTCCAGTCCCAGAAGATCCGGTACCAGAAGGAGGTTCCGACAGCATGAACACCCGAGTCCTTCGCGCCGGAGCCGACCGCTTCCGGACCGAGACCCGCATCATCCTGGGCGACCCCAACCGCATCCTGCTGGACTTCCAGCTGCTGTTCGTCGCCATCTACGTGACGACCTGCCTCCTGGCCTCCCCTGACGCGGACTCGGGCCAGTTCCTGACCTCGCCCTCCACCCTGGCCATGACGTTCATGATGCTGGTGCTGGCCCAGGGCGGGACCTTCTCCGTGGCGCAGAGCGTGATCTCGGCGAGGGAGAGCGGAACCCTGCTGCGCCTGCGTCTGCTTCCCGGCGGTCTGGCCGCCTACGTCGTGGAGAAGTGCCTGCACGTGCTCTGCATGAGCCTCGTGTCCCTGACTGCTCTGTTGGTCACTGCCTTCACACTCGGCGGGCTGACGCCCCACACCTCGTTCGCCTCCTGGCTGACGGCCCTGGGTTTCCTCACCCTCGGCCTGCTGTTCTTCGTCACCCTCGGCCTGGTTCTGGGCGCGGCGCTCCCGGACGGGGGCGACCTGCTCGGCTACGCCTCCCTGGGCGTGTACGCGATCGCCGCCGCCGCGGGCACCGGAGCGATCGCCTACCTCCCCGGCCCCCTCCAGTACGCCCTCCGTTTCCTGCCCTTCGAGTGGATCGTGAACGGGATCGACGCGGGCCTCACCGCTGGCGTCCCCCTCGGATTCGTCAACGGCGGCCACTGGAGCCCCCTGCTCGCGCTACTGCTCACCGGCGTCTGGACGGCGTCGGCGCTGGCGGTGGCCGTCCCCCTGCTCCGACGGATGACCCGGCGCGCGTCGGGCTCGGACCTGGCCCGCCGACAGGAGAACGCCCAGAACCGGACGTTCGGCTGACCGCGGCACCCCACCCCACAGGAAGGAAGAAACCACATGTCAGCCCGTGCACTGCTGAGCGTGATCCACCCCCAGCAGCCCAAGCGCCCCCAGCAGGTCGAGCCGGTGGCCAAGCTGGTCCAGGAGACCTCACTGCACCGCCTGTGGATGGGGCAGTCCCTGAACGCGGAGACCCACCAGGTGCTCGCCTACCTCGCCGGGCGCGGCTACCGCGTCCCCACCGGGATCGGGGTTACCCTCCTCCCCCTCCGGCACCCGTTCGACGCGGCCGTGCAGGCCCGCAGCCTCGGCAGGCTGACCGGGAAACCGGTCGTGGTCGGTTACGGTCCAGCCACTCCGGGTCTGGTGGCCGCGCTGCGCGGCGAGCCCTATGCGACCCCCGCGCGTACCTCGGCGGAGTACGCCCGCGCGGTCCGCGACCTCCTGGACGGAGGCCCGGCCGACGGGCGCACCAATGAGGCCTTCCACATGGGAGAGGGGCTGAGTCTGCAGGCTCTCACCCCGGAGCCCCGGGTCGAGGTCGGTATGGGCGTCCTGCGCCCCGGGATGGCCCGAAAGGCCGGCGGCGCCGCCGACGTCGCCATCAGCTGGCTGACCCCGGCGAACTACGTGCGCGACACGATCATCCCCAAACTCACCGAAGGGGCCGAGCAGGCCGGGCGCGACCGCTCCCCCCGGGTCGCCACCGTGGTCCACGCGGCCGTCGCCCGCCCCGAGCGCGACCCCCACAAGCTCGCCATGCTGGGGGCCGGAACACACCTGGGCCTGCCGCACTACACGGACATGCTGCGTCGGGCCGGGGTGCCCGCCTACCCGGACCGCCCGCAGGAGGGCGCCAAGGCCATCCTCGACCAGGGCGTCTACCTGTACGGGACCCCGGAGGAGATCGCCAAGGGCCTTCTGGAGTACGAGCAGGCCGGTGTCAGCGAGATCGTCCTCAACCCCGCGGGGGTGGTCAACACCGAAGGCATCCGGGCCGCCGTCGCTGATGTCCGGGACATCGTGTCAGCGTGGGAGGAGACCCGTGTCTGAGTCGGTTGCCTCCCCGAACCTGTTCCCCGCGTTCGGCGCCGAACGCCTGCTGGTCATCGGCACCGGTTCCATGGCCGCTGCGCACCTGCCCTCGTGGAGCAGCTGGCTGGAGATGGGTTACCCCCACATCGACCGGCGCCTGGTGCTGACCAGGAGCGCGACGAAGTTCGTGTCGCACGTCGCGCTCAACGCCATGGAGAAGCGGCCGGTGGAGCTGGACGTCTGGTCCGACGATCCGGCCGCGGGGCCTCTGCACGTGGACCTGGCCACCTGGCCGGACACCGTCATCGTCTATCCCGCGACCTTCGACTTCCTCGCACGGTTCGCGGTGGGCCTGGGCGACACACCCGCGACCCTCGGGTTGCAGTGCACATCGGCCGTGATCGGCCTCGCCCCGTCCCTGCCACCCGGCGCGGCAGGCTCCGAGATCTACCGCAGGCACGTCCGAGCACTCGAAGAACGCACCAACGTGACCCTGGTCGACCCCGTCCCCGGGCTGAGCGCGCACACCGGCAAGTTCGACGCCGCCGTCGCCGCTCCGCTCCAGGAGGTCATCGTCGAGGTCGAGAGGCTGCGCACCAAGCTGGCGGGGGTACCCGAACCATGCTGACCAGGATCGTCGACGACTTCGGTACCGGTTACGTGCACACCACCGTGGTGCACACCGTCACGGACGGGTTCGTCTGGGTCCGGAGCAGCGGAATCGACCGCCCCCTGCCGATCGGTGCGCTGCCCGACCGGATCCGCCCCCTCCTGGCCTCGATCAGAGGGCCCGTCACCTTCCAGCCGCACCAGACCGTGCACACCCACGAGACCTGGCGGGTCTTTCCCGCCCCGGGCCCCAGTTCGGTGGCCAAACAGCTGCTCCTGAAGGAAGAGGGCGCCTCCGCCGCCGCGGGTGTGCTGCGGTCGACCGGGGCCGCCCTGGCCCAACTGCATTCGCACCTCGTTCCCGGACCAACCGTCCTCCCCTCCCCCCAGGGCCCGGCCCGGTTGTCGCGGTGGCTGGACGGAAGCGCCCGGCACCGGGCCTCCGAACGCCTACGGGAGGAGGCCGTCCGGTTTCTGGGCGCGTCACGGATGCGCGCGGCACGGCTCTGGTGCGCCGGCCTCCAGGACGAAGAGGTACGCCGGTCCGGTGTCCTCCTGCACGGGGCACCGGGCCTCGGCGTGCTCATCCCCTCCGTCGAACCCGGGGCCAACGGTTCCTCGGCGGGGATGCTCACCGGGGAGGAGCTGACCACCGGTCCAGTCGAGTCCGACCTGGGCTGGATCGCGGGAGAGCTCGTCGAACACCGGGAGGTCGCCACGGGCGACGCCCAGGAGGAGCAGAGGCTGATCGACGCTCTTCTCACGGGTTACGGGCCCACCGCGGACCTGGACGCGGTCGCCCGGTTCGCCGTCCTGCGCATGTTCGTCCACGTCCACGACTTCGCGAACTACGTGGGGTGGCACGAGTCCGTCCGCACCCACCTCGCGCTCCTCGCGGATGCCCTCGACTCCGCCGACAGCGCACTCCTGAAGCAGCCCCTGCGACCGAAGGACCGACAACCATGACCGCGACAGCAACCGAACACAACCTCGCCCGGACCCTGGACAACGGCCTCCGCGTCCGCACGGCCCGGGTCGGGTCGGTCACCGCCGCTGGGGTGGCCCTGCACTACGGGGTCGGTTTCCGTTCGGACCCCGTCGCCTACCCCGGCATGGCGCACCTGGTGGAACACCTCATGTTCCAGGGCACGGGCTCCGGCGAGTCCGACCACTTCACCTGGGTGGAGGGCATGGGCGGGTTCTGCAACGCCTCCACCCGGCAGGACTACACCGACTACTACACGATCGTCCCTTCGGACCGCCTCGACGACGTCATGTCGCTGGAGGCCCGGCGTATCGGCGAGCCCCGTGTCACCGAGGCGGGCCTGCGCACACAGATCAACGTGATCGGAGAGGAGATCGGGGCCAAGGCCCGGCGCCCCTACGGACGCTTCCCGTGGCCGCTCATCTCCCCCGTGCTGTTCGGCTCCTACGCCAACGCCCACGACGGCTACGGGGACACCGGGGCCCTCGCCCAGGCCGACCTGTCCGACTGCCTCGACTTCTTCCACCGGTTCTACACACCGTCCAACGCCGTCCTCACCATCAGCGGGGACATCGACCCCGAGCGGGCGCTCGACCTCGCCGAGACCCACTTCGGCTCGCTTCCGGCCCTGCCCGCGCCGGACACCGGGAACGCGTGGGAACCGGTGCCCGACCACCTGCTCACCGGTACCGCGTACGACCCCCTGGCCACCCGCCCCGGGTTCGCCCTCGGCTACCGCGCCCCGGACGCGTCGCTTTCTCTCACACCGCACTTCGCGCTGTCCCTGGTCGCGGACATCCTCACCAGCGGCCCCGACCCCCTGCTCGCACGCGTGGTACGCGAGCGAACCGGTGAGTCGGTCAGTGTGTCCGCCCGCAGCGGGCTGTTCGACTTCCTCGACGCGCGGGATCCCGACATGTGGATCCTCTCCGCCATCCACCCGGAGGAGGTGAGCGGCGATCTCGTCCTCGACATCGTGGACAACGAGATCCGGCGCCTCGCGGAGCACGGGGTGGACAGCCTCGACCTGGCCCGCGCCCGGGCCCGCAGGCTCGCCGCCTTCCACCGCAGGACCGACCAGCTGGGGGCCCGCACCCGGACGGTGGGCCGCGGTGAGCTCCTCTTCGGCGACGGCGACCTGCCCCGCACCATCCACCGCGGTTTCACCGACGCCACCGAGCAGGACGTCGTGGACGCCGCCCGGTGGCTGACCCGGGAGGGGCGCGCGCTGCTGCACCTCTCCCCTGAGGGAAAGGACACCCCCTGATGCGTATGTCGGACCTGCACGAACACCCCCTGGCCAACGGTCTGCGCGCCATCTGCATGCCGCACGGAGACACTCCGCTGGCGGAGGTACGGCTGGTCGTCCCCGAACTGAGCGACACCCCCCGTGCGCTCTTCGAGGCGCAGCTGCGCGCGCATCTGGCGACCCTGCACGAGGGCGACCCTTGGGTCCGGCTCTCCGACCTGGAGCAGTCAGCCGTGGTCCTGGGCGGTAGCGCCTCTCCCTGGGCCACCGTCCTCAGCGGAAGCTGCGGCGTGGACGACCTCCCCCGTCTGCTGCGCCACCTGTCCGGCGCGGTGACGTCCCCGGTAGTCGCCGCGGAGGTCACCGAGCAGGAGTACGCGACCTTCGCCGCGCAGACGCGCGCCTCGGCCGCCTACCCGCACGTGCTCGCGGCCGACGGCCTCTACCGGCACCTCTACGGAGGGCACGCCGCGGGCAACCGGGCCGGCGCGGCCCGGGTCGAAGCCGCCGCCCCGGTCGAGGACGCCTCTGTCGCCTCCTCCGGCCGCCTCGGCCCGCGGGAGGCCCTGCTCCTGGTCGTCGGCGGCGGCCTCGACCCGGCCGAGGTGTTCCAGCACGTCGAGGAACACTTCGGCGGTTGGGATGGCGCCACCCCCGGCTGGGTGGTCCCCGAGGTACCCGCGCTGCGGCCGGGCCCGCCCGCCGTGGTCGACCTGCCGGGCTCCTCCCGCGCCCACGTCCGGCTGCGCGCGGAGGCCGTTCCGCACGACCACGAGCTCTACCCGCCGCTCTTCCTGGCCCTGAACACGCTCAGCGGCGGGGCGGTCTCGACCCGGCTCACCCGCAACCTGCGCAACGACAACGGCTACGTGTACGGAGCCAGCGCATTCATCGACTCCTTCCCCGGGGCGAACCTGATCGCGGTCGAGGCCGAGACCTCGGTCACCACCGCCCACGAGGTCCTCGCCGGTATCGAGCAGGAGCTGCGCGGCATGGCGGAGCATCCGCCCGGCGAAGAGGAGTTCCGGGCCGCGCAGCGCTTCGCCGCCGGGTGCATGCGGACCCGGCTCACCTCGCAGGCCGAGGTGTCCGCGGCGTTGACCGATCTGGCCCTGAACGGTGCGGACCCCATGGAGCTGGCCGGATTCGGCGCCCAGCTCTCCCGAGTGACCTACGACGAGGTCGTGGACGTGGCTCGGGAGTACTTCGCGCCCGACCGCTTCACCGGCGTGGTCTGCGGCGACGCCTCGCTCCTCGGTTCCCCGGCCCTGATCCCGAACCCCACGCCCATCAACGAACCGATCGAGAAGGTGGCCCTATGAACACCGAAGCACCGGACCCGAGAGTCGAACGGCCCGGGTTGAGACACCTGCTCCAGTACGCCCGCCCCTACAGCCTGACCCTGTGGACCGGGGGGCTGATCACCGTCGTCGCGGCGCTGCTCACCCTCGCGCAGCCGTTGGTGGCGAAGTACTTCCTGGAGGACATGGCCGCCGGGGGGCCGAACCTGGGTTGGGTGGTCCTGCTGGCCGCCCTGCTGCTGTTCGCAACCGTCCTCGCCGCCATCGGCAACTACCTGACCGAGCGCACGGCGGAGAACATCGTCTTCGGTGTCCGCAAGCGGATGGTCGAGCGGATCATGCGGCTGCGGATGGCGGTGCTCGACCGGAGCAGCCCCGGTGACCTGCTCTCCCGCGTGGTCTCGGACAGCAACCAGCTCCGTACCGCCACGACCAGGAACCTGGTCGACCTGGTCATCGGCCTGTTCCAGCTGACAGGCATCCTGGTGCTCATGGCCTACCTGGACCTGCCCCTGCTGGGTCTGGTCCTGGCGGTGGTGGCCGTCGTCGGTATCGCGTTCGCCGCGATCGTGCCCAGGATCAAGCGGGCCAGCCTGCTCGTCCAGGAGGCTCTCGGCGAAATGGGCGGCACCCTGGAGCGCTCCATCACCTCCCTGCGGACGGTCAAGGCCAGCGGCTCCGAGGACCGAGAGATCGCGACCGTCAACGAGGCCTCCGAGAAGGCCCTGAACGAGGGCAAGCGGGCCGCCGTCTGGTTCTCCGCGGGCAGCATGTCCACCGGTCTGCTGGTCCAGGTCTCGTTTCTGGTGATCCTCGGAGTGGGCGGCGCGCGCGCCGCGGCGGGCGGGCTGGACCTGGCCGTGCTGGTCGCGTTCCTGCTCTACCTCTTCTACCTGACCGGCCCGGTCACCCAGGTGACCAGCGCGGTGAGCGGCCTGCAGGCCGGCCTGGCCGCGCTGCACCGGATTCGGGAGGTGGAGGCCTACGAGTACGAGGAGAGCGCGGCCCCGCAGAGTTCTCTGGCCAGTGCGGAGCTGGCCCGGCGCCCGCGTCCGGTGTCGGTGTCCTTCCGCAACGTGCGCTTCGGGTACGACCCCGCCGGACCGCCGGTCTTCGAAGAGCTCACCTTCGACGCCCCCGCAGGCAGCATGACCGCCGTCGTCGGCCCCTCCGCCGCGGGCAAGAGCACGATCTTCTCGCTCGTGGAAAGGTTCTACGACCCCCAGGCCGGGAGTGTGCGCCTCGACGGCCGGGACGTGGCCGAGTGGCCCCTGGCCGAGCTGCGGAACAGCATCGGCTACGTCGAGCAGGAAGCACCCGTGCTCTCGGGAACCCTGCGGGAGAACCTGCTCATGGCGGCCCCGGAAGCCACCGAGGACGAGTTGGACGACGTCATCGAGCGCACGCGTCTGGGCACCCTGGTCAGCCGACTGGAGCAAGGCCTGGAGACCGAGGTCGGGCACCGCGGCGTCACCCTGTCCGGCGGCGAGCGCCAGCGCGTGGCCATCGCGCGGGCGCTGCTGCGCAAACCGCGGCTCCTCCTCCTGGACGAGGCGACCTCGCAGTTGGACTCGATCAACGAGCAGGCCCTCCAGGAGACCATCGAAGCGGTCTCCGCCGTCACCAGCGTGATGGTCATCGCCCACCGCCTGTCCACTGTGCGCGAAGCGGATCAGATCCTCGTCCTGGAACGCGGCCGTGTCCGTTCCGCGGGCACCCATGAGGAACTGCTGGCCGCGGACGACCTCTACAGCGAGCTGTCGTCCCACCAGTTCGCCGCTTCGGTGCCCAGTGCCCCCGCGCTGGAGTCCACGGTCGGCCGGTGAGCCCCGAGGCGCCCGACGAAGGGCGCCCGGTGGGGGAACGAGAGCCTCGTTCCCCCACCGGGCGCCCTTCGGTGTCCCCGGGGGGTCGTCGCACATCATCCCATGCCGAGGGCTCCGGCAAAGGCCGACAGCGTGGCGTGGGCAGAGCAAAACAGGCGGACACGACAACGCGCACGCGAGGGGCGCGTGCGCGTTGTCGTTGTGGGGCCGGGCCGGAAAGAGCGGGAATTCGCGGTGTCCGGGCGAGCTGGTTCGACCACCCCGGCGTACGGGCCCCGTGCGGAAAGGCGTCAGACAGCGGCCAGGGCGCGCTCCCCGTCCAGAGCGGGGCCGCCCCGGCGTTGGGCGATCAGCTGGGAACGGCGCTGGCACCCGAACTTGCGGAGCAGGTTCGAGACGTGGAACTTCACCGCACCCATGCTGAGGATCAGCTGACCCGCGATCTGTGCGTTGGACATCCCCTGGGCGAGGAGGTCCAGGACCTCGCGTTCGCGCCGGGTCAGCCGCTCCCCGAACAGCGGTTCGGTGGAACCGAAGTGTGCGCGCAGGACCGGGCGCATGTTCGCCATCCAACGGGCGGCGAAGGTCGGAGAGATCCACACGGCCCCGCCTAGTGCCTGCTCCACGGCGTGCGCGATGTTGCCGTCCAGGTCGTCACGATCAACGATCGCGTTGGCCCCCCACTGGGTGACCTCCGCGAAATGGGGGTCGGACTCCCCGTTGAGGAGGACCACGGACTTCGGTTTCCGTTCCTCGGACGGTTGTCCCTCGGGCACGGCCATGCCCAGGGCGACACCGCTGCTGAGCATGACGGCGTCGAACCGGTCGAGTGCGTCGGCGCCCAGATCACCCGATCCCTCCACCAGCTCGGTGGCGTACCAGCCCTTGGTCTCCAGTACGGACCGGATTCGGCGGGTCAGTAATGCCCCTCCGAGGCACAGGCCGATGCGGATCGCGTCCTCTTCGTGCGGGTTCTCAGTGCTCATACGTGTCGTCTCCCAGCTCGGGCGATGTACGGGAAAGATTCCAAACGCCGATCGCACGACCATCACGCGGCGCGCACCGAAACCAGGACGGGCACAGCAGGTCGGACACCGGGAAGGAGCGAACACCGGAGGCAGCACACACGGCTGGAACCCCTCCCGGAGGAGGGGTTCCAGTGGTGTTCGCAGCGGTGGCAGGCGCTACTTGCCGGTCGACGGCTCCAGGCCCGTCACGCGGCCGACTGCTGAACCTTGCTGCCCTGGCCGGAGACGCTCAGGAAGGCGAAGCCGAGCAGGGACGCGGCTCCTACCAGCGAGCCCGCCAGCCGGGCTCCGGTGAACGGGTCGAAGAAAGCAACAGCGGCGCTGACCGCAAGCAGGACAACGGACAGGACGATCAGGGGCTTGCGAGCGGAGCTCTTCTTGTCGGACATGGTTCCTCGCCTCTTCTTCGGTTCAGCTGCGGGGAGGGGCTCCCAAGAGTCGAGGTAGCGGTTCTCGAAACCCCTGCCTCGTCAATCCCTCCGTTTCGCCTCCAACGATCCTTCGGCCCCTTCACACCGCCGTCACACGAACGCAGGGTGTTCGGCTCCTCACCCGAAACCAGTCGGTCCCTGGAGCCGTTCGGCCTCGGACGACACCGCGTGCAAGACCCGGCGCCCCGCTGACCGGGGCCGCTGCCCCCCTCGAAAGGAGCTGACGGATTCCCCGGGAGAGTCACACCGGGCGGTGGGCCCGATCCCCGCCTGGCTAACCCGGATGAGCGGGTCACTGGCCCACACGAGTCATGCGCTCCCAACCCTCTCGGACGTAGCCTGGAAGTCCTCTCTCCCTGTGGGATCGGTTCCGTCGCGCCCGCGCCCACACCGCCCCGCCGCCGCGGGCCATATGTCCTGTCCTGCGACACCGTTGTCCCGGGAGGTGAGCGGTGGCACACGGCCTCGGTATGCGCGACCAGCTCCACGACCACGTCGCCCTGGACGAGATCGAGCTCTACGCTGAGATCCTTATCGCCGTCGCCGCTGCCGACCAGCGGCTCAGCCCTGCCGAGATCGATCGCGTCCTCGGCCTCGGCCAGGAGCCGGAGCCCGGAACCCACGGCATGGAAACTCCCGGATCCGAACCCCGCGATGCCTCGGAGACGCACAACGCCCCGGAACACCCTGCCGCCCCGGAACACCCTGCCGCCCCGGAACAAACAGCCCCCGGCGCGAGCCCCGGCCCCACTCGGGCTGGCCCCAACTCCAGCTCCCGGACCAGGAGCATCGCCTCCGTGCCCCTGGCGCGTGACGGCCGAGCCCCGACTCCCGTCCTCCCCCTGCTGCACGATGCACTCCCCGGCGGCGGCCGAACGGCACACCCGCTGTGCGGCCCGTTCGTCCCCTGGCGCGCCTGGCAGCTGTGAGTTCCGCCGCGCCCTGACCGGAATCGGCCTGATCCGGCCACTTTCGACCCGCTCCGTGTGTTCTCGCACTGGGTATTGCCCCTTCTGGGCCCCTCAGCCCACAGAACGGCCAGTAGCCCCTCAGGAGCCGAGATGCACGCAGGATCCGACAGACCGGAACGCGAGGTGGAGCGCGCCCCCGCCGCCCGCCGCCCCGGTCACCCCCGCCCCGACGACGGCGAGCCGGACAGCGCCCGCCGTGTCACCTTCACGATCGCCATCGTGGTGACCTCCGTCTTCCTCCTGCTCACAGCTGGTGGGATCGGCTGGTTCATCGCAGGCGGCCTCCCGTCATCCGGGGAGGATTCCGCCGCCGACGCAGGCGCGGACGACGCCACCGGGGACGACACCGCGGAGACGGATGCGGCCCCGGGGGGCCGGGGAGGGGAGGGAACGGTCTCCGACTCACACTCGGGGCTCGCCTACGACCTGCCCGGCGACGGGTGGACCCGGCTCGGCGACGACCAGGTCCCGGCGGAGTACTCCTCGTACGTGGTGTACGGATCCGCCGACGACCCGGACGCGATCATCGTCACCGGAACCGAGGACCTCGGCCCCCTGGAGCCCATCGCGGTCTCCGGGGCGCGCCTGGCGGCGGACATGGTCGGCGACCTGATCACCGGCGGCGGGGACGTGTGGGTCGAGCCCTCGGGGCAGACCTCGCTGGACGACCTGCCCGCCTTCGGCGCGACCATGGGCAGCGGCACCGACGACGGCGCGGGCAGCTACGGCCGTTTCCTGGTGGTCGAGCTCAACGACGACACCGGCGCGTTCATGCTCGGCCTCAACACCGGCGGCGGTGACGAGGCCACGGCCGGTATCGACGCCGCCTTCGAGTCGGTCGGCACCCTCTAGTAGATCCGGTTTCAGTGGGTTCCGGACGCCTCATCCCCCGGAAACCCGAGCCCTGGGAAATCCAGCCCCCCGGACGTCCCGCGGTGCCCCGGTCCAGGGCGCCGCGGGGCAGGGGCGGGGCGGGCACAGGCGGGCGGCGGGGCTCAGAGCGGGATGATCGCCCGGAGCAGGAAGCCGCCGTCCTTGGTCCGGGCCCTGGAGAGGGTGCCGTCGCTCATGGCGACGCGCTCGGCCAGCCCGGCCAGGCCGTTGCCGTCACTGCTTCCCCCGAGCCTCTCCTCCCGTGCGCCGTCGTTGTGGACCTCCACCACCAGCTGTCTTCGCCGGTCGCCGTCCTCCCTGGTCAGGGTGAAGCTGATCTGGCACTCGTCGGCGTCACTGTGCCGCATCACGTTCGTACCGCCCTCACGCACCACCCAGGCGGCCAGGGCCGCGACCTTCGGCGGCAGTTCCAGGCCGTCGAGGCCGGTGACCACGGTTCTGGTGCCGCCCGAGTCGAGCACCGCGGTGATCGCCTCCACCTCGCCCGCCAGGTCCACCTCCCGGTAGCCGCTGACAGCGGAACGCACCTGTTGGAGCGCCTGTCGGGCCAGGGCCTGGACCTCGGCGATCTCGGTCACCGCCCGGTCCGGTGCCCGTTCCACCAGCCGCCCCGCCAGCTGGGACTTGACCGCCAGCGCCGAAAGGCTGTGCCCGAGCAGGTCGTGCATGTCCCGGGCGAAGCGGAGGCGCTCCTGGGTCACCGCCAGCTGAGCGCGGGCCCGCTGACCGGCGACCGCCTCCCGGCTGATGTCCCACAGCCAGATCGTGCCGAAGGTGCTGAAGACGAAGAGCAGGGCGACGAATACGGCGAACAGCCAGAGCAGGCCGTAGTCGAGGGGGCTGAACTCGACCGGGTCCTGGAGGTGGAAGGTCGGGAGCAGCGGCAGAGGGGCCAACAGCAACAGGGCGCTGATGAGGGCGCCGCTCCGGCGCGAGGTGAAGAGGATCCCGGTCCCCCACCAGGAACCGATCATCATCAGCGCCGCGACAGGAGTGTTGAGGAACACCGCGCTCGACAGCAGCAGCGCCACGGAGGCCCAGAGCAGTCTCGGGCTCGGCTCCCGGTTACCGTCCATACGTTCCCGGAGCAGGCGGACGAGCAGGACGGCTACCACCACGGCGAGGACCGTACCGACCACCGAAGGCCACAGCGGCATGCCCAGGTCAGCGCTGAAGACGATGTCCATGAGGGCCAGCAGGACCAGTATCAGTCCGGTGAAACCGATCAGACCCATGATGATGCGGCGAGCGATCCGGACCCGGCGGTCCCCGGTCAGGTCGGCGGCCAGGCCGGGGTCGCCCGCCTCACCCGGAACTTCCTCGGGGGGAGGCTCGGGGGTCGCTGCGGGGCTGTCGGACACCGGTGCACCGCCACCGCTCGGTCCCGACACGGCCAGCGGGGCAGAGCCGCTCTCGTTCACTCTGTCTCCTGGGGGATAAGGATCACCGGGCAGGGGTAGTACGGCTCGGAGCAGGAAGCCGCCGTCGTTGGTGCGGGCCGCCGCCAGTGTGCCACCCCCTCCGGAGATCCGTTCGGCCAGCCCGGCCAGTCCGCTGCTGGACTCCGCCCCGTCCCGCTCGCCCTCCCGGGCTCTGTCGTTGGCCACCTCCACGACCAGTTCCCGCCGCTCGGCACCGGGGTCAACCGCCACCGAGAAGGAGATCCGGCATCTGTGGGCGCGGCTGTGCCGCAGGACGTTGGTACCGCCCTCGCGCACCACCCAGGCTGCCAGGGCGGCCGTGTCCGCCGGCAGGTCGAGCCGTGCCAGCCCGGTCACGGAGGTGGCGGTCCCGTTGGCCTCCAGGACCGCGCGGACCGAACTCACCTCCGCCCCCAGGTCGATGTCCCGGTAGCCCCGAACCACCGAGCGCACCTGGCGCAGCGTGGTCCGGGCCAGTTCGTGTACCTGGTCGATCTCCGCCCTGGCCGCCTCGGGATCGTCCCGCACGAGCCCGCCGGCCCGCCCAGCCCCGAGCCTGAGGGCATCGAGCCTGTGCCCCAGCAGCTCCCGCATGTCGTTGGTGAACCGGAGCCGCTCCCCGTCCACGGCCAGCTGGGCGCGGGCCTGCTGGCCGTCGGTCACCTGCCTGATCGCGTCCCACAGCCAGATGGTGTACAGGCAGCTCGTCCACAGGAGCACCGCCCAGAAGAACATGATCGCCGCGTGTCCCAACAGGTTGGGCGCGAACAGGGGCTGGTGGATCCCGTCGCCCACCGCGGGGAACAGGGGTGAGCGCATCGGGCTGATCAGGGCGCTCAGCCAGGGCAGTGCCAGCAGGACGAGGGTGACCCACAGGAGCTGCCTCCTCGGGGCCAGGAAGGTGGCCAGGGCCCACACGATGGCGCACATGGAGAAGACATGGGGCGTATACCAGAGGAAGAGACCCAGAACCAGGAACAGCGCCGACGCAACCCGGTAGAGCCGCTGGTCCGGGATCTGCCTCCCGTCCATCCGTTCCCGGACCATCCGGGCCAGGGCCAGCCCGCACAGGATCGACGCGACGGACAGGGCCAGGCAGCGAACCACCGCCAGCACCAGGACGTAGGCCGGTTGCCCGTCCAGGACGCTCGTGGCGGCGGCCAGGTCCATCAGGGCGCCCAGGACTCCGAGGAAGGGCACCAGGAGCGCGAAGAACGCCATGCTCCACAGACAGAACCGCCTGGCCCGGCGGATCCTTCGGGCCAGACCCGCGCTCATCGCCGAAGGGGTGAGCGTCTCCGCTGCCCCCGCACCGCCGTCCGCACCGGGCTCGGGCACCGTCGGCGCCGCGACCGCCGACCGCTCCCCGTGCTCCACCACGTCCGCCTCCCCCGCCTTGATCCACCGGCCTCCAACGTTAGGCCGCAAAGCCCTCCGTCCGGACGTTGTCCACAGGCCCGGTTCTGCGCCGGCCCTGGAATTCCGCGCCCGGCAGGCCTGGACACAGCGGTGCCGGGAGGACCCTGTCCTGGGACCTCCCGGCACCGTCGAGCCGCCAGGCGAGTTCTAGGGCTGGCGGGGATCCCACTTGAAGTAGCGGCGGACCAGCAGCGACAGCACCACAATCCAGGCGAGCATCACGCCGACGGCGGGCAGTGCGTTGGTCCACAGGGCAGCGGTGCCCAGCGCCTCGGCGCCCTCGTAGCCACCGAAGACGTCGTAGCCGGTGTAGGCGGCCTGGGCCAGTTCGGCGGCCGGGGCGACCGGCAGGAACTGGACGACCGAGCGGACCGCGTCGGGCATCAGGTCCAGTGGGAAGAAGATCCCGCCGGTGAGCAGCAGCGCCATCATCGGCACGACCGAGAACATCTGCGCGGACTCGGCGCTGCGCACCAGCGGAGTGATCAGCAGTCCCACCAGGCTCATGGCCACGGCGCTGAGCAGCACCGCGACCAGCAGCAGGACCGGGTCCTTCGGCATCGTGCCACCCATCGCGGTGATCCCGCCGACGATCAGCACCGTGAGCGCCAGGGAGAACAGCACGACGACCAGGACCACCCCGCCGAAGATCGCCGTCTGCGGGACCCCGCTCACCCGGAGCCGCTTGAGGACCAGTGACTCGCGGCGCGCGGCGAAGACGTTGGAGGGGTGCCCGATCCCCAGCATCAGACCGATGGCGGTGAGGGCCGCGGCGAGGGAGAGGTCCCGCGTGGTGAAGTCGCCGAAGACCGGGATGCCGGGCATCGACATCAGCGGCATGAAGAGGATCAGCGGGAGTACCAGGTACATCAGCGCGGTCTTGTACCGCACGAAGAGGGTGAACTCGGTGCGGGCCAGGCGCAGGGTCTGCTTCACCAGGCTGGGAGAGGTTCGGGCCGCGGTCTTCGGGCCCGGGGACCGGGTGGTGGTCGTGGTCATCGTGTGTCTCCTGAATTCTGGGGCCGGGGCCGCGCGGTAGGGCGCGTGCTCGGCGAAGATCGGGGGCCTGCTGTGCGGGGCCTGTCGTCCGTGCCCTACTCCGCGAGCAGGTCCGCGGCGCCGTCGGCGACCTGGAGGAACACGTCCTCCAGGGAGGCGCCGCGCACCTGGAGGTGCTGGAGGACGGTGCCCCGCTCCGCGGCCCAGCCCATCAGCGCGGCGACGGCGTGGTGGGCCCGCTCGGCGACGTCGCCGTCACTGACCGTGTAGGTGGCCCACAGCTCCTGGTCGCGGGTCTCCACCTCGATCTCGGCACAGGCCACGTCAGGCAGGTCGGCGGTGCGCACGTCGCTGGGGAGCAGGAAGCTCACCCGGTCACCCCACCCGGCGAGGACACCGGCCAGGGTGCCCTCCACGTGGATCTCGCCGCGGTGCATGATGGCGAGCCGGTCGGCGAGGCGCTCGGCCTCCTCCAGGTAGTGCGTGGTGAGCAGGATCGCGACGCCGCTCTCCTTGAGCTCGTTGATGATCTTCCAGGTCTCGTGCCGCGCCTCCGGGTCCATGCCGGTGGTGGGCTCGTCGAGGTAGAGGACCTCGGGCCGGGTCATCAGGGCCGAGCCCAGGTCGAGGCGGCGCTTCTGGCCACCGGAGAGCTGGCGGATGCGGAGCTTGCGCTTGTCCGTGAGGTTGATCAGCTGGAGGGTCTCGTCGATCCCACGCGGATCCGCGGCCAGGTCGCTGGTGAGACTGAGGCTCTCCTCCACGCTGAGGTCCTCCAGCAGCCCGCTGCCCTGGAGCACCGCGTTGACCCGCTCACGGATCCCGGCGGGCTGCGCGAAGGGGTCCTCGCCGAAGACCCGGACGGTACCGGAGCTGGGGCGCCGGAACCCCTCCAGGGTCTCGATGGTGGTGGTCTTCCCGGCGCCGTTGGTGCCCAGGAGCGCGAAGAGCTCGCCGGGTCGGATCTCGAAGGAGACGCCCTTGACCGCCTCGAAGTCCCCGTAGCGCTGGTGCAGGTCGCGGACGACCACCGACGCCCCCGCACTCGACGTGGAGTCCTGGGTCGCGGCGGCCGGTTCGGTGTTCGCTGTCGTCGTCATGTCCCAAGATTCCCGCGAACCGGGTACCCGCCGACAGACGCCGCTGTCACCCGTTCCCGATGGCACTTCACCCGGCACCGACACTGACAAATGTCATCAGCCCGGGCCGGGGTGGTCTCGGTGCGCGCGGTGGTGCGACCGCGCCCGCACGTGCCCCTTCGTCACCTCACGTGCGAGCGCGGTCGCCGCCGCCGATCGGGGTCGCGCCCGTCCCCTCACAACTCACGTCGGGCGCGTTCCCCTAGCGGTTATCCACCGTTCTACACGAATTCCCTCGGGTGCACTGGGGGAATACGACATTCTCCGTTGCGCGAATCCGATACCCGGGGGGATTGGTTGCTCTCTTCTGAGGAAACTTCGTCCTGCGGGTGACTTTTCAGGCCGGATCGCCTGCGGAAGCGGCCTCCGCACGGACCCCGGGAACGGGCGTCCGAGCCCACCGACCCCACCGAGCCGAGAATAAAACGTCCTGAACAGGCATGACACCGAACCACACTGGGCCCGAACACCTCCCCAGCCAGCAACCGGAAATGGTTTTCATCCGCACCCGGCAATGGAAACCTTTTATCTGGAAAACCGGGCCGAGCAGGGTGAACCACGGCCGCTCCGCCGAGAAAGCCTTCCGGGACCAAAGACACCAATCGAGGGCCCCGGAGCCGAGGCCCCGGCGCCGTCGCGCTCAGCCGGTGAGCGCGCGGACCATCGACTCGACCGCCGCGCGCTGGGGCGCCAGGTCCGCGTCCTCGGGCAGCCGCGCGCAGGTGAGCCACAGCCCGTCCACGAACACCATCAGCAGCTCCGCCAGCGCCACCGGGTCCTGACCGGGGGCGAGTTCTTCCTGTTCGCGGGCGTACTCGAAGGCCTTGCGCAGGTACTCCCTGCTCTGGGCGTCCAAGTCGGCCAGCACCCCGGCGAAGCCCGGGTCGACGGCGGCGCGCGCGTAGAAGGCGGCCCAGATGCGCGCCTGCGCCCGGCGCCGCCCGTCGGTGGGCAGCAGGTCTAGGAGCACCTGCCGCAGCCCTTCGGTGAAGGTGAGGCCCTCGGGGCCGATCCGGAACCGGCCGAACCGCGCGAGCACCTCGTCAACGGAGGCGGCCAGCGCGAAGTGCAGGAGTTCGTCCTTGGAGGCGAACTCGCGTTGGACCGCACCCGCGGACAGCCCCGCCTCGACGGCGACCACCCGAACACTGACCCCTTCCAGCCCTTCCCGGGCAGCGATGCGGTGGATCGCCTCGGCGACCCGACCTCGGCGGGTTTCCCTGTCTACGACCTTCGGCACCCGCTCATTCTGGCACACCCGCAGCTTTTTGATACGTTCGTATCGATACGACTGAATCGAAAAGAGGTTCCCCATGCCCGAGCCCCGCTCACGGTTCCGCTCCGCGCTCCTCTTCCTCTCCGGACTGCTTGGCCCTGCCCGGCCTCGGCGCGACCGCCCTGGTCCTGCTTCCGCCCGTTTCCTGGGGCGCCTGGCAGTACGGGCTGCTGGCTTTGGAGTTCGCCCTGTTCCTCGCCCTCCCCGCCGCCCTCGGCCTGCTCCTGGCGCTTCTCTCCCGCCGCCCGCGCCCCCGGGACACACACCCGCGGGTCACGCTCGCCCTGGCCGGACTCAACGCGGCCCTGCTCGCCGCCGCCCTGGCCCCCGCCGTTTCCCTGTGGTCGACCGCCCGCGCCGAGGGGACGCCGCTCCGCCTGTCCGAGTACACCGCCGGGCCGGCCACCTCGGCCGACCGCGCACCGCTCACCCTGGAGTACGCCGAAGCGGACGGCGAGCCGCTGGTCCTCGACGTCTGGGAGCCCGTGGAACCGGCCGACGCACCCCTGCCCGTAGTGGTGAACATCCACGGCGGCGCGGACGACCTGCCGCAGAGCCTGCTCCCCCGTTGGGACACCTGGCTGGCCGACGGCGGGGACTCCGAGACCGGCGCCACTGGCACGGACCCGCAGCGGCGGGTGGTCTTCGACGTCGACTACCGCTTCTTCCCCGACGACGACTGGGCCGCTCCGGTGCGCGACGTCCGCTGCGCCCTCGGCTGGGTGCACGAGAACGCCGCGGAGTACGGCGGCGACCCCGAGCGCATCGCCGTCAGCGGACAGTCGGCCGGGGCCCTGCTGGCCCTGCTCGCCACCTACAGCTCGGACCACCCGCCCAGCTGCGATACCGGGGTCCCCGAGGTGGCGGCGGTGGTCGCCTGGTACCCCGGCACCGACGTGACCGCCGACGCCGCCGACCTCCCCTGGCGACTGCTCCGCTCCCCGGTCAACGACGAGCTCACCGAACTGGAGGAGCGGATGATGGGCGGCTCCCTCAACGAGATTCCGCAGGAGTACGCCGCGATGTCACCGGTGCGGCTGGTCGGCCCGAACACCCCGCCGACCCTCCTGCTCACCGCCGGGCACGACCTTTTCCTCAGCCCGGAGGACAACCGGCGGATGGCCGCCGCACTCGACAAGGCCGGCGTCCCGCACCACCACGTCGAACTGCCGTGGACGGAGCACATGTACGACCTCAACTGGGGCGGTTTCGCCAGTCAGATCACCCGGCACGCCATCGACGGCTTCCTTCGCGAGCACCACTGAGACCAGAACCCGGGCCCGGGCAACGCGAAGGGGCGGGACGCCTTTCGGCGTCCCGCCCCTCGCGCGGATTCTCCGGTCTCGGCCAGAACTCACCCAAGCACAGGGTGGCTAGGCGTCGGCGGTCTCCTTCTGTTCGTCGCCCTCGGCCGGGTTCTCACCCTTGACCGAACGGAGCAGCAGCTGGGAGACGTCGACGACCTCCAGCGACTCCTTGGCCTCGCCCGCGGACTTCTTCTCGTTGATCGCGTCACCGAGCATGACCTGGCAGAACGGGCACGCGGTGGAGACGGTGTCGGGGTTGGTGGTCAGCGCTTCGTCAACACGCTCGGTGTTGATGCGCTTGCCGATCCGCTCCTCCATCCACATGCGGGCACCGCCGGCGCCACAGCAGAAGCCGCGCTCCTTGTGGCGGTGCATCTCCTGCGTCTTGATGCCGGGCACCTGTGCCATGATGTCGCGCGGCGGCGTGTACACCTTGTTGTGGCGGCCCAGGAAGCAGGGGTCGTGGTAGGTGATGTTCTCGTCGATCGAGCTCACCGGGGTCAGCTGACCCTCCTCGACCAGCTTGGCCAACAGCTGGCTGTGGTGGATGACCTCGTAGGTGCCACCCAGCTGCGGGTACTCCTTGGCCAGCGTGTTGAAGCAGTGCGGGCAGCTGGCCACGATCTTGGTGACGCCCGCGTCGTTGAGCGTCTCCACGTTCTGCTGGGCCAGCATCTGGAAGACGTACTCCATGCCCAGGCGGCGCGCCGGGTCACCGGTGCAGGCCTCCATGCCGCCCAGGACGGCGAACTTGACGCCCGCGATGTCCAGCAGCTCGGCGATGGCCTTCGTGGTCTTCTTGGCGCGGTCCTCCAGGGCACCGGCGCAGCCGACCCAGAAGAGGTACTCGGTGCCCTCGGGCAGCTTGTCCTCGACGACCGGGACCTCGACCGGGTTCTCCTGGGAGGCGAGCTCCTCGATCCACTCCATGCGGCGGTCCTCGGCCATGCCCCACGGGTTGCCCTTGTTCTCAAGGTTCTTGAGCAGGGTGTTGGCCTCGGACGGGAAGTTGGACTCGACCATGACCTGGTAGCGGCGCATGTCCAGGATGTGGTCGATGTGCTCGATGTCGACCGGGCACTGCTCCACGCACGCACCGCAGTTGGTGCAGGCCCACAGCTCGTCGGGGTGGATGACGCCACCCTCCTCCTCGGTGCCGACCAGCGGCTTGTTGAGGAGGGCGAGGACGTCGACGCCCGCGTGGCTGTTGTCGGGGGCCTCGGCGAGGGTCTCCTCGGTGATGCCCTTGAGGAGGTACGGCGCCTTCTCGTAGGTGTGCTTCTGGAGGTCGAGGATGACCTTCTTCGGCGAGAGCGGCTTACCGGTGTTCCAGGCGGGGCACTGCGACTGGCAGCGGCCGCACTCGGTGCAGCTGGTGAAGTCGAGGAGGCCCTTCCAGGTGAAGTCCTCGAGCTTGCCCGCGCCGAACGGGTCCTCGTCCGGGTCGGCCTCCTCGAAGTCGAGGGGCTTCTTGCCGGACTTGTCCATCATCTGCTTGGCGGCACCGAGCGTCGGAGTGCCGTCGGCGTTGCGCTTGAAGAAGATGTTGAACGGCGCCACGAAGCGGTGCCAGCCGATACCCATGGTGAGGTTGAAGTACAGCACCACGAAGAACGCGTAGCTGATGACCAGCTTGAACGCGGCGACCAGCGCGATGGCGGGCTCGGCCACGGCGGCGTCGGTCGGCATGATCGCGCCGAAGGCGTGCGAGACCGGGGTCGCCCAGACCGGGAACGGGAAGTCCTCGATGGCGACCTTGAGACCGCGGATCACGAAGATCGAGATCAGCAGGGCCCACAGGTAGGCCTCGACGTAGTACGCGGTCCACGTCTTGGAGTTGAAGAAGCGGGACTGCTTGCCCTTGCGGTGCGGGCCGTTGAGCAGGCGGTAGATCGTCAGGCCGATGATGCCCACGAGGCTGGCCGCGGCGATGACCTCGATGGCCAGGCCGTAGACGGTCCAGTCGTAGATCACCGGCAGCTTGAAGTGCGGGTTGAAGACCTCGCCCTGGGCCTCGACGACCGTGAAGAACAGCAGCGGGAACGAGACCATCACGAACCAGTGGGCCACGCCGACCCACGGCCGCTTGAGCATCCTCGTGTGCGCGAGAATCTCGATCAGCGTCATCGTGAGTCGCTTGCTCAGCGACTCCGTACGCTCCGGCTCCACCGCTCGGCCCACACTCACGGTTCGCCAGATCTGGTAACCACCCAGGGCGAACGTGGCAAGCGCGACCACGGCGAAGACCGAGGTGATGATGCCCAGTGTCAAGTACAGAGGATGCATCGTCCGTGGCCTCCCATCCTGCTTTCGTCATCCGGTGCGCCACACACCGGTGGTCCATATTGATGTTACTAGCGAGTAATAGCGCGGTCGCCATCGACCCTCGACCCCAAGGGGCCGACTGTTGGAACGACCACGCACTCTCCGCCCTGCACGCCCGGGCTGCGGGGCCTCGTGCACGCGGGTGCGAGTGAGTACCAACCGTAGCCAGCCATGTCGCCACTTCCCTCACTCGGGTGCGCCCGAGTCACCCCGGACGCGCCGCACACCTCTATGTAAGCGGACACCGGAGCGAACAGGGGACACCCGGGCATCGGTGGGACCACCGGTCGTGTCCCGCCTGGCAGAACATGCTCGCCCCAAGGGAACGAACACCGTGCCCCGCGCCACCGACGCCGCCCCGACCTCCACCCCACCCCCGACCCACCCCGAGACGCCCCCGACTCCCCTGATTTCCAGGTCAAGGATGTCCCCGAGTTGTCCCGGGGTTCATACATCTTCCTCGTGAAATCACCCCAGGTCGGGAACATCCCCGCGTGGCCACCCGTTGTCAGGTCGTAGGAAGTAACTTGAGTCGGGTCGACTCAACTGACTTGACAGCCCCCACCCGACGAAGCAAACTTACGCCTGAACGACTCAACTTTGACGGAGGAAACAACCATGGCACGTGCGGTCGGAATCGACCTCGGTACGACGAACTCGTGTGTCGCGGTCCTTGAGGGTGGCGAGCCGACGGTCATCACGAACGCCGAGGGCTCCCGCACCACCCCTTCGGTCGTGGCCTTCGCCAAGAACGGTGAGGTGCTCGTCGGTGAGGTGGCCAAGCGTCAGGCCGTCACCAACGTCGACCGGACCATCCGCTCGGTGAAGCGTCACATCGGCACCGACTGGTCGGTGCAGATTGACGACAAGACCTTCAACCCGCAGCAGATCAGCGCCTTCATCCTGCAGAAGCTCAAGCGCGACGCCGAGGCCTACCTGGGCGAGGACGTGACCGACGCGGTCATCACCGTCCCGGCCTACTTCAGCGACTCGCAGCGCCAGGCCACCAAGGAAGCCGGCACGATCGCGGGCCTCAACGTCCTGCGCATCATCAACGAGCCCACCTCGGCCGCGCTCGCCTACCACCTGGAGAAGGAGGACGAGGCGACGATCCTCGTCTACGACCTCGGTGGCGGTACCTTCGACGTCTCCCTCCTGGAGGTCGGCGACGGCGTCGTGGAGGTCAAGGCGACCAACGGCGACAACCACCTCGGTGGCGACGACTGGGACCAGGCGATCGTCAACTGGCTGGTGGAGAAGTTCAAGAACTCCAACGGCGTCGACCTGTCCAAGGACAAGATGGCGCTCCAGCGTCTGCGCGAGGCCGCCGAGAAGGCCAAGATCGAGCTCTCCAGCTCCAGCGAGTCGCAGATCAACCTGCCCTACATCACGGCCTCGGCCGAGGGCCCGCTGCACCTGGACGAGAAGCTCACCCGCGCCGAGTTCCAGCGCCTGACCGCCGACCTGGTCGAGCGGACCAAGACCCCGTTCCAGCAGGTCATCAAGGACGCCGGGATCAGCCTGGACGAGATCCACCACGTGGTTCTGGTCGGCGGCTCGACCCGTATGCCCGCCATCGCCGAGCTCGTCAAGGAGATGACCGGCGGCAAGGAGCCCAACAAGGGCGTCAACCCGGACGAGGTCGTGGCCATCGGTGCCGCGCTCCAGGCCGGTGTGCTCAAGGGCGAGGTCAAGGACGTCCTGCTGCTGGACGTCACCCCGCTCTCCCTGGGCATCGAGACCAAGGGCGGTGTGTTCACCAAGCTCATCGAGCGGAACACCACCATCCCGACCAAGCGCTCCGAGATCTTCACGACGGCCGACGACAACCAGCCGTCCGTGCAGATCCAGGTGTACCAGGGCGAGCGCGACATCGCCCAGTACAACAAGAAGCTGGGCGTCTTCGACCTGACCGGTCTGCCCCCGGCGCCGCGCGGCGTCCCGCAGATCGAGGTCGCCTTCGACATCGACGCCAACGGCATCGTCAGCGTCACCGCGAAGGACCTGGGCACCGGCAAGGAGCAGACCGTCACCATCTCCGGTGGTTCGGCGATGTCCAAGGACGACATCGACCAGATGGTCCGCGACGCCGAGCAGTACGCCGAGGAGGACCGCAAGCGCCGCGAGGAGGCCGAGGTCCGCAACAACGCCGAGTCCCTCGTCTACCAGACCGAGAAGGTCATCAAGGACAACGAGGACAAGGTCCCGGCGGACGTGCGCTCCGAGACCGAAGCCGCCGTCGCCGAGCTGAAGACCGCTCTCGAGGGCACCGACGTCGAGGCCATCCGCTCCGCGAGCGAGAAGGTCGCGCTGGCCAGCCAGAAGATCGGTTCCGCGATCTACAGCCAGGGCCAGCAGGGTGAGGGCGCCGCCCAGCCCGGCGCCGAGAACGCCGACGCCGGCAGCGGTGCCTCCGCCGAGGACGCGGACGTGGTCGACGCCGAGATCGTCGACGAGGACAACGGCAAGGGCAACCAGGGTTCCTGACCCGAGAGTTCCGTGAGAGCCGAGGAAGGAGGGAACGTCGGACATGGCGTTGTCGGACAAGAACAACCCTGACACCGGTGACGGTGACGAGAACCAGGGTCCGGTGATCCGCGACAACCGCAAGGTCGACCCCGAGACCGGTGAGGTCCGCGCCCCCAAGGGCGAGTCCACCGAGGAGGAGCCCGAGGTCGTCGAGAGCGAGATCGAGATCCCGGACACCCCGGAATCCGTGGTGACCGAGGCGATCAACGCGGACGAGCGGGTCATCGAGCTCACCAACGACATCAAGCGGGTGCAGGCGGAGTACGCCAACTACCGCAAGCGTGTCGAGCGCGACCGCGTGGCCGTCCGCGAGGCGGCCACCGCCCAGGTCGTCGGCGAACTGCTGCCGGTCCTGGACGACATCGGTCGGGCCCGTGAGCACGACGAGCTCAACGGCGGGTTCAAGGCGGTGGGTGAGGCCCTGGAGGCCACGGCCACCAAGCTGGGCCTGGAGAAGTACGCCGAGCAGGGCGACGAGTTCGACCCGAACGTCCACGAGGCCCTCACCCTGGTCCCCGTCCCGAACATCTCCGTCCAGACGGTGATCGAGGTGTTCCAGCCCGGGTACCGGATGGGTGAGCGCGTTCTCCGCCCCGCCCGTGTGGTGGTCGGCGAGCCCATGGAGGGCGCGGCGGACGACGAGTCCTCCGACGGCTCCGCGGACTCCAGCGAAGCCGCCGAGGGTGCCGAGACCGCTGGGAACGGCGAGAGCGGCGAGGATAAGAAGTAGGAGCGGGTACGCCCGTAGGACGTGTTCGGTGGGCGCTGTCCGTCGCGGACGGTGCACGCGCCCATCGAGTACGCCCGTAGACCCGGCCGTGGCCGACGTGAGAGCGTCGGTCACGGCCCCGGGTCGCCCCCGGCCCCACGCGGTTCGGGGCAACGTGGAAACATCGGACGCAACCGGCACCAGCGGGAGAAGGCACCAGTCGATGAGCACCAAGGACTACCTGGAGAAGGACTACTACAAGGTCCTGGGAGTCTCAAAGACCGCCTCCAAGGACGAGATCAAGTCGTCCTACCGCAAGCTGGCCCGGGAGAACCACCCGGACGCCAACACTGGCGACGCCAAGGCCGAGGACCGCTTCAAGGAGATCTCCGAGGCGTACAACGTCCTGTCGGACGAGAAACGCCGTAAGGAGTACGACGAGGCGCGCTCCATGTTCGGCGGCTCGTACCGTCCCGGCGGGGCCGGGCCCGGCGGGTTCGACATGAGCGACATCTTCGGCCAGGGCTCCGGCGGCGGTGGCGGAGCCGCCGGCGGCGAACGCCTGAGCGACCTCTTCGGCGGGCTGTTCGGCAACCGCGGGCGCGGGGGCACGGCCACCCGCAGCAGGCGCGGCGCCGACGTCGAGACCGAGACGACACTGAGCTTCCGCGAGGCCGCGGACGGGGTCACCCGTTCGTTCCAGCTGAGCAGCGAGGCCCCGTGCAACACCTGCAAGGGCACGGGAGCGCGCGCCGGCACGGCCCCGCGCATGTGCCCCAAGTGCAGCGGCACCGGGCATGAGAGCACCAACCTGGGCGGCTTCTCGCTGTCCGACCCGTGCAGCGAGTGCAAGGGACGCGGCCTCGTGGTCGACGACCCTTGCCCCACCTGCACCGGCAGCGGACGCGGCAAGAGCACCCGCACCATACAGACGCGCATCCCGGCCGGAGTGAGCGACGGCCAGCGCATCCGCATCAAGGGCAAGGGCGCGCCCGGAGAGAACGGCGGCCCCAACGGTGACCTGTACGTCGTCGTCCACGTGAAGGGACACCCGGTGTTCGGCAGGAGCGGCGACAACGTCACCATCACGGTCCCGGTGACCTTCCCCGAGGCGGCGCTGGGCGCCGAGGTCAGGGTTCCGACCCTGAGCGGGTTCCCGGTGACCGTGAAGGTGCCGCCGGGCACCCAGAACGGGCACACCCTGCGGGTCCGCGGCAAGGGCGCCACCCGCAAGGACGGCACCATCGGGAACATGCTGGTCACCTTCGAGGTGGACGTGCCCAAGACACTCAACGGCGACGCCCGCGAGGCTCTGGAGAAGTTCCGCGCGGCGACCTCCGACTACGACCCGCGCGACGGGCTCGAAGCGCGGGCGAAGGGCGCGTGAACAACGTGAACGATCCTGCTTTCGGCGCCGACGCACCGGTCTACGTGATCTCGGTGGCCGCTGAGCTGGCCGGTATGCACCCGCAGACGCTGCGGCAGTACGACCGGCTGGGGATCGTGTCTCCGGGGCGCACGTCCGGCCGGGGGCGCCGGTACTCCATGCGCGACGTACGGACGCTGCGCGAGGTGCAGCGCCTGTCGCAGGAGGAAGGCATCAACCTCGCCGGGATCAAGCGGATCCTGGAGCTGCAGCACGAGGTGGAGCAGCTGCGTGAGCAGGTGTTCCACCTGGCCAACGAACTGGAGGCGGCCCGCCGTGCGGTGTCCCGGCGGGGCCGCCCGATGGCCCGCCCCGAAGGTGGGCCGGTGCGCGGGGAGCTGGTGCGCCGCACCCGCGTCACGATCTTCAACACCGCCGAACCCGAGGGCGAACACCCCGACCGGAGCAACGGCCGAAACGACCAGGGCGGCCAGAGTGGTCCGGGTGGCCAGGGCGGCCCGTCCGGCCAGAGCGGCCACCAGGACGGTCCGGAGTCGGGCGGGTCGGTCCGGGGCTGACCGGGCCGGTGGGGTTCCCGCCCGCTGACACGGGCCTGTTCGGCCAGAAATCATCACTCTGAGTAACTTTTTATGTGGAAGGAGTAACCGGACATGAACTACAAGCTCACCCGTAAGAGCCAGGAGGCTCTGGCCGCCGCGATCCGTCAGGCCACCACCGACGGCAGCCCGCAGACCGAGCCGCTGCACCTGCTGTACGCCCTCCTGGAGCAGGCCGAGGGCATCACCCGGCCGCTGCTCAAGGAGGTCGGCGCCAACCCCGACCAGCTCAAGGACAAGGTCGAGGTGGCGATCGGCGACCTGCCCAAGGCCGCCGGTTCCACGGTCAGCTCACCGAGCTCCTCGCGCCAGCTCATCGTCTCCATCAACACCGCCGCCCAGCGCGCCCAGCAGATGGAGGACGAGTACGTCTCGACCGAGCACCTGCTGGTCGGGCTGGCCACCGACGGCGGCGAGGCCGCTCGGCTGCTCAACGAGGCCGGGGCCACCCCGGACACCCTCCTTGAGGCCTTCGAGCGGGTGCGCGGTACCGGCAAGGTCACCTCGGAGAACCCCGAGGACACCTTCCAGTCACTGGAGAAGTTCGGTGTGGACCTCACCGAACGCGCCCGCGAGGGCAAGGTGGACCCGGTCATCGGCCGGGACGGGGAGATCCGCCGGGTCATCCAGGTGCTCAGCCGCCGCACCAAGAACAACCCCGTGCTCATCGGTGAGCCGGGCGTGGGCAAGACCGCCGTGGTGGAGGGGCTGGCCCAGCGCATCGTGGCCGGGGACGTGCCGCAGTCGCTGCTCGGCAAACGCCTGATCAGCCTCGACCTGTCCGCGATGGTCGCGGGCGCCAAGTACCGCGGCGAGTTCGAGGAGCGGCTCAAGGCGGTGCTCTCGGAGATCAAGGAGTCCGAGGGCCAGGTCATCACGTTCATCGACGAACTCCACACCATGGTGGGCGCGGGGGCGGCCGAGGGCGCCATGGACGCGGGCAACATGCTCAAGCCGATGCTGGCCCGCGGTGAGCTGCGCATGGTCGGCGCGACCACCCTGGACGAGTACCGGGAGAAGATCGAGAAGGACCCCGCGCTGGAGCGCCGCTTCCAGCAGGTGTTCGTCGGCGAGCCCTCGGCCACCGACACCATCGCGATCCTGCGCGGCCTCAAAGGCCGTTACGAGGCACACCACAAGGTGCAGATCTCCGACTCCGCCCTGGTGGCGGCGGCCACGCTTTCGGACCGCTACATCACCGCGCGGTTCCTTCCGGACAAGGCCATCGACCTCATCGACGAGGCCGCGTCCCGGCTGCGGATGGAGATCGACTCCAGCCCGGTGGAGATCGACGAACTGCGCCGGACCGTCGACCGCCTCAAGATGGAGGAGATGGCCCTCGACAAGGAGTCCGACCCCGCGAGCCAGCAGCGGCTGGAGCGGCTGCGCGCCGACCTCGCCGACCACCAGGAGAAACTCAACGGGCTGGTGGCCCGCTGGGAGCAGGAGAAGGCCGGACTGAACCGGGTCGGTGACCTCAAGGGCCAGCTGGACGAACTGCGCACCAAGGCGGAACTGGCCGAGCGCGAGGGCCGCTTCGAGGAGGCCTCCCGGCTGATGTACGGGGACATCCCGCAGCTGGAGAAGCAGGTCGAGGAGGCGTCCAAGGCCGAGGAGAGCGCCGAGGCCTCCGCCGGGAACACCATGGTCAAGGACGAGGTGGGCGCCGACGAGATCGCCGACGTCGTCTCCGCCTGGACCGGTATCCCGGTGGGGCGGCTGATGGAGGGCGAGACCTCCAAGCTGCTGCGGATGGAGGCCGAGCTGGGGCAGCGGCTGATCGGGCAGAAGGACGCCGTCCAGGCGGTGTCGGACGCGGTGCGCCGGGCCCGGGCGGGGATCTCCGACCCGGACCGGCCGACGGGTTCGTTCCTGTTCCTGGGGCCCACGGGTGTGGGCAAGACCGAGCTGGCCAAGGCGCTGGCCGAGTTCCTGTTCGACGACGAGCGCGCGATCGTGCGCATCGACATGAGCGAGTACTCCGAGAAGCACTCGGTGTCCCGCCTGGTGGGTGCGCCTCCCGGGTACGTGGGCTACGAGGAGGGCGGCCAGCTCACCGAGGCGGTGCGGCGGCGCCCGTACACCGTAGTGCTGCTGGACGAGGTGGAGAAGGCCCACCTGGAGGTGTTCGACACCCTCCTGCAGGTGCTGGACGACGGTCGCCTGACCGACGGCCAGGGCCGCCAGGTGGACTTCCGCAACACCATCCTCATCCTCACCTCCAACCTGGGCTCGCAGTTCCTGGTGGACCAGTCTCTGGAGGAGGCCACCCGCAGGGAGCGCGTGATGGACGTCGTGCGCGCCACGTTCAAGCCGGAGTTCCTCAACCGCCTGGACGACGTGATCATGTTCGACGCGCTGTCCACCGAGGACCTCACCCGGATCGTGGACCTGCAGGTGGACAAGCTGGCTGGCCGGCTGGCCGACCGCCAGCTCGCCCTGGACGTCACCGCGGGCGCCCGCGAGTGGCTGGCGCTGACCGGCTACGACCCCAACTACGGTGCCCGGCCGCTGCGCCGCCTGGTGCAGTCCTCGATCGGCGACCCGCTCGCCCGCGAGCTGCTCTCCGGCGAACTCACCGAGGGCGACACCGTCCTGGTGGACGTGAGCGGCGACCGCGACAAGCTGAACGTGACCACCCGCAAGGCCGGGGAACCGGCCCTGGAGCCCTGACCCAACCGCTACTGACCGAGGGACCGCACCCGCCGCTGAATTCCCGACCCGGGTGCGGTCCCCAGGTGTGTCCTGCTCATGTCGGGGTTCAGCTGATGGAGCCCAGGAACAGGAAGTAGAAGAGCACCAGGACCACACTGATGGCGAGGCCGATCCCCATCGTCGTCCACGCGTAGCCGACGAATCGGTCCTGTTCGCCGGGTTCGGACTCCTTGGACATGGCGATGGCGGAGAACACGATCGCGATGATGCCGCAGATCTGGTTGCAGCACAGGGTCATGAAGATGGCCGCGATCAGAGCACTGCCAGGACTGCGATCCGAGGACGAACCGTCGTGCGGGGTGGAACTGTGGGAGTAGGACACATCGGCCTCTTCGAGTCGGGGTACCCCTGCACTGTCAGACGCCTTCACCGCCGCTCCGGTTTCGACCACTCCGTGTGACCTCACCCGCCGAGGGAGCGGTCACACGGTGCATCACGAACCTCGGCGCTGAGGGGCATCGACCTTGTAATCTGATGCCCGAACGCTGCGTTCCGGGACCCGTGCCCACACCGGAAGGGGTCGCACACCATGACCGTGCTCGAACACTCCTCGCCGAGACCCCCCGTCGAGAAGCTGAGTGTCGAACAGTTCGAGGTCATCGCCCAGGCTGCTGCCCGTGAGGATGTCACTCTCGAGTACCTCAACGGCCAGATGGAGACCCGGACCGCGCCCGACAGCGACCACAACGCGATTCTCATGTGGTTGATGCGCCAGTTCATGACCCAGCGCGCGGACCTGGATCTGAATGTCACAGGCCAAGGCTTGAAACTGGATACCTACCGCAGGGGACGCGCACGACCGGACGGCATCCTCGCGCCGGTCGACCACTTCGCCGGACAGGGTGAGTGGGCGGATCCCGCAGGGGTTCTGGTAGTCGTCGAGGTCACCTCATGGGACTCCGACACCAACGCCCGTGACCGTGTCGAGAAGGCCCACGCCTACGCCGCCTGTGACATCAGCGTCTACCTGCTGGTGGACCGCGACGACGACAGCGTCACGGTCCACAGCGAGCCCAGGAGCGGCAGGTACCGCAACATCGCCAAGCTCGGCTACGGGCACACCGTCGAGATCCCCGGGGTCGGGGTCACCCTGAGCACAGACGGCCTCAAACGGTACGGGCGCTAGATCATTGATGGGAGCTTTCTGGAGCTCCTGCGCCCGTGCCGACGGGCGACTCCCCCGCAGACCGAAACCCGACCGGTGGCCTGCCGGTGCTTCCGAAACCCTCTAACCCCCGGTGATCTTGCTACCAGGAGCAAGTTCGGCGCCGAACTTGCTCCTGGTAGCAAGATCATCTTCGAAGGGGAGGCCGGAACCCTCCCCAGGAGGATCCGCGCCCCCTCAGCCGCCGATCCACTGTCGGCGACCTTTCGTGCTGAGGCGATGGCGGTGACGCAGAAGTCACCGGGGCGGCCGTCCCGTACGGGATGAGCGAGTGGTGCCGCGCGCGCCCGCCGAAATCACCAGAGCCGGGGCGTCAGCGGGCGCGCGGGGTTCGCGGATATCGGTGGTCAGAGCGGGAACCCGGTCTGGAAGACGGCCTGGCCAAACGCCTCGACGGTGGACTGGACCAGGAGCAGCGTGGTGCTGACGGCCACGGCGGGCCAGCCCCACCAGGGGCGTGGGGCACGGTGGCGGCCCCGGGTGGGGGCGGGGCTGTCGTCGGTCAGGGCCACGATGGCCTCTTCGAGCCGTCGGGCTTCGCGTTCGGCCTGTTCGCGGCGTTGGCGGTCGACCTCGAACCACTGCGGGGTCGGGCCGTGCCGGAGCATGTGGGCCACCCGGGGGTTGCCTTCCATCTGCCGCAGCAGCCTCGCCTGGCGTTCGGAGTGGGTTTCCGGTGTGCTGAAGTACGGGCCCGAGGAGTGGCGGTGTTCCCGGGGTTGGGGCGAGGCGACCAGCGGGCGGTTGGAGCCGGGGCGGGAGAAGCGGTGTCCCCGGGGTGCGGCCAGGCGTTGGCGTACCCCGGAACTCACCTGCTGTGAGGCGGTCACCGGTCGGCCTCGGGGAGGGTGAACTCGGCCCAGGTCACGGTGCCCAACCCTTCACAGAAGGGGAATTCCAGCACCGAGCGGGTGCCCCACCGGTCGGCGAGGTGGCCGATCAGCAGCAGGCCCCGGCCGCGCTCGGCCTGCTCCCACTCCTCGATGGTGTGCTGCGGGGTCTGCGGAGCCTGGAACTCGGCGGTGTCAGTGCGCTGGCCGTCGTCGACGATCGCGACCTGGAGGGTGGAGGCGGTGGGCATGTGCAGGGTGCGGATGACCCGGCCCTCGACGTCCTCACCGGAGCGGGAGTGGGCGCAGGCGTTGGCGAACATCTCGCTGGCGCAGAGCACCAGGTTCTCGGCCGTCTCGGCGGGGAGTCCAGCCAGGCGGTGCAGGTCGGCGGCCAGGTCCGCACGCACCCACCCGGTCTGGGCCAGCTCGCCCGGGTAGAGGCGGGAGGGCCAGCGGCGTCCCGCGAACGGGGGTGTGGGGGCGTGGATGTTTGACACAATGGCCATGTCGGCAACTCGCTTCCTGTTGGAATCTGGTGTTGGTTGTCGGCCTGCTCTGGGGGTGTTGGCGCACCCGCCAGAGCTTTTTTCTGGGTGCTGAACGGTTGGCAGGGTTCAGCGTGTGGCGGTGATCGTGTGCCCGCAGTAGCGGCAGGTGGCGGTGGCCGTGTTGCCGCGCTTCACGGGTGGCTGGTCCGGGATGTAGTCGTGACCGTTCCGGTCTGAACAGGGCGTTTGGTTGTCCATCGCACCCGAGTCGTGGGGGTGGGCCGCGCGCCCGCCGGGCCTTGGGGACCGGTGCCACAGCGGGCGCGCGGGGCTTGGAGGACCGAGTCGGTTTTAGGTGTGCGGCGGGTTCGGGCCGTCGGGGTGGTGAAGGCCCAGGAACCGGTGGCACAGCAGGCGCAGGAGGCCCTGGCGGGTGGGTGCGGTGATGCGCTCCAAGGGGTCGCCCTCACCCGACCACCCGAAGGGGCGAAAGGCCATGAAGGTCTCCTGGGGCGGCGTGCCCACGATGGTCATGCACCAGTGCCTGTAGATGAGCGTGCACAGGACGTGCTCGGGGATGGGCAGCTCCTCCTCGGCGGGCGGGTTCGCCTGTGAGGGCACCGGCAGGCTCGCCCCGTCGCCCCCGACCGCCCTGACCGCGCGGGGCGGGTTGGGGTGATCGGCGATGGCCTGGTCGACGAGCTGGGTGGCCAGCTCGGCGTCGTTCTCTTCGTGAGCGAGGCGCAGCGCTTCCCTGATCAGGGGGAGCCGGTTGCGCAGTGTGTGGGAGTGCCACACGGCCAACTGAGAGGCGGTCAGGTGCGCAGGCGGCTGGAGAGCTTCGGCGACGACGGTGAGCAGGTCCCGGGTGTAGATGTCCGGCATCAGGCCGCCACCCCCAGCCGCTGAAGTCCGGAGAGCACGGCCTGGAGAACGTCCAGGGGCGCGGAGTCCAACGGCCTCCGGGGCGCCGGGACCCGTGGCGGGCGGGGAGAGCACAAGGGCTGCCCCAAGATCAGGGTTCGGGGAACCGGAGCGTAGCTGCGTACACGCCTGGCCCGACGGGGGCGACGGCGACGCATCGCTTCGGAAGCCAACCAGCGCACATGCGCCAGCTCAGACAGGTTCAGGTATCGCGCCATGGGCGAACTCCGGGTGTTCGGTTGCCGCTGGATAGGCGGCGGAAAATGGATGCAAGCCCATACTGAATACTTCAGACTGAAGTGTCAAGAGGAGACTTTCAGACTGAGCGAAATGTCTAGTTCGGGTCTCCGTCATATGATCGGCACGCCATCCGCCCACCACACAGGGAATGACATGAGGGAGTCACCGACAGTCCGCAAGCGCCGTCTTGTTCGCGAGCTACGTCGCATGCGCACGGCTGCCGGGCTGTCCATCGAGGACGCCCGCAAGCAAATGGGCTGGACATCAGGCCGCCTGAACCACATGGAGGCAGGCCGCTCTCGCCCTGATTCGAGTGCGCTCAAAGACCTGATGAGCACCTACGGCATCAGCGATACCGCGAAGCGCGAGGCCATCCTGGAACTAGGTCGGCAGTCGAAGAAGCGCGGATGGTGGACGAAGTTCGACGATGTGCTGTCCGATGACTTCATCGGCTTCGAGGCCGAAGCAGCCGAGATCAGTACCTTCCAGCCCATCGTCATGCCTGGCCTGCTTCAGACACCCGAATACGCCGCGCTCTCTGCACGAGCCTCCCTCGCTCGCACGGAAGAAGAGATCGAGCGCATCGTGACCGCCAGGGTGCTCAGACAAAAGATCCTGCAACGTGACGATGCCCCTGAGCTGCACGCGATCGTCACAGAAGAGGCCCTCATTCGACTGAGGCGCAGTGACCCGGACCTGGCTCAACATCAGATCGGCCATCTAGTCGACATGGCCGAGGCTCTGAACGCGGTGACCATCCAGGTGCACCCCCAGTCAGCTGGGATCTTCGCCTCCACCAGCGGCGCATTCACGATCCTTGATTACGCCGATGAGCTGGATCAGCCCCTCGTTTACGTTGACACCACTGAAACCGGTATCTACATGGAGGAAGAGGCGCAGGTCACGGCGTACAAGAAGGTATTCGAGCACGTCAGCATGGATGCCCTGTCCAAGGCAGCATCCGTAGAGCTGATGAAGCAGATCATCACGAGCTAGAGGCAGATCCGATGCACCCGTCCGACCCCATCCAGTTCCGCAAGAGCAGCTACAGCGCGAACGCCTCAGACTGCGTCGAGGTCGCTGATCTCCCCAACGCGAACCTGATCCGCGACACACAGAACCGGGAGGCTGGACACCTGCTGTTCGAGCCCACCGAGTGGCGAGCGCTTCTCGTGACCGTGCGGGCAGATGCCTAACCACCAGACATGAGAGAGGCCCCCCGTCCCCGGGGGGCCATGCATCCATTCGTCCTTCACTCTACTGCTGAGTGCGCCAAGCGGGTAGTAGCCCTACGGTGACCTCAGCTGGCCCAGGGGTTCGGGACGTTTTCCTCTGATCCTGAGGTGTAGCAGCGGGCAGGGGTGTGCATGAGTAACTGAGCACCCCTACCCCCAGCGAAGGACTCAGGCATGCGCCTAGCCGTCGAAGAGCTCACCTTTCACAAGTCCAGTTACAGCGACCGAAGTAACTGTGTAGAGGTCGCGCGGTTCCGCAAGTCCTCCTACAGCGGCTCTGGCGACAACTGCGTAGAGGTCGCCGACCTCCCTACCGGTGCGGCAGTGCTCGACACCCAGAACCGGAGCCTCGGTGCGCTGGCCTTCCCCTCCTCGGAGTGGGCCGCCCTTGTGAAGATCGCTCAGGGCGGCCGATAAAGACAGGCCAAAGGGGCCGCCCTACAGGCCCAGGACTCGGGCCTCGACCTCGGGGGCCAGGCCGACGCGGGGGCGGTCCGGCCGCTGATCCGCGTCCCCTCCGATGGAGCGCAGCCAGGCCCAGGTGTCAGCCACGGTCTCCGTCACCGGTCGGCACCGCAGTCCGGTGGCGAGGGCGCGCTCGACGTTCCCCTGGTGCAGGGTCTCGTGCAGCTCGCCCGGCGGCAGCCAGACCGGGAGCTCCCGCCACGGGGCGATCCCGGCTTCCTCAATCGCTTCGGGAGATGTCCAGCGGAACTCGGCGTCGGAACCAGTGGCCTCCTTGCACGCCGTCAGAAAGCTCTCCATGGTGGCGTGGCCACTCGGGCTGACCATGTTGTAGGGACCGGCCAAACCCTTCTCCGCAGCGTCGAGGGTCCACGCGGCCAGGTCGCGGGCGTCGACGTACTGCAACGGCAGGTCGCGCGGGCCCGGGGCCAGGACCGGTCCGCCCTCGGCGATGCGGTTGAGCCACCAGGGCAACCGCCCCACGTTCTCGTACGGGCCCAGGATGAGCCCCGCTCGCACGAACAGCGCCCGGTCGCCGAAGACCCCCTCGGCAGCCAGCTCACCGCCGCGCTTGGCCCGCGCGTAGTCGGTGCCGTCGTCATCGATCGACGACTCCACCACCGGGGCGTCCTCGTCCGCGCCGGGGGCGCTGGGCACTCCGTGGACGGATCGGCTGGAGATATAGGCGTAGTGGCCGACCCGGCCGGAGAGCAAGCGAGCCGCATCGGCCACCACCGAAGGCGCGTCCGACCAGGTGTCGACGGCGTGGTCCCACTCCCCCGCCGCCAGCGCGGCGAGCCCCCCGGGCTCGGTGCGGTCGCCGTGCAGGACCTCCGCACCGGCAGGGGCTTCATGCTTCCCCCGGTGGAAGACGGTGACGTCCCAGCCTCGGGCAATCGCCTCCTCCACGACCGCACGTCCCACGAACTCGGTACCGCCCAGAACCAGAAGTCTTGTCATGCGGTCAGTCTGGTGCCCGGGAAACCCCGGGCACCAGAGCTGACTGCTGACAGCAGAACTCAGCGCCGCGCCCGTTCCAGCAGAAGGGCGCGTTCGCGTTGGTTGCGGGTGAGTTCGGCGGCGCGTTCGTACTCGGCCCGGGCCTCCTCGGTGCGGCCGAGCCGTTCGAGCAGGTCCGCTCGGACCGCCGGGAGCAGGTGGTAGTCGTTCAGGGCCTTGGCTCCGCGCAGGGCATCGACGATGCCCAGAGCCGCATCCGGTCCGAGTGCCATGGAGACGGCCACCGCCCGGTTGAGTTCGATCACGGGGGACCCGGTCCGCCGGACCAAGGCCTCGTAGAGTGCGGCGATCCCGTGCCAGTCGGTGTCCTCGGGCCGGACGGCCACCGCGTGTTTGGCGGCGATTCCGGCCTGGAGGGAGTAGACGCCGCGGGGTCGGGCGGGATCGGAGGGCAGGGAGCGGCGCAGCCCGGCCAGGCCGCGGTTGATGAGCAGGCGGTCCCAACGAGAGCGGTCCTGTTCGGCGAGGGGGACCGGTTCACCGTCGGGGCCGACCCTGGCGCGGAAGCGGGAGGCCTGGAGCTCCATCAGGGCAAGCAGCCCGTGCACCTCGGGTTCCTCGGGGAGCAGTTCGGCGAGCACCCGGCCCAGGCGCATGGCCTCCTCGCTGAGTTCGGGGCGCAGCCAGCGCTCCCCCGAGGTCGCCGTGTACCCCTCGTTGAACACCAGGTAGAGGACTTCGAGCACGTCACGGAGGCGAGCGTCGCGGTCCGGCCCGACCGGGACCTCGAAGCGGACGCCCTCGTCGGCGAGTCTGCGCTTGGCCCGCACCACGCGCTGGGCCACGGTGGACTCGGGTACGAGGAAGGCGCGGGCGATCTCGTCGGTGGTCAGCCCGCCGAGCAGCCGCAGGGTGAGCGCCACCCGCGCCCGGGTGGACAGTACCGGGTGGCAGCAGACGAACATGAGTTTGAGCAGGTCGTCGCCGTAGTCCTCTTCCAGGACGGCGTCGAACTCGGCCTGCCCGTCGCGTTCGGCGATCTCGCGGCCCAGCTCGACCATGCGCAGCCGGAAGCGTTCGTCGCGCCGCCAGCGGTCGAGGACGCGGCGCCGGGCGACGGTGGTCAGCCAGGCACCGGGTTTGCGGGGGACACCCTCTTCGGGCCACTTCTCCAGGGCGCTGACCAGGGCGTCCTGGGCGAACTCCTCGGCGAGTCCGACGTCGCCGACCATCCTGGTGAGTGCGGCGACCAGGCGGGCCGACTCGATGCGCCAGACCGCCTCCACCTCGCCTTCGACACCGGTGTGGCCCACGGCACCATCTCAGCACCACGGGCCACACCACGCAACAGGGTTCAGGGCCACGGCTCAGCTGTTGAGGTTCTCCTGCTGGGCGCGCAGGTTCCACTCGCGCTCCTTGAGCTCCTCGGACATGCCCTCCATGTCCTCTATCTCACCGATCCGGCGCAGCTGGAGCTTCATCTCGGTCGGGTCGCCCTTGGGCGGGTGCGGGCACCGCTTGGCCCACTCCACGGCCTCGGCGTGCGAGGACACCTGGATGACCCAGTACCCGGCGATGAACTCCTTGGCCTCGGTGAAGGGGCCGTCGACGACCGTGGCCTCACCGTCGCGGAAGATCACCTCGGTGCCCTCGGCGGTGGGTGTGAGCCCCTCCCCGGTGAGCAGGACCCCGGCCTTGGCCATCTCCTCGTTGTAGGCGCCCATCACCTCGTAGACCTCGGGTGCGGGCTCCCAGTCCCGGGCCTCGGTCTCGGGGGTGCTCATGATCGACATCAGGTAACGCATGGTTTCCTCTTCCAGGTGCGCGGCGGGGCTTCTCCCCGCTCTCACCCGTACGTCGAACGGGTCGACGCCGGATCGACACCCTTCCCGAAGTTTTTCTACGGTTCCTTCCGCCCCTCTCCCTGCCCCGAATCCTCTCCCCGTTCACCCTGGTCAGGAGCTTTTTCCCGGCCCTTGGCGGCACGCTCGGCGTCCGTCTCCCGCGCGGCCCGCTCCGCCTCGGCCACCTGTTCGGCCTCGACCTCGTCGGCCTGGCCGATGACCCTGCTCAGCGCCCGGGCGGACAGGAGCAGACCGACCAGGACGGCCGCCCCGGCGGCCACCGGCACGTAGTACAGCTCGACCCGGCCGAGCAGACCGCCCAGCAGCGCGCCGAACACCCCGAAGCCCGCACCGAACATCTGGACGCACGCCATCACCCGGCCCATCTGGATACCGGGCACGATCAGCTGGATGGCGCCGATCAGCACGATGTTCGACGAGGTCATGACGTAGCCGATCACCATCCAGGCCGCGGCCGCAACGTACGCGTTCGGGGCCAGCCCGAAGAGCAGACAGGCGCATCCGGCCAGGGTGAAGAGCACCAGCTCCGTCCGGAAACGGCCGAACCGGGCCACGATCAGGCCCACCGTGGACGCGCCCAGGAGCGCGCCCACCGCGGAGGTGCCGATGAAGACGCCGTAGAGGACGGTGGGAACCCCGAAATGCTCCCGCACCAGGAGCACCAGCACCGCGGACTGGGCCATGAACGCCATGTTCACGACCATGTTGAAACCCATAATCGGACCGAGGGAGCTCCCGCGGAAGACGAAGACCAGTCCCTCCCGCACGTCGGCGAGGACCGAATGCACCGGGCCGCTTTCGGGCTTCTCCTCCGCCGCACCCGCCGCCTCGCCCTCCGGACGCTTGGGTCGGCGCACCGCCAGCGGCAGGCCGAGCAGGACCAGCGCGCCCAGGACGTAGGCCCCGGCGTTGACCGCCAGGGGCAGGAACGCCGCCACCGCGAACAGGAAACCAGCGATGGGACCGCCCGCGAACTGCTGCATGACCGTCTGCCCGCCGACCAGTCGGCTGTTGGCCCGGTCGATCGCCCCGGCCGGGGCGATGTCCGGCAGCATCGCCCGGCCCGCGAGGTCGTAGAACACCTCGCAGACCATGACCGTGAACATCACCGCGTACAGCACCCAGATCGAGGCGTGCCCGGTGAAGATCAGCAGGGAGAGGACGACGAGCGCGCCGCCCCGGCCGAGGTTGGTCAGAACCATCAGGCGCACCCGGTCGACCCGGTCCACCACCACACCGGCGAAGAGGCCGATCATCAGCCAGGGCAGGAAGCGGACCATCGTCAGCCCTGCCACCAGCAGGGGGTCGTTGGTGAGCATCGCCGCCACCAGGGGCAACGCGACGAGCATCATCCCGTCGGCGAGGTTGCTGGACAGGCTGCCCGCCCAGAAGCGGTTGAAGTCCCGCCCCATCGGTGGTTTCGCCTTTTTCCCGGGGTTCGCCCGGTCGGAGGGTGCGCTGTTCACTCGGGGGGTGTCCCTTTCACGAGGAGTGGGCCGGTATGGCCCGGTCAAGGCTCCCTGGAACGGGTCAACTCCGGGTCACGGAACTCCTACGGTCCGGAACCCTGCCGGCGTAGGCCGCACTCGGGCGGCCTTTTCACCCTGTTCAAGGCCGTTCACCCAGGGGCGGGGTCTCCTCGCGTGGCCGCATCCGGACAGACCCGCCGCTGACGGCCGAGACCTCTCGGCGGCGGTCCGCCCGGCAGCCTGGTCTCTCACAGATAGCGCGAACCGTGTGAAGGACACGCGAAGAGCACCGGGGAAGGTGGTTTTCAGAAGGAGGGGAGGCACCGTCACCCACACCGCCGACCCGAAGCCCACGTGCAGCCCTGTCTACCGCTGCCCCACCGCTTTCCCGGCCTCTCGCGTCATCGACTGACCAACAGGCGCGAACACCCGGCGGGGATGCCCGGAAGGTCCGCCTCACGGCAGGCCGGGGCACCCGGCCGCCCACGTGCCGAGATCGCTGAGAAGAGCACCCAGAAGGTCCGCCCCACGGTTGTCCGAGGTGCTCACTCAGGCGTTTCCCGCAAGGGAAGGGGGCCGGTCCGCGCTTCAGTTCCAGGACAGGGGCCAAAAGCCGGCCAGACCCCGGCGGGGGCCTGACCGTGTCTTCGTTGTTGGTGCCCTTCGTGTCGGAGCTCGGCTCGGGTTGAGAGGTTCCCGGGTCAGCCCACGGCCTTGAGCACCGACAGCCAGGTCCGGCTCAGCGACACCGTGGCGGTGTCCGCGCCCCTGCGCACCAGCTCCTCGCTCAGTTCGGGATGCTTGACCAGCCGGTCCGCCCTGGTCATCAGGGAGACGTCCCCCGATTCCACCACCGACCGCACGATGCGGTCCTCCAGGTTGGCGCGGGTCCGCACCGCGAACGGGCTGCCGCTCTTAGGCAGGAAGGGCCCCGTGTAGAGGTCCAGGGCCCGGCTCACCCGGCCCTCGTCCAGGAGCTTGAGCACCCGGACCACGTCGAAGCTCGCGCCCTTCTCCAGCCGGTAGCAACCGCGCAGGCGCTCGTACTCGACCGGGATCCCGGCCTTGCGCGCCCGCATCGCCAGCGTCGGCAGGCTCGACGGCGCGGGAGCGGTCTCGAACAGGCTGACTGTCACCCAGTCCCGCTGGGCGCGACCGCCCTGCAGCGCGAGCAGTGCCGCCAGCTCGATCGCCCGACGGCTCGCCACCGCGGCCCCGCCGACGGTGCACCGGCCCAGTGTCGCGACCTCGATCCTCTCCGCCATGTCCGTCTCCTCCCCCCGGGGGCCGTCTCGCACCCGGACCGGTCCTGGACCCTGACCATCGCAGCGGCCGCGATCCCCCGGTTATCCCGGACCTATCCCCCGACCGCACCGCGTGAGCCCGGTGTGAAGTCCCGGGGCGAGGATCCGGGGAGAAAAGCGGCCCCACGTCGGAAAACCCGCCGGGAGGGCCCGGGAAAGGGCAGGAGAGATCACCATGGCAAATACGTGGACGGTGGCCGAGCTTCCCTGGCACAACGCCTTGGACCTCAGCTCCCGCGCGCACCCGCGTGCCGCGGGCGCCCCCTCGGACGCGCTCGCCTATCGGAGGTGGGTGGACGAGTTCGGCCGGGACGGGGTGCGCAGCGCCGTGGCCGCCCTGGGCCTGGCCGCCGAGGACTTCCGCGGGATCGTCGAGAACGACGGACCCGCCCCGGAGGCCGAAACCCCGGAGTGGGTGCGCAGGGCCGACCTGCACCTGGCATTGGGCCGGGAGGCCGCATCCGACCGGGAGACCCATCTAGCCCGGGCCGACTCCATGGGTTTCCTCAGGCCAGCCCTGGACCTGGTCCACGGCTACCAGCGCGCCCTGCACGCCAGGGTGGAGCTCGCCATGCACGGGCACGACACCCGGATCGCGCGGCTGCCCCACCTACTCGCCCACGATTGGCCGGTGGAGGAGCTCAGCCTGGCGATGACCTCGACCATGATGATGGAGATGAACGTCGCCCAGATCAGCGGGCGGGTCAGCGGTGACCAGAGCGAGGAGCGCTTCCTCGCCTACCTGGGCATGCTCTCCGAGGACGGCTTCCAGCGTGAGTTGTGGTCGGAGTACGTCGTGCTGCTGCACCGCGTTGACGATCTCCTGCACCGCTGGGCGCAGACCCGCGCGGAGTTCGCCGAACACCTCGTCGCGGACCTCGCCGGGTTGGACGCCCTGAGCGGGTCCGTCCTCGGCGAGCTCACCGGGGTCGACTTCGGTTCGGGGTACGACCGTCGTCGCGGCGGCCTGCGAACCGCCGTGGCTTCCTTCGGTGACACCCGGATCGTCCACCGGCCGTGGTCACTCGACGCGCAGGAGACATGGGGCAGGATCGTCGACTGGTTCAACGACCAGGGCCCCGCCCACCGCATCACAGCCCCCCGCGTCCTGGGGTGCGGGGACCACGGGTGGTCCGAGTTCGTCGAGCACCTGCCCTGCCCGCCAGAGCAGGCGGACGCCTTCTACTGGCGGCTGGGCGCGGTCCACGCGCTCTCCCACTCCCTGAGCGGCGGCGCCCCGGACCAGGCGGACGTGATCGCCGCCGGGGCCCATCCGGTGCTGGTCGACGCCGAGGCGATCCTCAGGGGGACGTGGACCGGACCGGAGCGGCCGGCGGCCCCCGGTGCGGAGAAGGGGAAGCTCCGCGACGGCGGGTCCGGCGGCCCGGACACCGGGAACGAGGGGGACGACGGGCAGGACGATGAGGACCCCGACGACGAACTCGACGGGCTCGACGACGAACTCGACGACGGGCGGCACCGCCCGTACGCGGACGGGGTCGAGTTCGACCCGAGCGACCACAGCGAGGCCTTCGAGGCAGGGTTCGTCCTCACCTACCGCTCCCTCTTCGGCGACCGGAGCACCTGGCTGTCCGAACAGGGCCCGCTGCGGCACCTGGACTCCGCGCAGCTGCGGCAGGTCCTGTACCCGGAGTCGCTGTACACGGCACTGCTGGCGGAGGGCGACCGGCCGGAGTTCCTCAGGGACGGACGGGACCGGGACCGGGCCCTGGCCAGGGTGGCGCTGGGCGCGGACGGCGACCAACCCTGGGAGGCCCTGCTCCCCTCCGAGCTGACCGACCTGCGCAACGGCGACCTGCCGCACTTCAGCGGTGTCGCGGGCTCCACGGACCTGGAGGACAGCCGGGGACACCTGCTGCCCGACGTCCTCGACCAGCCCCCGGCGGAGAGCGTGCGGCAGCGCCTGCTCTCCCTGAGCGGACACGACCTGAGCGACCGGGTCACCTCGCTGCGGCGCGCCGCCGAACCACAGACGCCCCGCCCCGGCGACGCACGCACGCTGGCCCTGACCGATCCGCCCGCCGGTGTGGAGGATTCGTTGAACGCCTCCCTGGAGATCGCCCGCGGGCTCCTCGGCCGGAGCACACCGGACTCCTTCGGGCTCTGCTCCGACGCTGCGGGTGTGGGCATGTTTCTGAGCCGGCTGCACGAGGTGACCGGGGACCGGGACGCGGGCCGGGCCGGGGAGCGCTCCGCGCGGAGCACCGCCCGCCAGGTGCTGGAGATGGCCCGTTCGGTGGACCAGCAGACGGGGAACGGGGGTGCGGAGGCCCCCGATCCGGGACTGCTCGGCCAGATCGGCGGGGCGGTGTACCACCTCGCGCACGCTTACGCGGTCCACGGCACCCCGGAGTGGCCCGGGGTGATGGAGGTCGGCCTGGCCGCCCTGCGCCGGTGCATCGACCAGAGCACCCGCGAGGCGCTCGGCGGCGGCCTGGCCGGAACGGTGCTGGCCGTGCTGTCGGTGCACGCCGTCCATCCCGGTTCCGATGCCCTGGACGTGGCGCGGCAGGCGGCGTCGAAGCTCCTGGACCAGCTCGGCGGCCTGGACCGGCTCGACGCGCGAAGACCGGCCAAGGCCGGTGCAGGTCCCGCCTCCGGTCCACTCTCCGGTTTCCGGCCGGGGATGGCCAGCGGGACGACCGGTGTCGTCCACGCGCTGCTGTGCCTGAACTCCGCCGCCCCCGCTCCCCGTTACCAGGAGGCCCTGGAGGCGCTGCTGCGGCACGAGCACGGGCTGCTGGAGCGGACCGCCGCCATGGATCCGTCCTGGTGCCGGGGGATCACCGGCATCGGGCTGTCGAGGATCGCCCTCCTGGAGTCCTCGGCCGCCCCGTCCGTGCGGTCCACGGCGACGGAGGACCTCGCCGTCATCGAGAGCGAGCTCACCGCTCTGCACCTGCCCTCGTCCGGTGTCTTCCGTTCGGCCGGGGACAACGGCCTGTGCCACGGCGACCTGGGAAACCTGGAGTTCCTGCTGGCGGCGGCCGAACGCAGGAACGACACTGGGACGGCCCTGCGGCTGCGCCGTGCGGTCGCGGCGCTGTGCGCGCGCGGCCGCACGCACGGCTGGCGGATCGCCCCGCTGGACACCCAGGACTCGCTCGGCCTGATGTACGGCCTTTCGGGCATCGGCTACAACCTGCTGCGCCTGGCCCTGCCTGAGCGCGTCCCCTCCGTGCTGATGCTGGGCGCTCCCTGACCCGGGTGCAGAGCCTGTTCCTTCCGTGCTTTGCGCACTTTCCGTTCTTCCGGTTCGCGCGCGCTTCCTCTCCCGCTTCTCCCGGGCCCACGGTACTCACCCGTGGGCCCGTTCGGCTGCGCCATGTCCCTTGCGCCCTGCACTCTTGCGCTGGCCCATTGCCCTGGTCGCGGGCCCTATCCCACCGGTTTCGCGGCCACCGGCACCGCGCGACGCGTCATGGGCGCGGCCACTCGCTGAGCTCCCCTGCGCGCGAGCTCCCGGGTGAGTTCGGGGGAGGTGACCACCCGGTCCGCGGCCTCGACCAGGCGGATGTCGTCGCACTCGACCACCGAGCGCACGATGTGCCGCTCCAGCTGGGCCCGCGTCTGGACGGCGAACGGGCTCGTGCTCCGGGCCATGAACGGCCCCTTGTACATCTCCAGGGCCTGGGCGAGGTATCCCTGGGAGAGCAGGAACAGGAACTCCGCGACGTCGCAGCGGACGTCCTCGTCGATCCGGTAGGCGCCGATCTCGCGTTCGTACTGGACCTCGAGCCCGAGCTTGCGGGCCCTCATCGCCAGCGTGGGAAGGCTGGAGGGCGAGGCCTCCCCTTCGAAGAGGACGGACAGGAGCCAGTCGCGCGGAGCGGCTCCGTCCGAGAGCACGAGTGCGGCGGACAGCTCCACGGCTCTGCGGTGCCGGACGGGCTGACCGTTGACACGGCACTCTCCGAGGGTCTGCACCATGGGAAGGTCGTTCATATTCACTCCGCGTTCGAGGGCGACCAGTAGTTACCTGACCAAGGGATCTGTTCGTGATTCCGACTGGTACCGATCCTCGCCGCGGGTGACATCCGGCAGCTATCCCCGACCTATCCCGGACCCGAGACAGGTCGGACATACCGCCATGAGCTGCAAAGATGCCGATTCTGACTGCCCCGGGCGCGGTCGGCGGGGCCGCTGACACCGCGCCACCTCGGGCTTTTCGTTCCGTTATCCCGACCATCCCGGCGGCTATCGGAACTCGCGCGGATCTGGACATCCGGCGAATAGCTCGACGATAAACCTTTTCGACGCTTCTGCCGCAGGATGTGGTCATCCCGAAAGAACGGGAGCAGGTTCCCCACACAGGAGTTCTCCATGCGGATCGTCAAGAAGGTCGCCACCGTCGTCGCCACCCTCGCCACCGCCGTCGCGCTCTCCACGGCGGTCGCCGCCCCGGCCTCGGCCTCAGCTGTGGACGGGCTCCCGGCCGGCATCGGCAAGGTCGTCCTGCCCGACGTGGTGGGGAGCATCTGCGGCGCCACCGGCAACGTCCTCCCCAACTGCCCCAACAGCGACCCCTGGGGCGACGAGTGAGACACCCGGTATCAGGCCTTCTGTTCGGAGATATCAGCCAGTGCTAGGTCCGCCACCCGGATCCAGCGTTCGTACCGCAGCTGTTCCCCGATTTCCCGGATCCGTTCCAACCCCGCCCGAGCCGTGTCCACCCGCCCTCGCGCCAGGTGGACACGGCTCAGTTCCAGGAGGATCTTCGCCTCCCCCAGCGGGTCAACCAGGTCCCTGACCAGGTCGAGTGCCGTGTTCAGGCGTTCCTCGGCCCGGCCCAGGTCGCCCAGGAAGACGTCGGCCAGAGCCACCTGCTCCAGTACCTGGGCCTGCGCACGCACGTCCCCACACGTCTCGGCGAGGGCCAGCGCCTCCGCCAGTTCACGCAGGCCGTCGTCCGCATCCCCCGCGCGTACCCGCAGGTAGCCCGAGAGCATCAGGCTGCGCCGCTGACCGGCGGCGTCACCCAGCGAGGTGAAACCCTTCAACGCGTTCTCACAGCCGTGCAGGGCGCTGTCGTTGTCTCCGGCGTTGTGGTCCATGAAAGCGAGGTGCATGCGGACCGATGACGCACCGCGCACCTCGCCGAGCTCCGTGTACTCGCTCAGCACCCACTCCAGCCGGGTACGGCGGGTGGCGTCGTCATAGCGGCTCTTCAGCAGGTTGGCCAGGTCAGCCGTGATCGCCGCCGCCCCCAGCCGGTCCCCGCTGCGCCGGACCAACGGCTCGACCCGGTCGTGCAGGTCGGCGATATCGGTCATGTAGCCGCGCCGCATGAGGAACATGGAGACGCCGACCGTCAGTTCCCAGCTGTGTTTCGCCAGGCCCTCCTCCACGGCTTGGGAAACGATGTGCAGCAGATTGGTCCGTTCCGCCTCCAGCCAGGCGTAGGGGTCCGCCGTCACCCGGTCGACGTAGGACCTCGGCGGGTTCCAGCGCGCGGATTCCCCCCGGACCAGGAGGTAGTCACCGCCGACGAGCCCCCGGTTGGCCGCGTCCAGGAGCGCCAGCCAGCCGCCCATGAGGCGTTCGAGGGCCTGCCGGCGCGAAGTGTCGTCCTCCGTCTGGAGGAGCCGTTCGCGGGAGTAGTCGCGGACCAGGTCGTGGAAGCGGTAGACGGGTTCGGCGTTGAGACCGGATCCGACGATGTCGAGCAGATGGGCGTCGACCAGGGGTTCCACGATGTCCGAGGGGAAGGGGCGCCCGTCATCCAGGAGGGCCGCCGCCGACCAGACCGGGATGGTGGGGCCGTCGACCATCCCGAGAAGCCCGAACGCCCGGGCGCCCGGGCGCTCCAAGCCGTCGAAGGTCATCGACAGGCTGGCCCGCACGGTCATGTCGCCGTGGGCGAGCTCGTCCAGCCGGTGGCTCTCGTCGGCCAGGCGCGCCACCATCGACGCGATCGACCAGTGCCGCCGGGCGGCCAGCCGAGCAGACACGATGCGCAGGGCCAGCGGCAGCCTGCCGACCGACCGGACCAGGGCACGGGCCGCCTCGGGCTCGGCGGCGACCCGCTCCTCGCCGAGGACCTGTGCGAGCAGCTCCAGCGAGGTGTCACCGCTGAGGGTTTCCATCTGCACGAGGGCCGCGCCCGGCATACCGGTGAGGTTGGTCCGGGACGTGATGACGACCCCGCACCCGGGGCCCGCCGGAACGAGTGGGAGGACCTGGGTCTCCGAGGCCGCGTCGTCGAGGACCACCAGGACCCGCCGGGTGGCCAGAAGACCCCGGTACATGGCAGCCCGCTCGTCGGTGTCGTCCGGGATGGCCTGGCCGGGGACCCCCAGGGCGCGCAGGAAGCGGCCGAGCGCGTCTGCCGGTGTGAGCGGGTTGCCCCGGATGGCGCGCAAGTCGCAGTAGAGCTGACCGTCGGGGAAGTGTTCCGGACCGAGCCGGTGCGCGATGTGGACCGCGGTGGCACTCTTGCCCACCCCGGGCCGCCCCACCAGGACGAGGACACCGACCTTCCCGTCGTTCTCGACCAGGGTCCGCTCCGCGGCCCGCGCGGTCTCCGTGCGTCCGACGAAGTCAGCGGTGTCCGTGGGCAGCTGGAAAGGGGTGATGGCGGTCGCGGCGGTCGCGGACGGTTCGGGCCGTCCGCCCGGTCCCTCGGAGTCACCGGCGCCTTCAGCGCCGCGCCCCGCCACGGCGGGCGGGGCCACCCGCAGGGATTCGTCAGCCGCGAGGATGCGCTGCTCAAGCTCACGCAGTTCGGTGCCGGGCTCGAGCCCCAGTTCGTCGATGAGGAGATCGCGACCGGCCCGGTAGGCCTCCAGGGCGTCGGCCTGACGCCCCGACCGGTACAGGGCCAGCATCAACTGGGCGCGCAGGCCCTCCCGCAGGGGGTGCTCCTGGACCAGGGTGTTGATCTCGCCGATCAGTTGGTTGTGTCGCCCCAGGGCCAGCTCGATCCCGAGATAGGACTCGATGGCCGCCATGCGCTCCTCGTCCAGGTGCGTGGCCCGGACCCTGAGCCCGTCCGCCGTGATACCGCTGAAGGCGGGCCCCCGCCACAGGCCCACGGAGGAACGCAGCACGGCCGCGGCCTCCTCCTGGCGACCCTCCTGGATCAGGTCGGTCGCCTCCCGCGCACGGGCCCGGAACACGTGGGCGTCCACGGTGTGGGCCTCGGCCGACAACAGGTATCCGGGGGATCGGGTCTCGATGGTGACACCGGTGGGCTGGAGCAGCCCTCGGATGCGGGACACGCAGATCTGCACCTGGGTGCGGACGGTCTCGGGCGGCTGGTGGGCCCAGAGGATGTCGACGAGGTAGTCGGTGGCGACCACGCGGTTGAGGTCCAGCAGCAGCGCGCTGAGGACGGTCTGCTGGCGCCCGGACGGCACCCGGACCAGTCCGGCCGGACCGCGGACCTCCAGAGGTCCCAGAACGCGGAAGGCGATGTCCTCATCACCGTTGAACCTCTGGACCGAAGTGATGGCCACGTTCCCATACCTACTCAAAGTCGAACCAGCCTGGTCTTCCGCGAACAAAAGTACATCATGCGACAGCACCGCCCGCTGGAATCCGAATACGACAGGCGGAGACCAGCGGACCGCCAAAGGAAGACGAATGATCTGTCAGCATATTTCACGTTCATGAATACTCCACCGAACACGAAACCCGCAAGCCGGGAGACGGACAGGACACACTTCGCCGCCACCCTTCCACGGAAAAGCTCAGGCAGACTTCTGATACACCGAGCCAGAAAATCAAAAAGCGACTCCGCGTGAAATTATAGCTACCCAAGGCTACCGACTTCGCCCTCGAACAACGCGGAAATAGCGGAGGGATAGGACGGGAACAGCGCGGCCACCTACCTTGGCCCTCAGCCGCGCGACATCACGGAACCGACCACTGGGGGAACCGATGCCTACTGCAGGCCACCCCGGAGACAGAACTCGGGAGGAGTGGTGAGCACCCCCTCAAACCCATCCGACAGCACCTTCCCTTTCGTGCTCCCGCTCCCGTGCCCTTTCGCGGGCGTCCAGATGGGAGAGGTGGCGCAGGACCAGCACACGCCCCTGTTCCTCCCCCCGTGCAGTAAATACCGCCAGGACCCGCTCGTGCACGTTCCGCAGGTCCCCGTGGCCGGGGTCGGCCACCCTGCCCGGCCTTCCAGCGCCCGCGGACCCTTCGACGGCCCCGGAACCCCGGGGCGCCGCACCACCCCAGGGGGCTTCCTCGGTCAGGGGCAGCGCGCTCTCGTAGACATCGCGCAGGCTCTCGGTGTCCCCGCGCCGGAGCAGGAACTCGGAGAGCCCCGCTGCGAGCCGCCAGCACTGCCGGAACAGGCCTTCCCCCGCGGTCTGGGCCACCGCGTGGAACAGATTGGCGCGCTCCTGCTCGAACCAGGCGACCGGATCCGCCAAGAGGCGTTCCACCAGGGAATCCGGCGGGCTCCACAGTGCGGGAAACGCGGGAGCGGCGCCGGGACGGCTGGGTCCGCTCCCGCCCGTCCTCCGGTCGGCCTCCTCAACCAGGGACGACCAGACACCTGTCACCCGCTCCAGGAGACGCGACCGCGCCGACTCGTCCTGTGCCTGGTACAGCTTCTCCCGAGCGTAGGCCCGCACCAGGTCGGGAAACCTGTAGACCGGCTCCCCGGCGCTGTCCCGCCCGATGACGTCGAGCACGTAGGCGTCGACCAACGGCTCGGCCAGATCGGAGGGCCGGGTCCGGCGATCGTCGAACACGGCCCCCACCATCCAGGACGGGATCGTCGGCCCCGCAACCATGCCGAGTATGGCGAAGGCCCGTATCTCCCCGTCCCCGAGGCCCTCATAGGTGAGCGAGAGGCTGGCCCGGACCGTGAGTTCCCCGTGAGTCAACTCATCCAAACGGCTGCGCTCGTCCGCCAACCGTTCCACCAGGGACGCGATCGGCCAGTGCGGCCGGGCGGCCAGGCGGGCGGCGGCCACGCGCAGCGCCAGGGGGAGCCGACCGACCATACGAACGAGCGTGTGCGTCGCGCCCTCCTCCCGGGCCACCCGGTCCTCGCCGAGCACCCGGCGCAGGAGCCGGACGGACTGGTCGGCGCTCAGGGGTTCCATCTCGGCCGGGACGACACCGGGAAGGCCGGTGAACCGGGAACGGGACGTGACGATCACACCGCAGCGCCGGTGCCCGGGCAGCAGCGGCAACACCTGCGCCTCGGCGGCCGCGTCGTCCAGCACGACCAGAACCCTGCGGTTGGCGAGCAGCCCCCGGTACACGCAGGCCCGCTCGTCGATGTCGTCCGGCACGTCCTGAGCGGCCACCCCGAGAGCGCGCAGGAACCGGCCGAGCACGTCCGCCGGATCCATCGGTTCGCCCCCGGTCCCCCGCAGGTCGCAGTAGAGCTGCCCATCGGGATAGTCACGCCCCGCGAGTCGGTGCGCCGCCCACACCGCAGTGGAACTCTTGCCCACGCCGGGCCTGCCGACCAGCACCGCCACTCCGGTGGCGCTGTCGCCGACCAGGGCGGCTCGCACCGTCGCGAGGACCTCCTCCCTCCCCACGAAGTCGGCGATCGCATGGGGCAGTTGGAGCGGTACCGGTCCGCTCGGGGACACCTGTGCCGGACCGGTCGCGTTCGGCGTGGTGCCCTCGGAACCGGTGTTCCCGGCCCCGGCGCTCACCGCGCTCTCGACAGCGTTTCTCCCGGCCGGGGAACGCCATCCCGTGGCCACCGCCCCCGCGGTACGCGCGGTCCGGTCCGGCGCGGCCAGGGCGGGGTCTCCCGCGAGAATTCCCTCCTCCAGCGAGCGCAGGCGTTTCCCGAGGGATGTGCCCAGTTCCCTCTGCTGAAGTTCACGGCCGGCTCTGAGGACCTCCAGGGCCTCCGCCTGCCGCCCGGAGCGGTACAGCGCCAACATCAGGTTGGCCCGCATCCCCTCGCGCAGCGGGTACTCCTCCACCAGACGACCGGCCTCGGCCACCGTCTCGGTGTGCCGCCCCAGCCGGAGCTCGGCGTCGAGCACCTTCTCCAGCAGGGACGCCCGCACCTCGTCCAGCTCTGCCGCCTTCACGCGGACCGCCCGGTAGTCCACCCCGGCAAGAGTGGGCCCGCGCCACAGCCCGACCGCGCGGCGCAGCAGCCGAACCGCCTCCTCGTCCTCGCCCCGCTCCAACAGGTCGTCGGCCCTGCGCGCGAGCAGGCGCTGGTGCTGGAAGTCGACCGTCCCCTCGGGGGCACGAAGCACGTAGCCGGGGCTCCTGGTCTCGATGACCGCCCCCGTGGAACCGATCAGGCGGCGCAGCCGGGAGACACAGATCTGCACCTGGGTACGGGCGGTTTCCGGCGGGTCGTGCTCCCAGACGGTGTCGAGGAGGCAATGCGTCGAAACCACGTGTCCGACTTCCAGGAGCAGCGAGGAAAACACGGCCTGCTGCCGGCCCGTAGGAACCACCAGGGGACCGGAAGCACTCTCGACGAGAAGCGGCCCCAGAGCGCGGAACAGGATTTTCTCCGACAACAGGTCCCCCAAGACGCACCCCGCCTTTCATGGCCAACCGACCTGATCCCCGAACCACCCGACTCACACCCGCGCGGACCCCGAAACTTAGCACAAGATCATCTGGGAAATAAAGAAATACCATTCGGCCATAAAGCACCAACGATAGTCGGGAAATAAGAAATGAACATGCCGCCGAACGATCATTCAGGGGAGGGGAGACGGCCAGAGGGCAACCACGAGAGGGGGCACCCCGTGCGGGACACCGAAGGAAGACAGCGCCAACGCAGCGACCAGGTGGCCAGGATCGGCCTGGAACACGTTCTCCTCTTCTACGACTACGTCGACCGGGGCGATATCGAAGGCTACATGTCACTGCTGGACGCGCAGGTCGACTTCCGCCTCCCGCCCGCGGGGGCGAGCCGGGGCAAGTCCGAGTCGGGGGCGCTTGCCCGCACGCACTTCGACAGCCGGGGGATGCACCGGGTCCACCGGTGGCGGACGGACGGGGAGACAGTCGTCGTGGAGGGCGACTTCACCGACCTGGGCACCCTGGTCACGAGCGAGTTCACCGACCTCTTCGGTTTCTCTGAGCACGCGCTGATCTCCTCGTGGCACAGGGCCCATGGCACCTCACGGGCGTCGAACCGGTGAGCCGACCGAGCGGCACCTGTTCAGCGAACACCCTCCCCGCGCTCCCGCTCGCGGCGTCGACCAGTGGCCACAACCGGTCAGGGCACGCCCCGGAGAACGTGCTGAACTGGGGTGTTCGGTAGAGTTCCGGCACCGGTGCGGGGCGAAGACGTGAAGGAGTGGGTGCGCGGGATGGGTGTTTTCCTGAGTACCGCCTTCGGGTTCCCCACGGTCCTGTTCACGCCGATGCTCATCGTCGTGCTGGGCTACTGGATCTTCGTGACCGTCGGCGCGGCCGACACCGAGATGCTCGACAGCGTGGACGCCGACGGTGACGCGGCCGGGCTGAGCGCGGTGTTCAGCAAAGCGGGGCTCGGGAGGGTTCCCGTGACCGTCGCCCTGACCATGCTGATCTGTGTGGCCTGGTTCGTGAGCATGATGGGAAGCATCTTGACCACCCTCATCGAGACCACCTCCACGCCGATGCTGTACGCGCTCGGCGCCGTGGTCCTGCTGATCGCGCTGGTCGCCGCGTGGGCGGTCACCAGCGGTGTGGTCATGGGCTTCCAGCGCTTCCTGCCCAAGCGCAGGGGCGACTCCAAGCACGAACTGGTCGGGCGCACCTGCGTGATCCGGATCGGTGAGGCCCGCGAGGACTTCGGTCAGGCCGAGATCACCACCGCGGGCGGCGCCGCCATCTCCATCCCCGTACGCACCACCAGCGGTGAGGTCCTCCCCCTGGGTAGCACCGCGCTGATCTTCGACCACAGCCCGGGCGACGACGTCTTCCTGGTGACCGCCTTCGACGCCGCGCTCGACCCCGGGCCCTCCTAACCGGCAAGCACTGTCTGACCGGCGAGAACCGCCTGACTGTAATTCCTGGGCATCTCTGACCGAAATACCCCGCTCATCGGCCATATCCCAGCTCACCCATGGTGAGCAGGGATGATCTTGTCCGGTTTCGGAACCGTTCGCCCTCCGGGCGCGTCACAACCCACAACGAACGCTCCTCGCCTCCGGGCCGGTGACCCTCCACCCGCCGACCCCACCGCGGTGCCGAGCGGACCCCGTTCACTGCGCAGAAAGAGACCCCTACGTGTTCCTGAGTGCTCCTTCCACCGGGCAGGAGGCGGCTGACGCGGCCTTCATCACCGTCGGCGTCGCCCTCGCCATCGGTATCGTCGTCCTCCTCGCCCTCCTGCTGATGGTGACGAGACTGTTCCGCAAGGTCGAGCAGGGCAAGGCCCTGATCATCTCCAAGGTCCGGGACGTCCACGTCACCTTCACCGGCTCCATCGTCCTCCCGGTCCTGCACAAGGCCGAGATCATGGACATCTCGCTCAAGAGCCTGACTCTGGAGCGGGGCGGTCGCGAAGGTCTGACCTGCAAGGACAACATCCGCGCGGACATCAAGGTGTTCTTCTACGTCCGGGTCAACGAGACCGCCGAGGACGTCAAGAAGGTCGCCAAGGCGATCGGCACCGAGCGCGCCAGTGACCAGGACACCCTCCAGGAGCTCTTCAACTCCAAGTTCTCCGAGGCCCTCAAGACGGTCGGCAAGCAGTTCGACTTCGAGGAGCTGTTCACCCACCGCGAGCAGTTCCGCCACGCGATCGTCTCGCTGATCGGCACCGACCTCAACGGCTACATCCTCGAGGACGTCGCCATCGACGAGCTGGAGCAGACCCCGCTGCACCAGCACGACGCCAACAACATCCTCGACGCGCAGGGCATCTCGAAGATCACGGAGCGCACCGCCAAGGAGCACAAGCGCACCAACGAGTTCGAGAACGACCGCAAGAAGGAACTCGACCGCCAGAACACGGAGACCGCCGAGACCCTCGCCGAGCTGGAGAAGCGCCGCGAGGAGGCGACCGCCAAGGCCAAGCGCGAGATCGAGATCATCCGCGCCCAGGAGGAGGCCGAGACCGCCCGTGTCCAGGCCGAGGAGCGCCTCAAGGCCGAGACCGCCAACCTGCGCACCAACGAGCAGCTCGGCGTCCAGCACCAGAACCAGCAGCGTGAGATCGCGGTCGCCGAGAAGAACCGCGAGCGCGTCATCGCCATCGAGACCGAGCGCATCGAGAAGGACCGCCTCCTGGAGGTCATCGGCCGCGAGCGCGAGACCGAGCTGAGCCGCATCGCCAAGGACAAGGAGGTCGAGGGCGAGAAGCGCGAGGTCGCCGACGTCGTCCGCGAACGGATCGCCGTCGACCGCACCGTCGCCGAGCAGGAAGAGGCGATCAAGAAGCTGCGCACGGTCGAGGAGGCCGAGCGCCAGCGCCAGTCCATCATCATCCACGCCGAGGCCGAGGCCCAGGAGAACCTGGTCAAGGACATCAAGGCCGCCGAGGCCGCCGAGGCCGCCGCCAAGCACAAGGCCCAGGAGGAGCTCACGCTCGCCGAGGCCCGCCAGCAGGCCGCCGAGCTGGACACCCGCGCCAAGATCCGCCTGGCGGAGGGCCTGCAGGCCGAGGCGGCCGCCGCCGGCCTGGCCGAGGTCCAGGTCCGCGAGCAGGACGCCGAGGCCGTCGAGAAGCTCGGCCGCGCCGAGGCCGTCGTGGCCGCCGAGAAGGCCCAGGTCGAGGCCGACGCCGTGGAGAAGAAGCTGCGCGCCGAGGCCGCGGGTCTGACCGACAAGGCCGCCGCCATGGCCGCCCTGGACGAGGTCAGCCGCGAGCACGAGGAGTACCGCCTGCGCCTGGAGGCCGAGAAGGAGGTCCGCCTGGCCGGGATCGACGTCAACCGTCAGATCGCCGAGGCCCAGGCCACGGCCATGGCCGCCGGTCTGGAGAGCGCCGACATCAACATCGTCGGCGGCGACGGCGCCTTCTTCGACCGCATGGTCAACTCCATCGGCATGGGCAAGGCCGTCGACGGCTTCGTCAACGGTTCCGAGACCGTGCAGGCGCTGGGCAGCGGCTGGCTGAGCGGCGAGGGCAACTTCGCCGAGGACATCAAGAGGATCCTGGCCTCGGCCGACAGCGAGGACGTCAAGAACCTCACCGTCTCCGCCCTGCTGCTCAAGCTCATCGCGGCGGGCGGCCCCGAGGCCGGCAAGCTCGACAAACTGCTCACCACCGCCCGTTCCATGGGCCTGGACCAGCTTCCCGTGAACGCTCTCGCCCCCGTGAAGCAGTGAGGTAGTCCTCCGTGACCGAGGCCCACTCCCAGGAAACACAGTCCCAGGAGACCGACGGCCCCGGACCCGACACCGAGGACGCGCGGTCGCTGGACGCGGGCACCTACGAGGTGCTCCGCGCCCGGCTCCGCGAACAGACCGGTGAGCTGGCCCGGCGGACCGAGGAACTCAACAACCGCCGTCTCGAGGTGTTCGGCGGCACCGAGCTCTCCCTGCGCGGTACCGAACGCATCCGCACCGAGCACAACTGTGTGCCGCGCGACATCGTCAGCGTGGGGCGTTCCGTCGGGGACGACGCCGACGGGGACATGATCCTCTTCGGCTACAACGTCTACATCGGCATGCAGAGCCAGACGCACGTCTCCGACGTGTTCTCCCTGCACCGGTACGAGCACGGCGGCGACTCCTTCGAGTTCGCCGACGCGGCCGTGGACGCCGTCCCCGGTCTGATCGCCGACGAGAAGTTCCAGCAGGAGTTCGATCAGCTCTACCGCTACTACCGCGACGCCCGTCTGCTCCAGCTGCGCAGGGTCGAGGATCGGCTGCTCGCCGTGTTCCAGACCGGCCCGCGCACCGAGGACGTGCGGGTGCTGCGGTGGACGGTCGCGCCCACCGGCGAGATCGCCTACCTCGACGACCGCGGAGAACGCGACCACGTGTTCCCGCGCGCGCACGACTTCGCGTGGACGGAGGCCACCCGGGAGGACCACGTCCAGGGGCGGCACCCGCACATCTCGATCCGTGACGCGCTGTTCGTGGAGACGGTCGGCGGCGACCTCACGATCAAGGTGGAGAACAACACCGAGGTCGGCGAGGGCGTCTACAGCGAGCCGGTCGACGAACCGACGCAGAGCCTGGCCGACGCGGCGATCTTCCACGCGCAGGTCGGCGCGCTGGTCCTGCTGAAGATCCAGCCGTACAACGAGACCGCGTGGCGCTACCTGGTCTTCAACACGCGCACCAAGGAGGTCGAGCGCCTCGACGGCATCGGCCAGTCCTGCCAGCGCCTGCCCGACGACCAGGGGCTCATCTTCCCCGGCGGTTACTACCTGTCCACCGGGGTGGCGCGGACCTTCGACACCGACGTCACCGACCTCGAGTTCGAGCGCGTGGTGCGCTCGCCCAACGGTGAGGACGTGCTGTACGTCTTCCACTCGCGGACGGACGGCCGCAGCCTGCTGCTGTCGTACAACACCATCCGCAAGGAGGTCGCCAACCCGATCGTCTGCCACGGCTACTCGCTGTTCGACGACGGGACCATGACGGTCTTCCGCGACACCTCCGGTGAACCCACCCGGGTGCACCCCATGCAGGTGTGGCAGACCCCGTACGTGTCCGACGTGTACGCGGCGGCGCAGCCGGTCGGTACCGGGCCGCTGGAGCGGATCGGCAACGCCGAACTGGTCCAGGGTGTGTCCGAGTGCCTGTCGGTGGCGCGGATCGCCGAGGACATGCGGCCCTCCACCGAGGTGTTCGAGGCGCTCATCGCTTCCTGCCGCCGGGTCCTGGACCGGTTCCACTGGCTCGGCGAGGACGAGCTGGGCGACCTGGCCGGCCCGCTGGGCGAGGTGCGCTCCACAGCGGAGCGTGTCCTGGACGAGTTCGAAACCGTCCAGGAACTCACCCGGCAGGCCGCGGAGAACCTCCGCGCGACCGAGGAGAAGGTCACCGCGCTCATCCGCCGGTCCCGGGGCGAAACCCCGCGTTCGGCCGAGGGGTGGGTGACCCGGCTGACCGAACTGCGCCGCGCCCAGGGGCAGGCGGCCACGCTGCGCGAGATGCGCTACGCGGACACCAGCCGCATCGACGCGGTGGAGGAGAGCCTCGGTGAGGAGATCGCCTCCGCCGGGCGCCGCACCGTCTCCTTCCTCGAGCAGGAAGACGCCTTCGACGGCTACCACTCCGATGTGGAGCGGCTGGTCGAGGAGGCCGAGGCCTTGGAGGCGGTCAGCGCGGCCACCGCGGTCGGCGAGCGCATCGCCGAGCAGACCGAGGGCCTGCAGGTCGTCACCGAGGTGATCGGCTCCCTCGACATCGGCGACGCCCAGGTGCGTACCCGCATCCTGGAGCGGATCAGCGAGGTGATGGCCGGGGTCAACCGGGCCCGCGCCACGCTGGAGTCGCGGCGCAAGGAGCTGCTCGCCCTGGAGGGCCGGGCCGAGTTCGCCGCCGAGTTCGCCCTGCTGGGTCAGGCCATCACCGGAGCGATCGCCGCCGCGGACACCCCGGACCGCTGCGACGAGCAGCTCGGCCGGATCATGCTCCAGCTGGAGAACCTGGAGTCGCGCTTCGCTGAGTTCGACGACTTCCTCCAGGAGCTCGCGGACAAGCGCGAGGACGTCTACGAGGCGTTCTCCACCCGCAAGCAGGCGCTGGTGGACGAGCGCGCCCGCCGGGCCGACCGGCTGGCGTCATCGGCCGCCCGTGTCCTGGAGGGTGTGCACCGGCGGGTCGCGGCACTGACCACGCTGGAGGACATCAACACCTACTTCGCCTCGGACGCGATGGTGACGCGGCTGCGCCGCACCTCCGAGGAGATGCGCGAGCTCGGCGACACCGTGCGCGCCGAGGAGCTGGACGGCCAGATCCTGGCCGCCCGGCAGGAGGCGGGGCGGGCCCTCCAGGACCGCACCGACCTGTTCGAGGGCGGCGCGGGCGGGGAGACCATCCGGCTCGGCAAGCACCGCTTCGCGGTCAACACCCAGCCGATCGACCTCACCCTCACCCCGCATGACGGGCACATGTCGGTGGCCATCACCGGCACCGACTTCCGGGCGCCCGTCACCGACGAGGCGTTCCAGGAGACCAAGCACCTGTGGGACCGGCTGCTGGTCTCCGAGAGCCCCCAGGTATACCGGGCCGAGTACCTGGCCACGTCGATCCTCACCGCGGCCGAGGAGGGCGCTCCGGTAGAAGGCAGCGACCGAAGGTCATCCGTTGAGGGTTGGTGGCGGGCGACGGGTGGGCTGACCCTGGACGCCCTGCACGACGCCGAACTGCACGCCGAGAACGGGGACTCCCTGCAGTCCCTGGTGCGCGGGGTCGCCGAGTCCCGGTACGACGAGGGCTATGAGCGGGGCGTGCACGACCACGACGCCACCCGCATCCTCTCCGCCCTGCTGCGGCTGCGCGCCGGCGCGGGTCTGCTGCGCTATCCCGGGCAGGCCCGGGCGGTGGCGCAGCTGTTCTGGGCGCATGGCACCGAGAAGGGGCAGCGGGAGGCCTGGAAGACCCGGGCGGGCTCGCTGGCCCGGGCCCGGAGCGTGTTCGGAGCCCGTAGGTCGGCGGCGATCGACGGCCTGCGCGCCGAGCTCGCCGAGGGTGTGGACACCTTCCTCACCGACACCGGACTGCACCAGGACGCCGACCTCGAACTGGTGGGCGACTACCTGTTCGAGGAGCTGGCCGCGGACACGCCCGCCGAGCGCGGGTTCGTCTCCGGTGTCGGTGCCCGCCAGCTGCTGGACCGGTTCCACCGGGCTCTGGGCAGCACCCGGGAGACCACGCGCAAGGCCTTCGAGGAGGATCTGCGCAGGCTCGACGGCGACGTGGCCGCCCGGCACCAGCTGGTGACGGCGTGGCTGGAGGCGTACGCCGCCACTCTGGAGGAGCCGCCCGCCCCGGGCGACCTGCCCGAGGCTGCGGCGATCGAACTCACCGGGACCACGGTGGACCGATACGAGTCCTCGGCCGCGGTGGGCGAGCGCGTGTCCGGTCTGCTGGGTTCGCACCCGCGGATCAGCGAACGCTCGCTCCAGGTGCGGCTGGACGAGATCCTGCCGCGCACCCGACGGTTCCGTACCGTCGAGGTTCCCGCTTACCGGGACTTCCAGCGCCGCCGCAACGCCCTGGTGGTGAACGAACGCGAGCGCCTGCGGTTGGAGGAGTACCGGCCCAAGGTGATGAGCGGGTTCGTCCGCAACCGGCTGCTGGACGAGTCGTACCTGCCGCTGATCGGTGACAACCTCGCCAAGCAGCTGGGTGCGGCCGGAGACGACAAGCGCACGGACCAGAGCGGTCTGCTGCTGCTCATCTCCCCGCCCGGTTACGGCAAGACCACGCTGATGGAGTACGTGGCGAGCCGTCTCGGTCTGGTGTTCGTCAAGGTCAACGGGCCCGCCCTGGGCCACGCGGTCACCTCACTGGATCCGTCCGAGGCCCCGGACGCCACCTCCCGCCAGGAGATCGAGAAGATCTCCTTCGCGCTGGAGATGGGCAGCAACACCATGCTGTACCTGGACGACATCCAGCACACCAACCCGGAGCTCCTGCAGAAGTTCATCTCCCTCTGTGACGGCCAGCGCCGCATGGAAGGGGTGTGGGAGGGCCGCACGCGCACCTACGACCTGCGCGGCAAGCGGTTCGCGGTCTGCATGGCCGGTAACCCGTACACCGAGCAGGGCAAGCGGTTCCGGATCCCGGACATGCTGGCCAACCGTGCCGACGTGTACAACCTGGGTGACGTGCTGTCCGGCAAGGAGGAGCTGTTCGCGCTCAGCTACATCGAGAACGCGCTCACCTCCAACCAGACCCTGTCGCCGCTGTCCACCCGGGACCGCGAGGACGTGTACACGTTCGTGCGGATGGCCCAGGGGGACGACTCGGTTGGCACGGACCGCCTGAAGCACCCGTACTCGGCGGCCGAGGTGGACCGGATCGTGTCGGTCCTGCAGAAGATGCTGCGGGTCCAGGAGGTGGTGCTGGCCAACAACCAGGCCTACATCGCCTCAGCGGCGCAGTCCGAGGACGCCCGCACCGAACCGCCGTTCCAGCTCCAGGGCTCGTACCGGAACATGAACCGGCTGTCGGAGAAGATCGTCCCGGTCATGAACGAGGCCGAGGTGGAGGCCGTCATCGACGACCATTACCTCGGTGAGGCGCAGACCCTCACCTCGGGTGCGGAGGCCAACCTCCTCAAGCTGGCCGAACTCCGCGGGGTGATGACCCCCGAGCAGGAGCGGCGCTGGCAGGAGGTCAAGGAGGGCTTCCGCCGCGGCCGCGCCCTGGGCGGATCCGACGACGACCCCATGACCAGGGCCATCGGCGCGATGGGCCTGCTCGCCGACCGCGTCGGTGAGATCGGCACCGCCATCGAACGAGGCTCCGAGAAGTAACAGAGGAGTTGGTTCGAAGGCCGGGGGCCGCCGCATCCTTCGAGGGTGCGGCGGCCCTTTCGTGTGTCCGGGCCGTGTTCAGTCGGAGGCGGTGTGTGCAGCGATCGCGCCGACCACCTCGGCCCAGAGTTCCGGGGGAGGGTGTTGGTGGCCCACCCCGGAGAGCGGGTGCAGGTGGGCTCCGGGGATCTCCGCGGCGAGGGCTTCGGCGTGCGCGTACGGGAAGAGTGGGTCCTCCCGTCCGTGCAGCACCAGGGTGGGCGCGGTGATCTCGCCGAGCCGGGCGCCCAGGGGTGTCGCGGCGGCCAGCCAGTGGTTGACGGCCGAGGCCATGTCACCGCCGCGTTCCATCGACCGGGTCACGACACTCCGGATGCGGTCCGGGTCGACCGGGGCTGCCCCGGAGAAGATGTGCTCCAAGGCGACCATGTAGTCCACCACCGCATCGCGGTCGCTCCAGTCGGGGTCGGGCAGCGGTGCGGCGAACGATCGCGAGACGGCCTCGGTCGGCGGCGGTAGGTCCGGATGCTGTGCCCCGGGGCTCACCGGTGTGGTGGACATCAGGGTCAGCGACGCAACCCGGTCGGGGTCGCGCACGCCGAGGTACTGGGCGATGCCCCCGCCGGAGGAGATGCCCACGATGTGGGCTCTGGGCAGGCACAGGCCGTCCAACACACCGACGGCGTCGTGGACGAGCGCGTCTCCGGAGTAGCCCGGATCCCCCACCGGGAACCGGGTCGAGCGCCCGGTGTCCCTGCTGTCGTAGCGCACGACGAAGCGTCCGGTGGCGGCCAGGCGTTCACAGAACCCGTCCTCCCACCAGTCCATCGAGGACTGGTTCCCGGCGATCAGCAGGATCGGCGGATGCCCCTCCTGCCCGAAGGACTGGACGCACAGTTCCACGTCGCCGACCCGGACCAGTCGCTCGTCGGACGGCATCGGCACTCCCAGGTTCGGCACGGTGTGGTGGTCGGTGAGGCTACCCACCAGTCCCGTGCGTCACACGGGCACGTCACAGGGAAGTGCCGACGAGCAGTCGTCTCTCCAGCTCGGAGGCGAGGGTGCGCATGTAGGTGGTGGTGATGTGGCCGAGGTCCCAGCGGACGAGGACGCTGGCGAGGAGCTCGGCGTCCTCCAGGGGTGAATCCTCGGCCATCGGCTCCGCGGGCGGGGCGCGGTCGGCCCCCGTATCCTTCCTCCGCATGACCGAGATCGAGATCAGCGCAGGTCTCCTCCGTGACCTGCTTCAGGACCAGCATCCGGACCTGGCCGGGCTGCCCCTGCGCGAGGTGGAAGGCGGGTGGGGCAACCAGATGTGGCGCCTCGGGGACGAGCTGGCCGTGCGGATCCAGCGCATGGACACCGATCCCGAACACCAGCTCAAGGAGCGCCGGTGGCTGCCGTCGCTCGCCCCCGCGCCTGCCGCTGCCCATCCCCGTACCGGTGCGGGACGGGGTGCCCTCCGAGCGTTTCCCCAAGATGTGGACGGTCATGACATGGGTACCGGGCCTGCCGCTGGACCGAGGGTCGATCACTCGCGGCGGGCACGCGGCCGACACCCTGGCGGCGTTCCTCCGGGCGCTGCACGGGGCGGCGCCCGCCGACGCACCGGTCGATACGGGTCGCGGCGCACACCCCAAGGACTGCACGGACGGCTTCGAGCATTTCCTCCACTCCGTCGACGCTGACGCGATCGGCTCCGACGCCGCCGATGTCCGGGCCGTCTGGGACGACGCCGTCGCGGCCCCCGTATGGGAGGGTCCGCCGGTGTGGGTGCACGGTGACCTGCATCCCGCGAACGTCGTCGTCGCGGAGGGGACGCTGGCGGGCGTTGTCGACTTCGGCGACTTGTTCGTCGGCGACCCGGCCTCGGACCTGGCGGCCGCCTGGGTGCTGCTGCCAGCAGGCGCGGCCGCACGCTTCTTCACCGCGTACGCAAAGGCTGACGAGGCGACGATCCGACGCGCCCGCGGGCTGGCCGCGTTGAAGAGCCTCTTCCTGATGCTGATGGGCCAGAACGGGGACCGCGGCCTACCCGGCGGCAAACCGGCGTGGGGTCCGGCGGGACGGGCGGCGCTCGACCGGGTCCTGAGCGAACGTCCGCCCCACTAGACCAGCGGCCTACCGCAACGGCTGTTGCAGCGCGGCAAAACAGGGTGCGGGGGCGGGGCTCGGGCGCTTAGGGTTCCCGGCGACGCCAACGGAGGGGGTCCTATGCGGCTGGGGCCGGAGTTCCGGCGGATCTGGGTGGGGAACGCTTCCTCGAACCTGGCGGACGGAATCACCTTCGTCGCGCTGCCGCTGCTGGCCGCGATGGTCACGCAGAACCCGTTGGCCGTGGCCGGGCTGACTGTGGCCTACACCGTTCCCCGGGTGCTGGCGGTGCTGGGGATCGGGGTGCTCGTGGACCGGGCGGACCGGCGGCGTCTCCTTTATCTGTCGAACTTCTCGCGGGCTGTGGTCTTCGGGCTGCTCACCGTGCTGGTCTCGTTTGACCTGGCTTCGCTGATTGTCCTGTACCTGGTGTTCGCCGTGATGGGTGTGGTCGAGACGGTCTCGGACAGCTCGGCCTTCGCCGTCCTGCCACAGGCCGTACGACCGCAGGTCCTGGACAGGGCGAACTCGCGGATCGCCGGGACGCAGATCGTGGTGGACGAGTTCGTGGGGCCGCCGCTGGGCGGGTTCCTGTTCGCCGCCGCCGCATTGGCACCGAGTGCGGTGAACACCCTGGCCTTCCTCGCGGCGGGCATCGCCTATTACTCGCTGCGGGGTGACTACCGGCAAGCAGGGGGACCGCGGGAGAGCGTTCTTTCCGAGGCACGCGAGGGCGCGGTGTGGGTGTGGCGGAACCCGGTGGTCCGGACGCTGGTGGTGATCAGTGCCCTCGCCAGCGTGGCGTACATGATCCCGTTCTCGTACCTGGTGCTGTACGCGGGACAGGTGCTGGGACTGGGGCCCACCGGGTACGGACTGCTGCTGTCGGCCTCGGCGGCGGGCGGACTGGTGGGGGCGTGGGTCTCGGAGAAGGTCCGCGCCCGGTGGGGCTACCACCGCTCGATCACGGGTGCGCTGCTCACGGGAGCCCTGGCGTTCGCGGCGGTGCCGTTGACCGACCACGTGGTGGTGGTCGCGGTACTGCTCGCCGTCTACATCGGGCATTCGGTGGTGTGGAACGTGCTGGCCGCCTCGGTGCGCCAGAAGGCCACCCCGGCCCGGTTGATGGGCCGGGCCGGGTCGGTGAGCCGTCTGTTGGGGATGTCCGGGCTGGCGCTCGGTGCGCTTCTGGGCGGCACGCTGGCCTCGGTGTTCGGGCTGCGGCCGCCGTTCCTGGTGGCGGGCTCCCTGTTCCTGGTCGCGGCAGCGGTGTGCGTGCTGGCGGGGCCGCGATTCCGGGCGTGGGAAGAGGAGCAGGCAGCGCGGGAGGCCGCCGGGGAACGTTAGAGGCGGATGGTCTCGCGGTTGGGGTCGGTGAGCATCTTCGGGTCGCGGTCACGCAGCAGGGCGATGATCGGCGCGACCGTGTCGGCCTGCTGGGCGTACTCGCCCTCCTCGGCCATGAGCCCCACGACCTGGAAGAACAGCACCAAGCCGTTGTCGGTGTCCAGGATGCGCATGTCCGCGTCGGGGACGATCGCGAGCGAGGTCATGTCGCCGTTCGACTTCTCACCGCCCAGCGGGGAGGGGGTGATGATCCAGTGCCCGACGTCGAGCTGCGCGCCGGCAACGTACTGCCCGGCCAGGGCGTGCAGGACGCGGAGGATCCACGCGGGTACGGTCTCGTCGCCTTCCTCGCGCGGGATGCGGCAGGAGAACTCGAACCCGGCGCCGGAGACGCGCTTCTCCTCGCTGGTCTTCTCCCCCAACTCGGTGAGGCCGAAGGTGACCAGCAGCCAGTGCCCCTCCATCGGGTAGGCGAGCACGCCGTCGATCCCCTGCTCGGAGTCGCTCGGCGGGAACTGGATGGTCAGCGGCTGCACGTCCGGGTAGTGCTGCGCCCACCCCTCGTAGATCTGGGTGAGTCCGGGCAGCAGTTCCAGCATCGTGAGCGCTCCAGGTTCGGGGTCGGTGCACCTCAGAGGATAGGCGGGCGTAGACCGACACGGACCGGGGCTCCTGATGGTCACGGAAAGCGGCGAATGGATTCGGTGCCCGGGGGCTTCCCCGAGCCCGGGTAGGGGCACGGGGACGGGAAGGGGTCGCGGAGGTATCCGCGCTCACCCCGCTCTCCGTGGGAGCGGGCCCCGGAGCATCAGCGGGAGCCGCACCTTCCATGACCGCTGGCGGCCTCGGCCCGGGCCTGCGCCTGCGCCTGCGCCTGCGCCTGCGGGAGCCTTACTACGGCAAGACCACCGTGAAGAAACCGGCTCGCGGAAGTCGGCCCCGGCTCCCGGTCACCCTCCGCGTTCGTGCACGATTGTTTTGGGAGCGCATCCATGCATCGCCGGACATTCCGAAGCAAGCTCTTGAACAGGCCGTTCGCACTCTTGGCCTGACCTTGGGGACACAAGTGTCTATCGTCACTGGCATCTTGGGCTACTGGGTAGTAACATTGACTTGTTACTAGTCGGTAGATCCGCGTGTACAGACACCGCGGCCGGGGACACAAAGCGGAGCTGTCCATGACGCATTACAAGAGCAACCTGCGCGACATCGAGTTCAACCTCTTCGAGCTGTTCAAGCGCCAGGACGTACTGGGCGAGGGCCCGTTCGAGGAGCTGGACGAGGAGACCGCGCGCACCATCCTGGACGAGATCAACCGCCTCGCGACCGGTGTCGTCGCCGAGTCCTTCGAGGACGCGGACCGCAACCCCCCGGTCTTCGACCCCAAGACCAACACGGTCGCGCTCCCCGAGAGCCTGAAGAAGTCCTACAACGCCTACATGGACGCCGGCTGGTACAACCTCGACCTTCCCCAGGAGCTCGGCGGCCTCGGCGCCCCCCGCTCGCTGGTGTGGTCCGCGGCCGAGCTGATCCTGGGCTCGAACCCCTCCATCCACATGTACTCCGCCGGTCCCGGCTTCGCGAGCATCCTGCACTCCGAGGGCAACGCGGCGCAGAAGAAGTTCGCCGAGCAGGCCATCGAAAAGGGCTGGGGCGCCACCATGGTGCTGACCGAGCCCGACGCCGGTTCTGACGTCGGCGCCGGCCGCACCAAGGCCACCGACCAGGGTGACGGCACCTGGCACATCGAGGGTGTGAAGCGCTTCATCACCTCGGCCGAGCAGGACATGACCGAGAACATCTTCCACCTGGTGCTGGCCCGCCCCGAGGGCGCCGGCCCCGGCACCAAGGGCCTCTCGCTCTACCTGGTGCCCAAGTACCTGGTCAACGAGGACGGTTCCCTCGGCGAGCGCAACGGTGCCTACGTCACCAACGTCGAGCACAAGATGGGCCTCAAGGCCTCCACCACCTGTGAGCTGACCTTCGGCGACAAGCACCCCGCCATCGGTTACCTCGTCGGTGACAAGCACGACGGCATCCGCCAGATGTTCCTCATCATCGAGTACGCGCGCATGATGGTCGGGACGAAGGCGATCGCCACCCTGTCCACGGGTTACCTGAACGCCCTCGAGTACGCCAAGAACCGCGTGCAGGGCAACGACCTCGCCGGGGCCAAGAACTCCCCGAAGGTCACCATCACCCACCACCCGGACGTGCGTCGCAGCCTCATGACGCAGAAGGCGTACGTGGAGGCCATGCGTTCGCTGGTCATCTACACCGCCACCCAGCAGGACGCGATCCAGATCGCGCACTCCAAGGGTGAGGACGTCACCGAGCTGGAGGCCATGAACGACCTCCTGCTGCCGATCGTCAAGGGTGTGGGTTCGGAGCGTTCCTACGCTCTGCTCGCCGAGTCCCTGCAGACCCTGGGCGGCTCCGGGTTCCTGCAGGAGTACCCGATCGAGCAGTACATCCGTGACGCCAAGATCGACACCCTGTACGAGGGCACCACGGCGATCCAGGCCCAGGACTTCTTCTTCCGCAAGATCGTGAAGAACGGTGGCGCCGCCATCGGCAAGCTGTCCGCCGAGATCAAGGCCTTCGCCGAGAGCGACGCCGGCAACGGCCAGCTCAAGGAGGAGCGCGCGCTCCTGCTGACCGCCCTCGGCCAGACCGAGAAGATCGTCGAGATCATGGTCGGCCACGCGATGGGTTCCGCCGAGGACTCCCGCGAGCTGTACAAGGTCGGCCTGAACTCCGTCCGCCTGCTCTTCGCCTTCGGCGACGTGGTCCTCGCCTGGCTGCTCCTGCGTCAGGCCGAGATCGCGCTGAACAGCATCGACGGCGCCAGCGACGACGACAAGAACTTCTACACCGGCAAGATCGCTGCCGCGCGCTTCTTCGCCGAGCAGTTCCTGCCGCGCGTGGAGTCCGAGCTGAAGATCGCCCAGACCGTGAACCTGGGCGTCATGGAGGTCCCCGAGGAGGCCTTCTAAGCCTTCTCCGGGCCGCTGGGGCCCGCCGTACCGCCCAAAGCGGCACGGTACTGAGAAACCACCGCCGAGGGGCGGGACGATCCGTCGTCCCGCCCCTCGCGCGTTTCACGTGACGACAGGAGTCGCAGTCGGGGTCAGCCTGGAGACCAGGCTCTCCTCAGGCCACCCGCAGCCGCTCCATCGACTGCCCGGTGATCTCACCGATCAGCTCGAAGTCCTTGTCCAGGTGGAGGACAGTGAGCCCGGAGAGCTCAGCGATCGCAGCGATGAGCAGGTCGGGCACCCCGGGGGCGCGGTGCTGCCCTCTGTCCGCGAGCATCGACTGAACCTCGACCGCGCGATCCTCCATCGCGGGTGTGGCGTACTCAACGGGCATCACCGAGAGCGGAGGGCGGGACATGAAGTTCCTCAGTTCCCCACCGGATCTGGCCGAAAAGCCGATCTCGAGCCGTGTGACCGTCGAGACGCGCACGAACCCGCGCTCAATACGCTTGGCCCACTCCGCGGCGTCTGGGCTGGAAGCCAAGCGCACGAACGCGGATTTGTCGACCAACCAGATCATTCCCATGCCCGTTCCATAACGTCCGGATCCTTGAGATCGGAGAAGGCTTCCGCGAAGAGCTCCAGGTCACCGACGGTGACCGAGGTGTCACAAGCGCGAGCTGTGCGCTCAAGGGAGCGCCTTAGATACTCGCTCCGGGACAACCCCTGTCTCTTGGCGTCCGCGTCGATAGCTCGTAGGACGCTGTCCGGAACATCACGAATCAAGATGTCTGCCATGGAACCACCTCCAGGTGATATCTCATGATATCAATCTGGACCGGCCTCGGATGGGTTTCTCACCAGTAGCCACGGCCCGGCATGAAGCACGGTTCCGGGCCGAAGATCGCCCAGACCGTGAACCTGGGCCTCATGGCGGTCCCCGAGGCCTTCTCAGCCTTCTCCGGGCCGCTGGGGCCCGCCGTACCGCCCAAGGCGGCACGGTACTGAGAAACCACCGCCGAGGGGCGGGACGATTCGACGTCCCGCCCCTCGCGCGTTTCACGTGACGACAGGAGTCGCAGCCGGGCGCAGCGCACTGGCGGCCTCAGCCGCGACCGTCAGCGGATCGGTGACCGGTCGGCCCAGCAGGTCCCGTAGCTCCGGGCCGGTGCCCCCGAGGAAGCCGTGTCGGATCCCGCTGGCGATCGAGGCCAGCATCGGCGGTTGGAAGGGCAGCAGAGCGGTCTCCCGCAGCACCTGGGAACGGTACTCACCCAGGCTGATGGTGCTGTGGTCGACTTCGATCCTCTCGGCGACCTCGGTCGCGGTGATCGGTTCCCCGACGAGCTCGTAGACCCTCCCCGCATGCGCCCCGGGTTCAGCAGCGACCACCGCCGCGGCGACCGCCAGGTCCGCGCGCGCGACCGCGGCCACGGCACCGGAGCCGAAGGCGGACTCCAGCCCTTCGGGGGTCCAGGTCAGCAGAGCACCGAACAGCTCTGCGTAGAGGCCGTTGCGCAGGATGGTCCAGGCCAATCCGCTGTCCCTGACGAGCCGCTCCGTGGCCCGGTGGGCGAGCGCGAACCCGAGGTGGTCCCCGGCTCCGGTCAGGCTCGTGTAGACCACGTGGTCCACCCCGTCCCGGATCGCGGCGTCGACCACGGCCCGGTGCCGGGCGATCACCTGGTCGTCCTCGGCGTATCCGGCCGAGACGAGCACCAGTGTCGAGACACCGCCCAGATCGAGGCTGTCCGGCCAGTCGAAGTCCAGATACCGCTGCCCGGTCGCGGGGGTGCGGCTCCCGCCTACCACAGGCATCCTCCGACCGGCCAGCTCCTGCACCGTGAGGGCGGACAACTGACCGTTCGCCCCGGTCACCATGATCATTGCGGCACACTCCCTTTCGTGGTTCTCTTCAGTAACCACTGACCGATCCTGAGCCGAGCGCAAGAGGCGCGCAAGGAGGCACTTCCATGTCACCGGGGCACACCGAGGTAACCGCAGAGGTCGCTGAGGCCGTCGAGCTCGAACCGTGCGGACAGCCCGAGCACGCCGACTGCGGGATCCGCGACGTCCTGGACCGGGTCGGCGACAAGTGGTCGGTGCTCGTCATCGTCGAACTCTCCAACGGTCCGCGCCGCTTCCGCCAACTCCAGCGCGCCGTCGACGGGATCTCCCAGCGCATGCTCACGCTCACCGTGCGCCGACTGGAACGGGACGGTCTTGTCCTGCGCACCGTCTACCCGACCGTGCCCGCACAGGTCGACTACCGGCTCACAGAGACCGGGGCGAGCCTGACCCACCTCGTCAAGGCGCTGGCCGAGTGGTCGCTGAAGCACCGAGACGTGATCGCCCGGACTCGTCAGACCTACGACCAGGAGCACCCCGGCAACGACATCCGCTGATCCTCACGCTGGTTTCCCTGGATCCCGGGAACCGCCCAGGGATCTGGTCGGGTGCGGTGAGGCGGAGGTTCCCCGTTTCCCACCGCTTGATGGTGGCCGACTGCCTTCTTCGACCCCTGAACAGCGATGATCTTGCTACCAGGGGCAAGTTCGGCGCCCTCGGGTTTCGTGGTTTTCGGGGTTATGTCCACTTCTGAGTG